>VGZE01000001.1 GCA_016872755.1 Planctomycetota bacterium
TGGAGCGCGTCGGACCGACGCTTGGCGCCGACAACATCCAGCGCAACATTTGGGCCGGCATCTCCGCCTTCGTCGTCGTGTGCGGATTCATCATCGCGTACTACCGACTGCTCGGCGTGTTCGCGTCGATCTCGCTCCTGTGCAACGGGGTCCTGCTCCTGGGCGGCATGGCCTTCATGGACGCCACGCTGACGCTGCCCGGCATCGGCGGGATCATCCTGACGATCGGCATGGCGATCGACGCCAACATCCTGATCTTCGACCGCATTCGCGAGGAATCCGAATCGGGCAAGGCGGTCAAGCAGGCGGCCAAGGACGGTTTCGACAAGGCATTCAGCGCGATCTTCGACGGCAACGTGACGACGCTGATCGCCGGCTTCATCCTCTACAACGTCGGCTCGGGCCCGGTGCGCGGCTTCGCCGTCACGCTGTGCATCGGCATCTTCACGACGCTGTTCGCGCAGCTCGTGATCACGCGCGTGCTCGTGCACTACGCGCTCGAGCGCGGCCTCAAGCGCTTCCAGATGGGGCGCTGGATGGCCGACGCGAACTACCAGTTCATGTCGCGCGCGAAGGTCTGCGTGATCGGGTCGACGCTCGTGATCCTGACCGGACTGGGCCTGTTCTTCGCACTGCCGAACAAGGAGCGCTTGGGCATCGAGTTCCTCGGCGGCGGGACGGTCATGCTGCGCACCGAGGAGCCGATGAGCCGGGACGCCGTGCAGGCCGTCGTCTCCAAGATCGATGGCGACATCGGCAGCTCCGAGGTCAAGGCCGTCTCCGAGTCCGCGGTCGGTGATCGCGGCTACACCGCGTTCCGCATCACGTTCAAGACCGATTCGGATGCCGACGAGTCGGCCCAGGTCGCCGGATTCGAGGCCACCGTGCGCCAGTCGCTGGCCGGCATCCTGCAGCGCGGGCCGGTCGAGATCGAGAAGCTCGACACCGCGGCGACGCCGCCCGCGACGGAGGTGCGCCTGTCCTTCGAGGGACCGCACCTGGAGGCGGACGTGCAGGCGCGCCTGTCCGCGGTCGCGTTGCTCAAGGACGTCGCGGTCACGCGCGATGCCGATCGTCCGAATCTCCACCACGTCAAGGCGGTGTTGACCAGCATCCCCGATCAAGCCGACCTGCGCCTGGCGATCGAGAAGGCCTTCCAGTCCGAATCGACGGCGGCCCCGGTCAAGGACTCGTCCGGGAACCTGTTCGTGCTGGCCTCGCCGATCGCCGAGTCCGCCACGGTCAGCAAGCAGGTCGTCGGCGAGCTGACGAACAAGGCCATCCTGGCCGTGCTGCTGTCGCTCTTCGCGATCCTGATCTACGTGCGCGTCCGCTTCGCCGAATACTCGTACGGCTGGGGCGCGATCGTCGCGGTCTTCCACGACGTGCTGATCGCGTTGGGAGCCTGCGCGGTCGCGTTGCACCTCGACCTCGTGCCCGCCGAGATCAACATCACGATGATCTCGGTCTTCCTGACGATCATCGGCTACTCGATCAACGACACGATCGTGATCTTCGACCGCGTGCGCGAGAACCTGCCGCGACTCAAGAAGCCGCTCAGCGAGGTGCTCGACATCTCGATCAACGAGACGCTCTCGCGCACGATCCTGACCTCGGCGACGGTGTTCCTGTCGGTCGGGATCATGCTGGTGTTCAATTGGGGCACGGGCAACGCGCTCGAAGGCTTCTGCTACGCGATGCTGGCCGGCATGATCTCGGGCGTCTACTCGACCGTGTACATCGCCAGCCCCGTCGTGCTGTGGCTGGAACGGCGCAGCGAGGCGCGGAAGGCCGCCGAACCGCCCAGCGCCACTCCCAGCACGGCGAGCTGAGCGCAGCGGGATGTGCGCCCCTTTCGGGGCGCGGTTCGCGGGCCGCCTCCGCGCGCGAAACTGGCCGCTGGCCGCCGCGGCCGCTACGATCGCCGGCGTGAGCGGCTGGCCGCTGCGCGTCTCGATCGGTTTGGGCATCCTCGGCTGCCTGTTCGCGCTCGTGTGGCTGTGGGACGCACGCCTGGACGATGAGCTGCTGCAAGCCCGCGAACGCGAGCGCGCCGCGCTCGGGTTGCAGCGACAGCAAGCCGCGAATGCGGCGGTCGGCACGTCCAGCGCGGTGCTGATCGGCCGGCCCGCCGGCGGCGCGCTGCGGCCGCCGAAGCCGGCGCACGAGCCCGGCTCGCCCTCCCCGGCAGCGCCTCCCGCGCCCGTGCTGCCGCAGCAGCAGCAACAACCGCAGCCGCAGGGAGAGGTGCAGCCGCAGTCCTCCGCGTCGACCCCAACGGTCGCGCCGACACCGCCGACCGCTCCCCTCGATGCGCGCTGGACCGTCGAGGCGGGGCAGACGCTGTACTCGATCGTGCGCCGCCACTACGGCCGAGCCGACCGGCAGTTGCTCGATCTCGTCGCGCGCCACAACAAGCTCGCCGATCCGTCGCAACTGAGCGCCGGACAGCTGCTCGCGCTGCCGCCGGCGCCGTAGCCTGCGCGCGCCGCCGGCTTGCCCGCTGCGTCAGGCCTCGGCCGGCGCGCACCACCAGCGCTCGCCGTCGACGAACTCCGGCCCGTGCTCGCGCGGCGCCCGCAGCGAGCGCACCTCGCCCCCGCTCGCTTCTATGTCGCGCAGCAACTGGCCCGAGGACGGGTGCAGCTTCAATTCCAGGCACAGGCCCTGCTCGGCGACCTTCTCGGCCAGCACGACCGCCTCGGCGCGCAGCCGCGCCAGCTCGCGCCCGGCACGGAACGGGACGACCACCTCGACGATCGCCGAGCGCGCATCGAGCCGCGCCATCACGACCTTGGCCAGCGTGTCGAGCCCGCGGCCGCTGCGCGCGGACACGCGCACGACCTCCTGTTCGGTGCCGAGCAGGCGCTCACCCACCGGATGGGATGGGTCGAGCCGATCCACCTTGTTCAGCACGAGCACGTCGGCGGGTCGCAGCCGACCGGCCTCGCGCAGCACCGACTCGACCGCTTCCACCTGCGCGACCACGTCGGGGTGCGAGGCGTCGGCGACGTGCAGCAGCAGATCGACCGAAAGCGCCTCCTCCAAGGTCGCGTGGAAGGACGCGACCAGGTGGTGCGGCAGGCGCTGCAGGAAACCGACCGTATCGGAGAGCAGCACCTTGCGCCCATCCGGCAGTTGCCACGCGCGCGTGCGTGTGTCGAGCGTCGCGAACAACATGTCGGCGGCGAGCTCGCTCGCCCCGGTCAGGCGATTCAGCAAGGTCGACTTGCCCGCATTCGTGTAACCGACCAATCCGACGGTGAATTGCCCGGCGCGCAGGCGCACCTGCCGGCGCGTGCGCTGCTCGATCTCCGACAGCTCCTCGCGCAGTGCCTGGATGCGCTTGCGGATCAGGCGCTTGTCGGTCTCGAGCTGGGTCTCGCCCGGGCCGCGCATGCCGATGCCGCCTTCGAAGCGCTCGAGGTGCGTCCACATGCGCTTCAGCCGCGGCAACTGGTACTCGGTCTGCGCGAGCTCGACCTGCAGGCGCGCCTGCTTGGTGGCCGCGCGGCGAGCGAAGATGTCGAGGATCAGCTCGGAGCGATCGACGACGCGCAGGCTCCAGGCCTTCTCCAGATTGCGCGCCTGTCCCGGCGTGAGGTCGTTGTCGACGACGATCGCGTCCGGATGGAACTCGCGTGCCGCCTCGAGCACCTCCTGCACCTTGCCCTTGCCGAGCAGCGTGGCCGAATCCGCGCGCTCGCGCCGCTGCAGCACGGCGGGACCCACGACCTCGCAGCCGGCCGCGGCCGCCAACCCGCGCGCCTCCGACAGGGCGCCGTCGTGCTCTTCGGTCTGCCCCGGCAGCAGCACACCGCAGACCAGCACGCGTTCGCGCTCGCGCTGCGTCGGATGTCCTGAGCGTTTCATCGCTCGCGCCGGCCGTAAAGGGCGGCGGCGGACGGCGGCGGAAGGCGATGCATGCGCGGATTCGATCGTACCAGCAGCAGCGGAGTCGTGCGCGGCGGGCGAGCTCAGGCCACCGGCAGGGGCGCGCCCACCGGCGTGCGCTGGATCCGAGTGCCGACGATCGAGGCTCCCTCGATGTTGGCGATCTGCTGCGTGTGCACGCGCCAGGCGGGGTCGCGCTCGGGGAAGTCCGTGCGCTGGTGGACGCCGCGCGATTCCTGGCGCGCGATCGCGCCCTGGGTCGCCAGGCGCGCCACGCACAGCATGTTGAGCAGCTCGCAGGTCTCGATGGTCACCGGAGCCAGCTCCTCGACCGCGCGCGACCACAGCTCGATCTTCTGCAGCGCGTCCGCCATCGCCTGAGCGTCGCGCGTGACGCCCATCTGGCGCCACATCAGCGATTTGAGCGAATAGGTCACGTCGACCAGGTTGACGTGGAAACCGGCGGACTCGCGCGCGCTGCGCCCCTTCGCGATGCTCGGCAGCACCGGCGCGCGCGCGCCGTCGGCCGCGCGGGCGATGCGCTCGCCGAGGGCGCGCCCGAGCACCAGCCCTTCGAGCAGCGAATTCGACCCCATGCGATTGGCGCCGTGCAGTCCGCTGCTGGCGCATTCGCCGACGGCCGACAGTCCGGGAATGCTCGTGCGCGCCTCGCGGTCCACGGCCAGTCCGCCGACCATGTAGTGCGCGCCCGGCCGCACCGGAATCGCGTCGCGCGCGATGTCGATGCCGAAGAAGCGGCAGATCGTGCTGATGCCGGGGAAGAGCGTATGCGGATCGGTCGAGAGCTCGCGCAGGTCCAGGTACACGCTCGTGTCACCGGTCGCAACCATGCGATCGAACACCGCGCGGCTGACGACATCGCGCGGCGCCAGCTCGGCGTCGCGGTGGTAGTCGGGCATGAAGCGCTTGCCGTGGCGGTCGCGCAGCACGCCGCCGGCGCCGCGCACGACCTCGCTGATCAACACGCGCGCGGCCCCCGCGATGTACAGGCAGGTCGGGTGGAATTGGAAGAACTCGAGGTCGCGCACGGCCGCGCCGGCCCGGAAGCCGAGCGCGACGCCGTCTCCGGTCGCGATGACCGGATTGGTGGTCTCGCGATAGAGCTGTCCGGCACCGCCGGTCGCGAGCACGACCTCGCGCGCGAGGAAACCGACCGCGCGGCGGTCCTGGTCGAGCACGACCGCTCCGCAAGCACGCCCGGCCTCGCAGGACAGGATGTCGGCGACGAAGCTGCGCAGGAACACGTGGATGCCCGGTTGGCGCTGCACCGCCTCGGCGAGCGCCCGCTGGATCTCGGCGCCCGTCGAGTCCCCGCCGGCATGCAGGATGCGCGCGTGGGCATGCCCGCCCTCGCGGGACAATTCGAGCTCGCCGGCGCGGCCGCGATCGAACTTCGCGCCGAGCTCGATCAGGAATTCGACGCCGCTCGGGCCGCCGGCGACCACGGCCTCGACGACGTCTTCCTCGCACAGCTCGCAACCGACCTCGAGGGTGTCGCGCACGTGCGAGGCGAAGGAGTCGGACGGCCCCAGGACCGTGGCCAGGCCGCCCTTGGCATGCCACGTGTTGCTGACATCAAGATCGCTCTTGGCGAGCAGCGCGACCCGCGCGCCCCGCCGAGCCGCCTCGATCGCCGTCGCGCAGCCCGCGATCCCGGCCCCCACGACCAGAACGTCGAAGTGGTAGAGCGGGACGGTCCGGGGGTCGAATCCCGCGAGCCAGCGCTGCATGGGGTGCTGTTGCGCCAAGGAGAAACGCCAATGCTATCAACGGATCTTGGCCGGGTTGGCTCCGCGAACCCGAGGGAGGGCGGGATCGAGGGTCCGCCTGTATGGGTTCGTGTGTGGGTTCGTGCGAGCCAGCCGCCGGCGTGAGTGGGCTGACGGCGCCTGAGCCGGCGCGGCCTGGCTCGTAGCACACCCACGGCACTTTCGCAGCCCAAGGACCCTGGCTTGGTTGACTGCGCGCCGACGCGAAAGACCCCACCGCTGGGGGCCGTCGTGGTCGAACTACCCCCGTCGGTCGTGGACGCGCAGTCAACCGGGCCAAGGTCCGCCGAGCGCCATCAGGGAGCCACACAGGGGCGTCACGAAGGGTGACCCTAACATTTCCCTGATTTTGCTCTTGTTCTGGTCGGCCACAGCCGGTAGATTCGCCTTCTGTTCGGAGCCAGGGGCCCTTTCCTCCTCCCCCAGGACCCCTGGCTTCCGAGCATCCCAACACAGGCACCGGACACCAGGCACCGGGCCTTCGGCACTGGAAGTGAGGCACCGGACATGAAACCCACCATCCTGATCGAACGCGCCACTCATCCGATCGGCACCTCGCCTCGGCGAGCGGCGGCCACCGCCTTCCGCCCCCTCACGGATTCCGGCGCGTCAACGCACCGTACGCCTGAAGATGGCCCTGGACTCGGGAACCTGTCCGCCCAACGCGAACGGAACCTTGCCTTCCGCGCCGACCTGGGAAGCCAACTCTCGCGCCAGCGGCGCCTGACTCCCTCCGTTCGCCGGACTGCTCAACCAGCGCCGGCCCGGCGTGCGCCCTCGACCGATTGCGAACCGCGCGGCGGACTCGCAGGGCAGCCTGAAAGAGCCCGCTTTCACCGACGGCTCCAGCAGGTGGTGGACAATCCGCTGCTCTCCCTGCTCTTCTTTTCCTCGCTGATCGCCATGACCTTCCTCGTTTGAAGGAACCCAAGGCCGCAAGCACCCCATGTCCGCCCCCCCACTGACCAAGCGTCAACGGCAGATCCTGGATTTCTACATCGGCTACTGCCGCGAGCAGCGCATGTCGCCGACACTCGACGAAGTCGCACAGCACTTCGGGGTGAACAGGGTCACGATCTTCGGGCATGTCGCCGAGCTCGAGAAGAAGGGCCTTCTCAATCGATCCGGGCGCAACATCAGCCGAGGACTATCACCAGTCCCAGCTCCCCTGGATTCGACGCCACCCGAGACCAGTTCCGGTCCGGATCTCTCCACGCTCCGCATCGTGGGCACGATCGCGGCAGGAGCACCGATCGAGGCGCTCGAAACCCCTCAGGACGTCAATTGGACGGAGCTCTTCCCGAGCAACCGCGACATCTACCTATTGCGTGTCCGTGGGGACTCGATGATCGAAGACCACATCCAGGACGGCGACCTGGTCGTCATCGACCGCCGGCAGAACGCGCGTGATGGGGAGACCGTGGTTGCGGTCCTTCCAGGCGAAGAAGCAACCTTGAAACGGCTCTACCGCGAAGGCGGTCGATATCGCCTGCAGCCGGCGAACAGCAACCTCGAACCGCGCATTGTCGACGAGCTCGAGATCCGCGGGGTTCTGATCGGTGTCCTGCGCTCGGTGAGTCACTAGTTGGCCCAATGAGCCAAGAGTTGGCTCGGCATACCGTTTGTTAGCCGCGGACGTCAGGGCAAACCGGTCCTGCGGCCGCTGCTAGTTCCCCGCGCAGCGAGCGAGCACCCGCCGGACGGAGTTCCCGACCACTGGGCTCCACCACTGGCCCCGATCCAAGGCTCCACCTCGCGGCTCCACATCGGGGCCTCACCTCCGGGCCCCATCCCCGACCTCCACCTCGCGTCTCCACCTCGCGTCTCCACCTCGATGAAACGCACTCGCAGCCAAGCGACGCCGCAGCTCGCCGACCGAGACGATCACAGGGACGCTCACAGGCTCGAGTCGTGAGCGGATGCCAGGCCCGTGGCCAAAAAAAAAGCCCACCCCGAAGGGTGGGCCTGAGAGACCCCGGCAATACCTACTTTCTCGCAATGCAATATCATCGGCGGCTTCTGCTTGACGACCGTGTTCGGGATGGGAACGGGTATTGCCAGAAGCCTATAGTCACCGGGAGTACGGGACTCCGGAGCCGCACGAGGTGCGAGCTCCGGAGTTGAATGAAGGTGGATCGAGTCACAATCAGAAAGAACGCAGACGCAATCTGTCTTTCCGATGGTTGCAGCGGGCTCGTCGGCAAAGCCGATGAGCGGGATCTGCAAGCATGGAAAAGGGTGGTTAAGCCGTTGGTCCGATTAGTACCGGTTGGCTGAGCATGTCACCATGCGTACACCGCCGGCCTATCAACCTGGTAGTCTTCCAGGGGACTCATTGGGATGACTAGTTTTGGAGAGAGCTTCGCACTTAGATGCATTCAGTGCTTATCCGTTCCGACCATAGCTACCCAGCAATACCACTAGCGTGATAACTGGTGCACCAGAGGGTCGTCCTTCCCAATCCTCTCGTACTAGGGAAAGGACTCCGCAATCATCCTACACCCACGCCAGATAGGGACCGACCTGTCTCACGACGGTCTAAACCCAGCTCGCGTGCCGCTTTAATTGGCGAACAGCCAAACCCTTGGGACCTCCTTCAGCCCCAGGATGCGACGAGCCGACATCGAGGTGCCAAACCGCATCGTCGATATGAACTCTTGGATGCGATCAGCCTGTTATCCCCGGAGTACCTTTTATCTGATGAGCGACGGCCCTTCCACTCGGAATCCGCCGGATCACTAGGACCTACTTTCGTATCTGTTTGAGCTATATCTCTCACAGTTAGGCGCACTTATACCCTTACGCTCGACGCGCGATTGCTAACCGCGCTGAGTGCACCATCGTGCTCCTCCGTTACTCTTTTGGAGGAGACCGCCCCAGCCAAACTGCCCACCTGACACTGTCCGTGATACGGATTCACGTGATCACGTTAGAAGCCTACAATGCAGAGAGTGGTATTTCACTAATGACTCCACCAAGCCCGGAAGCCTGGCATCAACGTCTCCCACCTATGCTACGCACTACAGAGCAAGCCCCAATATCAGGCTACAGTAAAGGTTCACGGGGTCTTTCCGTCTAGGCGCGGGAACGTGGCATCTTCACCACGACTACAATTTCGCCGAGACCGCTGTAGAGACAGTGCTCCACTCGTTACGCGATTCATGCGGGTCGGAACTTACCCGACAAGGAACTTCGCTACCTTAGGACCGTCATAGTTACGGCCGCCATTCACTGGGGCTTCGATTCAAAGCTTTGCTTTCGCTAACCTCTCCTCTTAACCTACCAGCATTGGGCACGCGTCAGTCTGTATACATCCTCTTTAGGAGTTTGCACAGACCTGTGTTTTTAGTAAACAGTCGGCAGAGCCATTTATCTGCGACCCATCTAGGCTTCAACCGCGAGGGTCTCCACCACAATGGGCACCCCTTATCCCGAAGTTACGGGGTTAGATTGCCTAGTTCCTTTACAGCGGTTCACTCGAGCGCCTGAGGATATTCACCTCACCCACCTGTGTCGGTTTAGGTACGGACACTACAAAACTCCCTATGGGGCTTTTCTTGGCGATTCATCCAGCAACTTCGCCTTGCGGCTCGACGTCACCTCCGGGTTTATGCATGTTGTCTCCATGCCGCCCTCGGGCTTGTACACACACATCTGTCGGTGTGATTGCTTTCTGTTTCGCGTCCCCCCTAGGTATTAACGCCTTGCAGTGGTACAGGAATATTAACCTGTCATCCATCGACTACGCCTTTCAGCCTCGTCTAAGGGTCCGACTGACCCTGGGCGGATTTACGGAGCCCAGGAAACCTTGGGTTTACGGCGAGCAGGCTTCTCACCTGCTTTATCGCTACTTATTCCGGCATAATCACTTCCAGAGCGTCCAGAAGTCGTTACCGTCTTCCTTCACTCGCTTGGAACGCTCCCCTACCCCTGAATTGAACAACTGTTCAATTCAAGCCGCGGCTTCGGTTGCAAGCTTAAGTCCCGATCATTCTCGGCGCAGAACCTCTCGACCAGTGAGCTGTTACGCACTCTTTAAATGATGGCTGCTTCTAAGCCAACATCCTGGCTGTCTTAGAGATTCAACTTCCTTAACAACACTGAGCTTGCATTAGGGACCTTAGCCGGCGTTCTGGGTTCTTGCCCTCTCGTCCACGAACCTTATCGCTCGTAGACTGACTCCCTAGGTACGTCTCATAGTATTCGGAGTTTGATTAGGCATGGTATCCCGAAGGACCCATATCCCATTCAGTAGCTCTACCCCTACGAGATATTACTAGAGGCTAGCCCGAAAGCTATTTCGGGGAGTACCAGCTATTTGCAGGTTTGATTAGCCTTTCACTCCTATCCACAAGTCATCGGAACAGTTTTCAACCTATACCCGTTCGGGCCTCCACGAACTGTTACATTCGCTTCACCCTGCTCATGGATAGATCACCTGCTTTCGGGTCTACTCCAACTGACTTGATTCGCGCTATTCACACTCGGTTTCCCTTCGGCTGCGGACCTTAAGTCCTTAACCTTGCCAGTTAGAGTAACTCGCCGGATCATTATGCAAAAGGCACGCCGTCAGCCATTGCCCCGAAGGGCCATAGGCCTTCGACCGCTTGTAAGTACACGGTTTCAGGTTCTATTTCACTCCCCTAACAGGGGTTCTTTTCACCTTTCGCTCGCGCTACTATTTCACTATCGGTCGTCCAGTAGTACTTAGCCTTGGGGGGTGGTCCCCCCGGATTCACACCAGGTTTCCCGTGTCTGGCGCTACTTGGGATGCTCACCGGAGCTACATGACCTTTCGACTAAGGGGCTGTCACCCTCTACGGCCGGCTTTCTCACACCGTTCGTCTAGGCATGTAGTTGTTGACTCCGTCAGACCTCTGTGGGGGTCCATGTGAGTCCCGCGACACCATTGCAGCAACGCCCACAGGCTTGACACTGCAAAGGTTTAGGCTGATCCCCGTTCGCTCGCCGCTACTGGGGGAGTCGATGTTTCTTTCTTTTCCTGCAGGTACTGAGATGTTTCAGTTCCCTGCGTTCCCTCCGCTTTTGGCGGTTCCGAGACAGACTCTCGGACGGTTTCCCGATCTAGGAGATCTCCGGATCATAGCCTGCTTAGCGGCTTCCCGAAGCTTATCGCAGCTTAACCACGTCCTTCATAGGCTCTGGACGCCAAGGCATCCACCGTGCACTCTTAGTAGCTTAACCACTTGTGCTCGATTGCGAGATTGCATTCGTTGTGATTGCTTTCCCGATCCACCTTGTTTTCAAAGAACGTTGGCCTCCAAAAGGAGGCGAGACCTTGTTCAGCCGAGCTGTGCGCGAAGGCTTTGACCGCATCGTTTGGCGGCAACGCGGTGATGTGCGCAGGAGGATGCGTCGCGCCAGGCGACGGGATGAGATCCTCGCAAGTGGTGGAGGCGAAGGGACTCGAACCCTCGACCCCATGGTTGCAAACCATGTGCTCTACCAACTGAGCTACGCCCCCGCGTGGATGACCCCTCTTAGGAGGGAGCAACCTTGGAAAAGGATGGCAGTAGCTCGAGAGCAGACAGGCGACGAGTTCGCGACCGTTGCACCTGGAAGATGGTGGGCCTGGTTGGACTTGAACCAATGACCTCCCGCTTATCAGGCGGACGCTCTAACCAACTGAGCTACAGGCCCGGGATCCTAGCCAGGGCTTGCGCGCTTCGCGCGACACCGCAAGCCAGTCACGGACGCAGACGCGGCCGCGCTGGAGGATGCACTCAGCTCGAGGCTGAACTGGATAAGTAAGGATGGCCCCATTCATTTCGGCGTGCGTCCTATGCTCGCACCCTGAATCGAGCCCGAGAGTAGCAAGCTACCACTCGGGGCACCCCTCGCCACCAACCGCGCCTTGCGGCACGATCGAGGCTCGAGATGCTCGGCGAATCGCGCGAGCGATTCGCCACGCCCTGAATTCAAGGTCTCTAACTAATCCGTTAGAAAGGAGGTGATCCAGCCGCAGGTTCCCCTACGGCTACCTTGTTACGACTTAGTCCCAATCACGAGGCTTGCTTTAGGCGCTGCCCTCCCTTGCGGGTTGGGCGAGGCGATTTCGAGCACTCCCCGCTTTCGTGGCTTGACGGGCGGTGTGTACAAGGCTCAGGAACATATTCACCGCGTCATGGCTGATACGCGATTACTAGCGATTCCGGCTTCATGCAGGCGAATTGCAGCCTGCAATCTGAACTGGGGCGTATTTTGTGGGATTGCCTTCACCTCGCGGTTTTGGAACCCTCTGTATACGCCATTGTAGCACGTGTGTCGCCCTGGCCATAAGGGCCATGATGACTTGACGTCGTCCCCACCTTCCTCCGTTTTGACAACGGCAGTTTCGCTAGAGTGCCCGGCTTTACCCGCTGGCAACTAGCGACAAGGGTTGCGCTCGTTACAGGACTTAACCTAACATCTCACGACACGAGCTGACGACAGCCATGCAACACCTGTGCAGGTTCCGACTCCGAAGAGCTGTCCTCCCGCTTTCACGGGATTAATCCCTGCATGTCAAGGCCAGGTAAGGTTCTTCGCGTTGCTTCGAATTGAACCACATGCTCCACCGCTTGTGTGAGCCCCCGTCAATTCCTTTGAGTTTTACCCTTGCGAGCGTACTCCCCAGGCGGGGCACTTAACACATTTGCTCCGGCAAAGAGAACCATAGGTGTTCCCCTTACCTAGTGCCCATCGTTTACAGCTAGGACTACCGGGGTATCTAATCCCGTTTGCTCCCCTAGCTTTCGCGCCTCAGCGTCAGAAATGGTCCAGTGAGCCGCTTTCGCCACCGGTGTTCCTCCAGATATCTACGCATTTCACCGCTCCACCTGGAGTTCCACTCACCCCTACCATTCTCGAGTCAACCAGTATCAGGTGCTGTTCCTCGGTTGAGCCGAGGGCTTTCACACCTGACTTAGTCGACGGCCTACGCGCGCTTTATGCCCAGTGATTCCGAGCAACGTTTGCACCCCCTGTATTACCGCGGCTGCTGGCACAGGGTTAGCCGGTGCTTCCTCTCACCTTAGTCAGGCGAAGCGCTGTTAACGCCTCGCGTTTCCTAGAGTTTGACAGCAGTTTACAACCCGAAGGCCTTCATCCTGCACGCGGTGTCGCTCCGTCAGGCTTTCGCCCATTGCGGAAGATCCTCGACTGCAGCCTCCCGTAGGAGTCTGGGCAGTGTCTCAGTCCCAGTGTCGGCGACCATCCTCTCAGACCGCCTAGCCGTCATCGCCTTGGTGAGCCGTTACCTCGCCAACTAGCTGATAGCCCGTAGTCCCATCCCCAAGCGGCAGCTTGCGCTGCCATTTACCATTCCAGAGTTGCCTCCAGGTGGGCCATTTGGTTTTAGCCACCGTTTCCAGTGGTTATCCCAATCTCGGGGGTAGGTTGACTACGTATTACTGACCCGTTCGCCGCTTTACTCGGCTTGCGCCTTTCACGCGCGACTTGCATGCCTAATCCACACCGCTAACGTTCGCTCTGAGCCAGGATCAAACACTTCACTTTGTTTGTCTTGGTTCTTGGATTTTGTAGCAGAGCCTACCCGCGGGGAGCCTCGTGAGAGGCTCCGTGCGCGGCGGCTCATCGCTCGCACGAAATTTCAAGGGCCATCCTTGTTCTCAAAGAGCGGCCTCCGGGCTCGACGGCGCGGCCTGAGCCGCGCGCCTGCCTCAGAGGCTTGTTTCGATCGTCTTGACAGCCCTTCGCGCCACTTGGTCGGCGCGTCAGTTCTTCAAGGCGGGCCGCAGATGATAGGGCCCGCGAAAGTCGAGTCAAGCGTCGGTGCGACTTTCCTGTCGAGCCCTGGATCCGGATGCGTAACGTTAGCTGTGTAAGGCAGTTACGTCACCGGTTCGAGGGGCGTCCAAGACCATTCCTGGAGTTTCGGCTGGTGGCCCCGCCGGCGGCGGTCCCTGAAGCCTGCGCGGTCAGCGCAGCAGGATCGCAGCCTCCGCGGGCGGCGCACCAGGATCGCAGCCTGCGCGATCCGCGCACCAGGCTCGCAGCCTGCGCCGTCAGCGCACCAGGATCGGCGTTCCGCGCGGAACGATGCGGTAGAGCTCCTCGACCTCGGCGTTGTGCAGGCGCACGCAGCCATCGCTGGCCGCGCTGCCAACCGTGTCGGGCTCGTTCGTGCCATGGAACCCCAGCCCCTGCTTGCCACCCTCGAGCGGCACCCAGCCGATCCAGCGCGTTCCCAGCGGATTGCGAGGGTCACCGTAGGGCACAGGCTCTCGGCCCTCGGGGAACCACATCGGCATCTCCTCGAGCTTGCCGACCTCGTAGCGCCCGGGCGTGGTGTCGAACCCCGGCCTTCCGATGGCCACCTCGTAGGCGGCCGCCACCTCGTCCCCGAACAGGAACAGCAACCAGCGCGCGTCGAGATCGACGACGAGCGAGACCGGATCGGTCGGGATGCGCAGCTTCTGGCCAACGCGCACGACCTTGTCGATGCCGTTGCAGCGCTCGATCAGGCCGGTGCACAGCTTCAGCCCCGTGCGTGCGTCCACGGCGCGCTTGCGCACCTGCTGCAGCCCCTCGCCGGCGCGCACCTCGACCTCGAAGCTCGGCCAATCGCCGCGCGGATTCCAGCGCTGCGCGGCCTGCGCGCGCGCGAGGTCGGCCGACCAGCGCCGCAGACTGCCTGCATCGTTGGGCCAGGCCGCCTGCAAGTCAGCCTGGATCAAATCGGACAGAGCGAGCGCGGCGCGCTTGAACTGCCCGGCCGCGAGCGCGGCTCGGGCGTCGCCGGCTTGCAGCGCGAGTTGCATCGCCAGCGCGACCGGCGCGGCCTCGCGTGTCGCGGACGCCTCGGCGATTCGCACCCGCTCCGGCGGCGTGCCCAGGGCTCCGTTCGGCGCCGCGGCATGGAGAGCCGCAGCGAGCCAGCGCAACTCGGCCGCATCCAGGTTTTCGGCCTTTTCCAGGCCCTTTCCGAGTTCGGCGGCCTTGGCTCGTTCGCCGGAGACTCCCCATGCGAAGGACGCAAGCAGCCGGCCGCGCGCCGACCCGGCGCCGCCGGGAAGTCGCGCGAGCAGGAGCTCGAGCCCCTCGGGTCCGCGATGCAGCAGCGCGGCGGCCAGTTCCAGCTCACCGACGGATGCCGTGGGCGCGGCGCCGGAAGGCGGCTGCTGCGCGGGCACGGACGCAAGTGCGCCAGCGACGGGCGACGCGACGAGGCTGCTGCCCATCAGGGCCAACACGAGAAGCGGGGTGCGGGGCAACGTCATGGTGAATCTCGAACGACGAGCGAAGCGCGGCATCGGGCTCAGCGCGCGGTCGTCGGGCCGACGACCAGCCGCCATGAATAGGAAGCTCCCGGCGATGCCGTGCCTCGCGGGACCCTGAACCAGCATGGTTCAGGTGGGTCCAGCGTGCCCGCAGTACTGCTGAGGCGAAGGAATGGACCCAATCGGATGCTTGTTAGGCTCGAGGGTGCGGCGAGGTTCACCTGCACCGCCAGGTGGGCTTCCGCCGCACTCTAGCCGATGCCGATGCGCCTGCAAGCGTGCGGCGGCGGAACGCCGATGTCCAGGCGCCTGCGAGCGTGCGGTGGCGGAGCCACGCCGCCCTCCCGCGCGCCGGCGCGAGCCTCAGAAGCGCTGGGTTTCGAGCGCGCGCCGGATGCGCTCGGCGAGTTCGAGCGCCGCCAGGCCGTCGGCCCCGCTCACCTCGGGTTCGCGCTGCTCCGCGACGGCGACCAGGAAATTGTCGAGCTCGGCCTGCAGCGGGCGCGGTTCGGCATCGAGCTGCAACTCGCCGATCTCGAGCATGCCGCCCTGCACGAGGTCCTTCTGCGCGGCGAGCTGGGTCGGGTCGAGCGTGGCAAGCAGGTGCCGGCCCTCCTCCCAGCGCGGCCCCTTGCGCACGTACATGCCGTAATTCTTCGTGAAGTCGAGGCTGACGTAGCTCTCCGCGGAGAACAGGCGCAGGCGCCGCATCGGCGACAGCGACACGCGGCTGGCGGTGACGTTGGCGCGCGCTCCGTTCTCGAACACGAGACGCACCGAGGCCATGTCCTCGCGCTCGGTGAGGATCGCCCCGCCGGCCGCGTCGAGGCTCGCCACGGGGGAGCCGACCAGGTGCAGCACGAGATCGAGGTCGTGGATCATCAGGTCGTGCACGACGCCGATGTCCATGCTGCGGAAACTGAAAGCAGTCAAGCGGTGGCACTCGATGAAGCGCGGCACGAGGCCGAGCTCGCGCACGCGCCGCACGCCGGGCTGGAAGCGCTCGACGTGACCGACCGAAACGCGCGCACCAGCGCGCCGCGCGGCGGCCAGGATGCGCGCGCCCGCGGCCGGGTCGGGAGCGATGGGCTTCTCGATCAGGCAGGCGACGCCGCGCTCGAGCAACGGGACGGCCACGGCCTCGTGCTGCGCGGTCGGCACGACCACGCTGGCGAGATCGAGCCCCGCGGGTGGGGCCGCGCGCGGATCCAGGGCCGCGCAGCCGAGTTCCGCGGCCAGTGCACGCGCGCGCTCCGCGTCGACGTCCAGCACGGCCACCAGTTCGGCGCGCGGGTGCTCGCGCCAGATGCGCGCGTGGAACTTGCCGAGGTGGCCGACGCCGTAGACGGCGACACGCAGCTTGCGTTCCATCGCTGGGCCGATCCGCGGCTCAGGCGTCCTCGCCGAGGACCAGCTTGCGGCCGGCGCGCATGAACTCCTCGCGCAGGCTCTCGCGATAGCGGCCCTTCGCGCCCTGCTCGGTGTTCTCGAGGTGCTGCACGAGTTCGGCGACGCAGCCGTTGGCGCCGCTCTCGCGCAGCCGCTGCAGCACGCCGCGGCGCGGCTCTCCCGAGCGGAACAAGGCGCGGAACGCGCCGAGCAGATCCTCGATCTGCTGGTCGGGGATGCCCGCGCGCTGCAGGCCGATCTGGTTCACGCCGCGCACGCGGCTGGGGTGCCCCTCGAGGATCATGAACGGCGGCACGTCCTGGACCATGCGCGTGAGCCCGCCGACATAGGCCATGCGCCCGATCGACACGAAGTGGTGCGCGGCGGCGGCCCCGCTGATGTTGGCGCGATCGCCGACCTCGACGTGGCCCGCGAGCAGCACGTTGTTGCCCATGATCACGCGGTCACCGACGTGACAATCGTGCGCGACGTGGCAGCAGGCCATCAGCAGGCAGTCGCTGCCGATGCGCGTGATGCCGCCGCCCTTGACCGTGCCGCGGTTGATCGTGACGAATTCGCGGATCGTGTTGCGATCGCCGATCGTGAGCCGCGTCGGCTCCCCCTTGTAGGAGAGATCCTGCGGAGCCCCGCCGAGCGAGGCCTGACCGAGGATGTGGTTGTCCTCGCCGATCACCGTGACGCCGTCGATCACGACCTGAGCGCCGATGCGCGTGCGATCGCCGATGCGCACGTGCGGGCCGATCACGGTGTAAGGCCCGATCTCGACGTCGTCGCCGATCTCGGCGCCGGCGGCGATCACCGTCGTGGGGTGGATCTTGCGTGTCATGTGATTCGCGTCGGAAGGTTCCGTGTTCAGCTCTCGACCATCGTGAACGTCAGCGTCGCCTCGCAGACGACCTTGCCGGCCACCGTGCCGACCCCGCGCACCTGGCCCATCTCGCCCTTGCTGCGCAGCGTCTCGACTTCGATGCGCAGCTGATCGCCCGGCACGACCGCTGCGCGCAGCTTGACCTTGTCGATCGACCACAGCACGGCCAGCTTGCCGGTGTTCTCGAGCTTGCGCAGCAGCAGCACGCCGGCCAGTTGTGCCATCGCCTCCAACTGCAGCACGCCGGGCATGATCGGCGTGCCGGGGAAGTGACCGTTGAAGAACGGCTCGTTGATGCTGACGTTCTTGATCGCGACCGCGCGTTGGTAGCCCTCGACCTCGATCACGCGGTCGATCAGCAGGAACGGATAGCGGTGCGGCAGGAGCTTCATCACCTCCTGCACGTCCATGCCCGAGGCGCGCTTGACCAGCCCGCCGGTCTCCTGGCGCTGCATCAGGTCGAGCAACTGCCGGACCAGCTGCGCGTTGGTGGAGTGCCCCGAGCGCGTCGCGATCACGTGCGCCTGCAGATCGGCGCCGAGCAGGTGCAGGTCGCCCAGCAGGTCGAGCAGCTTGTGCCGCACCGGCTCGTGCGTCATCCGCAAATGAGCCTCCGGGTCGCCCAGCACGACGGTGTTCTCGCGCGTGGCGCCCTTGCCCAGGCCGGCCTTGCGCAGCATCTCGACCTCGGAGGCCATGCAGAAGGTGCGCGCGGGCGCGATCTCCTTCTCGAAGACCTCCGGCGTGATGTCGAAGGACAGCGAGCCGCCGGCCTCGGCGCCGTCGGCGAAGGACGCGACGTACTGCACGCTCAGGCCCGGCTTGTCGGCCGGCAGCGCGACCAGCGTCGCGGCGCCGTCGCGCACGAAGAGCGGCTGGTCGAGCTTGAAGTGGCGCGCCTCGATGCGCTGGTCGACGGTGCCCGCGCGCTGGAACATCTCGACCAGCGGCAAGGCGCTGCCGTCGAGACCGGGCAGTTCGGATCCCGACAGTTCGACGGTCAGGTTGTCGACGCCCAGGCCGGTGCAGACCGCGAGCAGGTGCTCGACCGTGTCGACCTCGGCCCCGCCGCGCACCAGGCGCGTGCGGCGGTCCTTGGCCGAGTGATACGAGATGTGCGCGGGAATCGGCGGCGAATCGGGCACGTCGGAGCGCACGAACTCGACCCCCGTGCCCTGCGGGGCCGGCAGGATGCGCGCGTGCACGGTGTTCCCGGAGTGCAGTCCCACGCCCGAGAACTCGATCGCGCTGCGCAGCGTGCGCTGGTTCCTCATGCGTCCTCGCTCCCGAGTCCGCGCGCGCGCGCCGGCGGCTCCGCTTGGCGCGCACTCTGCGCGGAGCGTGCGCCGCGCGACATGTACGCGAGCATGCGCAGCCATTCGGCGCGCGGACGCGCGGGCGTGCCCTGGTAGTCGCGGCCCCCATCGATGTCGCCGTACACGCCGCTCTGGCCGGAGACGCGCGCGCCATCGCCGATCTCGACGTGGCCGGCCACGCCGACCTGACCGCCGAGCACGACGCCCTTGCCCAAGCGCGCGGAGCCGGCCAGGCCGGCCTGCGCAACGAGCAGCGAACCGGGGCCGAGCACGCAGTTGTGCGCGATGTGCACGAGGTTGTCGAGCTTGCAGCCGCGTCCGATGCGCGTCGCGCCGAAGCGCGCGCGGTCGATGCATGCGTTCGCGCCGATATCGACGTCGTCCTCGACGACGACCGTGCCGCACTGCGGGATCTTGATCCAGCCGCGCGCCGTCGGCTCGAAGCCGAAGCCATCGGACCCGATCACGGCACCCGGGTGCACGATGCAACGCGCGCCGAGCACGACGCGCTCGTGGATCACGGCGCGCGGGTGCACGTCGCAGTCCTCGCCGAGCCGCACGTCGGGGCCGATCCAGACCTGTCCGCGCAGCACGCTGCGCGCTCCGATCACGGCGCCTGCGCCGACATGGCACTGCGGACCGATGCTGGCGCTCGGATCGATGCGCGCGCCGGCCTCGACCACGCTGCTCGGATGCACGCCCGGCGCGGCGGCGCGCGGAGCGGGCGTGAACAGGCGGATCACGTCGGTCCAGCTGCGATTGGGGTCCTTGCAGCGCAGCAGCGCGACATCGCGACGTTCGGTGCGCAGCTCGCTCGCGACGAGCACGCCGGCCGCGCGCGTCGTCTCCAACTGCGCGCGGTAGCGCGGATTGGCCAGGAAGCTGACGTCCTGCGGTCCGGCCTCGGCCAAGCCCGCCAGCCCCGAGACGGAACGCGCACCGTCACCGTCGAGGACGGCGCCGATCGCTGCTGCAAGTTCCGAAAGCGTGCGTGTGGACATCGAAGCGGCCCCGAAAAGGAGGGCTCTGGCGCGCGTCCGACAGGGGTGGGCGCGGGCCGAAAACGGCAAGCATGGTCATTTTTAGCGTGCCGAGTGTCAACAGCTTCGGCAGGACCGGCCCGGGAGTGGAATTCGGCTAACGCCACGCCGCGCCGAGCCTCTGGATGAGCCGTCGTTTCCCACTCCAAGCACCTGTCACGGAACCGCCCATGCTCGAACACGTCGCGCTGTGCCTCCTCTCGGCCCTCCCCGCTGCTCCGCTATCGGCCTCGGCTACGCCCGTCGGGCCGCTCGTGCCCGTGCTCGCCACGGCCGTGCTGGGGCCGCCCTGCCTATGCTTCCCGCTGCAATATCGCGGCGGGCCGATGATCCCTGAGCAGGCGCTGGGCCATGCAGGGTGGGACGCCGCGCGCCTGTCCAAGGAGACGCTGGCCGTTGCGCTCAGCTCGGACGACGCGTTCGCCCGCGCCGAGGCGTTGCGCCGCGCGCTGCTGTCGGTGCGGGCGCTCGACGTGTCGGAGACGAGGACCCGCCAGGACTGGTGCAAGGCCCTGATCGCGGAGCTCGAAACGAACCTGCAGCGCGAGGCGCAGCTTGCTCCGCTCTCGCGCACCGAGCTCGCGCCGGCGGCGGACGTGACCGCCGCGCAGGTCGCGTCCGGTCGCGGGCTGGTGGCGGCGCTGGCGGGAGTCGCGCGCGTCGAAGTGCACGCCTCGCACGGCGGGTTGGTCGTCTGGCACGACACCGCGCAGGCCGGTCCCGCGGCGGTCGCCGCGACCGCGGCCTACGCGAGCGAGGCGCGCACCAGCGCGCCGAGCGCGCGCGGCCACGCGCTGGCCGCGCTGAGCCTCGGCTACGCGCGAGAGGCGATCGGGCAACTCGGCATCGAGCGACGCGGCGACGAGGGCGCGGGCATGGCGGCCAAGGCCGCGGCCTTGGAACCGCGCGATGCCGCCATCCAACTCGTGGCCGGCATGATCGTCTTCGACGGCGATTCGCTCGCCTGCGCGCGCTACGGCCGCAAGGCGCTCGAGCTGGGGCGCGCGCACGAGCTCGTCGCGAAAAACCTCGTGCAAGTGCTCGGGCACTTCTACGGCTCCGATACGCTGGCGGAACTGGAGGCCGCCTTCGAGAAGCGCATCGCGCGAGGATGAACCCGCTGCCGCAAACGGATTCGATCGCCCCGCCCGGCGACGAGCTCGCCGCGCGGGCCCGCTTGGGGGATACGAGCGCGTTCCAACTGCTGTATCGGCGTCTTGCGCGCAGCGTGCATGCGCTGCTGGCAGCGCGGCTGTCGGCGCACGAAGCCGAGGACCGCGTGCAGGAGGTGTTCCTCAAGGCCTGGCGCGCGCGCGGCGAGTTGCGCGAGCCGGCCCGCGTGGGCTCCTGGCTGCTCGCGATCGCACGGCGCGAGGCGGTCGCCGCGCTGCGTTCGCGGACGCAGGCCGCCGAACTCCCCGAGACGCTCGCCGATGCGCGCGGCGCCGATCAAGACCGCGGCGAGCTCGGCGCGCTCGTGCTCGCGGAGCTGCGCACGCTGCCGGAGGCCTACCGCGAAACGCTCGCGCTGCGCCTGCTCGGCGAGCACAGCGGCGACGAGATCTCCGCGCTGACCGGAATGACGCCGGGCTCCGTGCGCGTGAACCTGTCGAAGGGCATGCAGATGTTGCGCGAGCGCTTGCAGCGCCGAGGACTCCCATGAACGAAACTCCCGAACCCACGCCCTGGCTGACCGATCCGCGCGCGCGACCGAGTGCGCAGGAAGCGCGCCTCGAGCAGGCGCTGGCACCGCTGCGCTTCGACGCGGAGCGCCATCCGCTCGCCCTCGATGAGGCGCCCGCGCCTGCGGCGAAGAGCCGCCGCCTCGCCTGGGCGACGGCGCTCGCGGCCCTCTTCGCCGCCGCCGGCTGGTGGGTGCTGCGCGAGCGAGCGGATCAACCCGCCGAACAGGCGCCGCTGCCGCGCGCGTTCGAGGTCATCGCCTTGCAGGGCGACGCCAGCCTCAGCTCTGGAGTCGGCGGCGCGGCCGCGCACGAGCGCATCGTGTGCGGCGACGGCGCGCTCGCGCACGTGCGCGTCGGCGCGATCGGCAGCCTTACGCTCGAGGAGAACTCACGCCTGCGCCTGGAGCGCGGCGGGCCCGACGGCTATCAGGTGTTCCTCGAGCAAGGCGCGCTCAGCGCGTCGATCTTCGCCGCGCCGCGGGTCTTCACGGTCGGCACGCCGGCCGGCCTGGCGGTCGACCTCGGTTGCATCTATCGAACCGAGGTCGAGGCGGACGGCTCGACGCGCCTGAAAGTGACCTCGGGCCGCGTTTCATTCGAAGCCGACGGGCGGCGCTCGCTGGTGCCGGCGGGAGCCGAGTGCCACGCCTTGCCGGGCCGCGGGCCGAGTGCGCCGGTGTGGAGCGATGCGCCGCCGGAGCTGCAACAGCTCGCGCTCGAGTTCGACGCGCTGGCGCCGGGAGCCGCGCGCCTGGAACGAATGCAGCCCGCGCTCGCGGTGGCGCGGCCGCGCGACACGCTGACGCTGTTCCACCTGCTCGAGCGCGCGGCTCCGACCGATCGCGCGCTGCTCGTCGCCGGCCTGGAGGCCGCGCTCGGAGCGTCAGAGGCCTTCGAGACCGAGCGGCTGCTCGCGGGCGACCCGGGCGCGTTCGCCGCGCTGCGCGAGCTGCTCGAACGCGAGTGGTAGCTCAGAACGCGCCGATACCGAGCGAGAACACCTGCGTCGAGTCGTCCTCGCCCTGGATCAGCGGGAAGCCGAACGTGAAGCCGATCGGCAGCGGCACGGTCAGGTACAGGCCGAAGCCGGCCGACACGCGCGTGTTGGACAGGTCGAGCTCGAAGCTGTCGATGTCGAGGATGCCGGCATCGACGAACAGGCGGCCCTGCACGAATTCGCGCTGGCGCTCGCCGTCGGCCGGATTGTCCTTCAACAGCGGGAAGCGGTACTCGGCGCTGCCGTAGAGCTTGGTCTGCCCCCCCATCGCCTCGCCGTTCTCGTTCGGACCCACACCCTGGAAATCGAAGCCGCGCAGCGTGCGCGAGCCGCCGAAGTAGAAGCGCTCGGAGTACGGCACGTCGTCGGTGTCGCCATAGGGCACGGCGACGCCCGCTTCGAAGGCCAAGCGCCAGCCCGGACGCGAGCCCTGTTCCGGGTCGCCGAAGAGTCCGTAGCGCTCGTACGAGAACTCCAGCGATGAGAAGTCGTAGTCACTGCCCCAAGCGCCGTCGTAACCCGAGAGCACGCCGCGAATCGAATGCCCCTCGGTCGGGTTGATCAACGCATTGAGCGTGCGGTAGCGCATGCCGAAGCGCACGCGCGACAGGTTGCTCTCTCCTTCCTGTTCCTTCAGCAGGACCGGCACGGCCAACGGCTGGCCGAGCGAAGGCTCGCTGCCGGCCTCGATGTCGCTGATGTCGACGAGCGCGTGAGAGTAGCCGGCGAAGATCGTCGCGTCGGGCGAGATCTGGCGGCCCAGGTCGAAGCCGAACTCGTTGCGTTCCTCGTCGTAGAGCTTGCGGAAGCGCTGCGTGCGCTCGGCCTCGAGCTCGAGCGAGACGCGATCGATGTGGCTGCGCAGGATGTCGGGCTCGCGAAATCGCACCTGGTAGCGCGTGAACTTCGTGCCGGGCTGCACGAGCAGGGTCAGCTCCTGGCCCGCGCCGTGGAAGGCCTCGCGATCGACCATTTCCTGCACGAGGTCCCAAGGCACCCACGAATCGGGCGTGTCGGTGATGTCGAAGTTGCGCAGCGTCAGGCTGACCGTGCCGAACACGCCGAAACTGCCGCCGGCGCCGATGCTGAACGACGTGCCCAGCACGTCACCCTCCTCCAGCAGGAACTCGAGGTCCTTCCAGCCGCTCTTGTCGGTGTCCTTGAAGCGAAAGCGCGGCTCGACCGGCCGCGACGGATCGCGCGTGTCGGTGAAGTAGCCGGTGCCGCGCAGCCGGTTGAGGCTCTTGTAGATCTCCTTCAGATCGGCCTGCTCACCTGGATTGAGCGTAACCAGCCGCCGCATCACGCGATCCTGCGTGTTTTCGGCTCCGCTGAACAGGATCTCGCGCAGGAACTGCTTCTCGCCCTGAGCGATCCGGTAGGTGACCCGCACGCGTTTCGACTGCGTGTCGATCTCGAGTTCGGGCTCCTCGAACTCCCAACCCTCACCCGCGGCCAGCGAGTCGTGCGCGGGATGCCCGCGTTCGCCGTAATAGTCGCGCAGCGCGATGCGATCGGCATCGATCACGCGGCGGCGCAGCGGATCGCCGGGAGCGAGGCGCAGGAGGCCGCGCAGTTCGGCTTCGGGGAAGACCAGCGGCGCGAGAACGAGCTCGCCGTTCGCCGTGCCCGGCACGACCGCGACCAGCTCGACGCTCTCGACCGTGTAGAGCGGCCCCTCGTCGATCTGCACGTGGATCGTGACCAGATCGCGCTCGTCGTTGAACTCCAGCCGCTCGAGCTCGACCACCGCATCGAGGTAGCCGCGGTCGCGGTAGACCTGACGCATCGCGACCAGGTCCGCGTCGAGGTCCTCCTGCACGAACTCGTCGCGAAAGAACCCGAAGAAGCGGCTCTCGTCGAGGTGCACGTCGGCGAGATCCTTCAGTCCGCCCGTGGTGAACAGGCTGCCACCCTCGGCCAGCGCGCGGTTGCCGTGCAGCACGACGTCGGCGACCTTGACGCGCGGCCCCTCCTGGATCTCGAAGATCACGTCCGCCGCGAGGTCCGGGCCCGCCGCGCGCTCGACGATCCGCACGTCCGCCCAGTGGAACCCTTCCTGGCGATAGCCGGCGAGCAGGCGGTCGCGCACGCGCACGGCGTCGGACACGAACAGCTCGGAGGTCTCCGACAACTGCGCCCATTCCAGGATCCGCTCGGTCTCGATCTCGACGTTTCCGACGAAACGCGGCTCGAGATCGATCGGGATCTCGACCACTTGGACCAGCAGTTCGACGCCGCCGGCGCGGTCCGCCCGCAGCACGGTCGCGCGCGCGCGGAACGAGTTCCACAGCTCGAGGATGCCCGCGTCGAGCGCCGCGAGATCGAGCGGAGCATCCACGCTCAGGCCGAGCACGCCCAGCACCTGCTCCGTGCTGGCGCGGGAGTTGCCCTCGACGCGCAGCGCGACGATCCGCGGCCCCTGCGTGTTGGCGGGGACCTGCTCACCGGCCGGCGCCGCGGGCTCCTGCGCGGCGCCGAGCGCGCCGAGCGAGCAGGCCCAGATCAGGGCCGGGGTGAGAGCGCGGAACGTCTGTGCCAATGGCGGAGCGACGGTTGCGGAACGACGACTACGGGGCAACCGGCTCGACGACCGGACTGCGGTTCTCGAAACGCATCGTACTGTCGAAGAATTGCAGTTTCACGATACCGGTCGGACCGTTGCGGTGCTTGGCGATGTGCAATTCGGCCAGGCCGCGCACCTCGTCGGTGACCTCCTCGGGTCGCAAGTACTTCTCCGGCCGGTGCAGCAGCACCACCACGTCGGCGTCCTGCTCGATCGAGCCGGATTCGCGCAGGTCGGCCAGCCGCGGCGTCTTGTCGCCGCCTGCGCGCACTTCCAGTCCGCGGTTGAGCTGTGCGAGCGCGACGACCGGCACCTCGAGCTCGCGCGCCAGGCCCTTGAGCGAGCGCGAGATGTAGCTGATCTCCATCTGACGGCTCTCGGCCTTCGGATGCGACATCAATTGCAGGTAGTCGACCAGGATCAGGTCGAGGCCGTGCTTGTGCATGTGTCGGCGCGCGCGCGAACGCAGTGCCAGCATGGTCAGGCCGGGCGAGTCGTCGATCCAGACCTGCGCCCGATTCAGCTCGTCGGCCGCCGACACCAACGCATCGCGCTCTTCCATCGACAAGCGCTTCTCGCGCATGCGCATCGACTCGACGCCCGCGCGCGAGCCGAGCATGCGCTGGACGAGGTCGATCTGGCCCATCTCGAGGCTGAACATCAACACCTTGGCCGGATGCCCCAGTGCCGGCTGCTCGTGCAAGGCCGCGCGCTCGACGAGATTCAGCGCAATGGCGGTCTTGCCCATGCCGGGCCGGGCCGCGATCACGATCATGTCGCCCTTGTTGAGCCCGCACATCTTCGCGTCGAGGTCGTAGTAGCCGGTCACGATGCCGCTCGGGCCGCCGCGCGAAAGGTCGATGCGCTTCATCGCCTCGACCAGGATCTCCTCCATCGAGCGCGCCTCGCTCCTGTCGCGGCTCTGGTTGAGCGAGAAGATCCGGTGCTCGCTCTCGTCGAGCAGGTTCGCCACCGTGTCGGCGTCCGGCCGCGCCTCCAGCGCGGCGCCGGCGATCTCCTGCGCCTCGCGCGCCAACCGGCGCAGCAGCGCGGTCTCGTTGATGACGCGAGCATGGTAGGCCGCGTGCGCGGTCGAGGTCACGCTGCCGAGCAACTCGAGCAGGTATTCGTTGCCGCCAACTTCCTGGAACTGGCCGCGCGCGCGCAGCGCCTCGCCCAGCGAAACCGGATCGATGGGCGTGCTGCGCTCGGCCAGGCCCAGCATCGCGTCGAAGACGAGGCCGTTGCGACGCTCATAGAAATCCTCGGCGCGCACGATGTCGCTGACCTCGACCATGCGGTCGGATTCGAGCAACAAGGCTCCGAGTAGGCCGCGCTCGGCGTCGGAGTTGTGCGGCGGCGTCTTGCCGTGGAAAGGGTCGGCGGTCATCGGTACCTAGGCGCGAGATCGCGGAGGATAGCGCGGAACCAGGGCGCGGCTACGCGCCGCATGCCCAACGCTCGAGCGCGGTGCACAAGCCGGCGTCCCAGCATGGGATAGCGCCGCAGGAGACAGCCCCGCACGGGATCTCGCCGAATCGGACAGTGCCACACCGGGCAGCCCGGCACGGAACCGCGACGCACGAGCGCACCGATCGGCCGGCGCCGATCCGCATGCTCGCGCTCGCCGCAGAGGCGGAAGTGCCGCCTATTCCTTGGCGGCTTCGACGACGACCGTGATCTCGGCGTGCTTGTCGCCGTAGACGTGGATCTTCACCTTGTGGGTGCCCAGCGTCTTCAGCGGGTGCTCGAGCCGCACGGCCTTCTCCTCGACCGGGTGTCCGACGCCCGCCAGCAGCTTGACGATGCCCGCGGCGCCGACCGAACCGAACAGGCTGCCCTTCTCGTCGGCGCGCTCGCGCGTGACGAGCGACAGCGACGAGAGCAGCACGACGCGCTTCTCGATCTCCGCGTTGCGCGCCGCCTCTTCGGCGTCGAGCTTGGCGCGGCGCTTGGCCATCGACTTCTTGTTCTCCGCGGTCGCCTCGATCGCGAGCTTGCGCGGCAGCAGGAAGTTGCGCGCGAAGCCGGGCGCGACGCGCACGACGTCGCCGGTCTTGCCGATCGGCGGCAGGGACTCGCGCAGCAGGAGTTCGATCTTCTTCGCCATGGTCGGTGTTCCTTCGTGATGGGCTCTGGGAGTCCTGGCTCAGCCGACGAACGGCAGCAAGGCCATGTGTCGCGCGCGCTTGATCGCGAGCTTGAGCGCCTTCTGGCGCTGCGTGTTGAAGTTCGTGCGCTTGCGGCCCTGGATGTTGCCCTGGCTGTTCATGAAGCGCGCCAGGGTCTCCAGGTCCTTGTAATCGAGGTGGTCCGGGTACTTCTCGAGCTTGGGCGCGGCCGAGGACTCGGCGGCGGCGACTTCGGCGGTGACGGGTTGTTCGGTCATGGGAGCGCGGTTGTGCGTGGTGTGGGGCGGTTGTGGATCGATGCTTGCGCGCTAGTCGCGCCCAGCCGGCGACGAATGGACGCCCGCGCCTTCCAACTCGGGGATGATCTCGGGCTCGATGGCACGATCCGACGGCGCCTCGACGATGCCGTTCTGCACGACCGCGTAGATGCCGGCCTCGTCCGACGGCGGCACCGGCGCGCTGTAGTCCGCCGCTGATTCCTGCGCGGCCAACGCGGCTTCACCTTCGGGCAACGCCTCGCAGCGCAACAGCAGGTAGCGCAGCAGCGACTCCGACAGGTCGAGGTCGCGCACGAACGGCGGGATGCCGGTGCGCGGGAGCTCGTAGTACATCAGCAGGAACGTGCCGCGGCGGCGACCGCGCACCGGGTAGGCGAGCTTGCGCTCGCTCCAGCGACGCGCCGACACGACCTTCCCGCCGTGCTTGGTGACGAGGTCGGTGACGTGGTGCTTGGCGGCATTCCAGCCGGCGCGCACGACGTCGTTGTCGAGCAGGAACATGCCTTCGTAGAGCTGACTCATCGCGTGGGGCTGCAGATCGTGGCGCGCGTGCGCCGGGTGGTGAGCGGCTGTGGAGCCGTGGCGGAGGCTCGCAGGGAGCCGCTGCCACGCCGCGGTCGGCTCCGCGGCCGTCCTCGGAGAACGGCGACGCGGACGGGGGTCCTGGTCTCGGATGGGTGATCCGCGACAAGGGGCCGAACAGTATAGGGATGGCGGCACGCGGGGCAAGCCTCGCACGGACCCTGGCCTGGTTGACTGCGCGTCGCGCCCCGCGGGGTCTCCAACGGGGGGGCCACCCCCCATGGCGGGTCCTGGCGGGCATGCGCGCAGCCAACCAGGCCAGGGTCCAGGTTCGGACGGTGGGACGGCGCAACGCACGCGCGCCCCGGCCGAGATCCCTCGGCCGGGGCGCGCCTACGAGAACCGGGCCACCCGCCCGGCTCCAGCCGCCGGATCACGGCGTATTCACGTAGATCAGATAGTGCGTCGGCATGACCTTGCCGACCAGCACGAGCGGCGACGGGAACGGCAGGCCGACGCCGATCGAGAAGTTGCTGGCGAGGTCCTTGAAGTTCTGGCTGACCGGGAAGACCGGGTTCGGCGAGACCGTGTAGCCCTTCGAGGTCGAGCCGCCGTACATCACGTTGTACGAGTCACCGTTGAGCCCGCCGCCAAATCCACACGGGTCGTGGTACAGGAACGCGCCCTCGTCGACCCACGCGACCTCGTTGCCCGGATAGGAGTTCATCGTGGTCCAGTTGCCGATGCTGGTCGTGACCAGGTGGAACCACGGGAAGGCCGGCCAGAGGTTCAGCGACTGGAAGCTGCCCGGCTGGCCGGTCGGTGCGGGGCACAGGCCCTGGCCGTTCAGCACGCCGACCGACTGCTGTTGCGGGAACAGCGCGATCGGGCACAGGCACAGCTGGAAGATCGGATTGAGGAACCCGAACGTGATCGGATCCTCGGTGTTGCACAGGACCGTGCCGGGAACGGTCTTCAGGCGCATGCCTTCGCCCTGCAACGGGCCGCCCGGGAACAGGTTGTTGGACGGCACGAACGGATTGGCGGCCGTGTCGGGCGCGACGAACGCGTAGGACTTGTTCGGATCGAGACCGCCGACGGGGGCGGGCGTGGCCGAGATGCCGGGCTTGTTGATGAACAAGTCGCAGGCGTGATACATGACGATCGCCGTGTCCCAGTTGCCGGTCGTGCAGTCGAACGCGTAGTCGACGTAGCCGTAGTAGAACGCGGCCGGGTACATCCCGAGCGACTTGGGCACCGGGCAGGTGCCGGGCAGGCTCGGAGAGCTGGTCTTGAGATCCCCCTTGGCCGTGAAGCGCCAAACCTGGATCGGCGCGGCGCCGGCGATCGGCGGCTGTTCTTCCCAGGTGCGCGTGTAGTCGAGCGTCAGTTGGCCGAACAGGTAGACCGTGCCGTTGTTGAGGTCGTTGACCTCGATGTTGGCTTGGTAGCCGGTGCAGTCGGTCTGGATTGGCGGCGTGATGATGGTCTTCGTCTTCACCTGGCCGCTCAGGTTGCAATTCGTCCAGCAGATGGCCTGACCCGGGCTCTGGTAGGCAGGGAAGGACGGCAGGTTCGAGATCGTCGGCGCGCAGCAGGGCCCGTTCAGATTGTCGAACTGGTGGCAGGGCGAGATCTGCGCCGAGGCGAGGCCGGTCAGGGCCCCGAGGGTGAGGGTTCCGAGCAGAGTGATGAACTTCATGGGAGCAATCCTGGGAATGTGTGGGGTCGTGGGCCTGGAGGGGCCTGGGTTGAGCACCGCGATACGCCTGTCCCGCTGGACAGAGATGGGCGCGTCCGGACTGCTGAAAATCCGCCGGCCGCCGTTGGCGACCCGGGCCCCAAGCGCCGCGGCCCCCGCCGCGCGTGGAGGACCACGCGCGGCGGGGGCCGCGGCGAACGAGCGCGGAGCCGGGTACTCGCGCTACTTCTTCTTCTCGTCCTTGGCCGGGGCCTTCTTCTCTTCCTTGGCCGGAGCCGCGCCCGCGGCTGCGCCAGCCGGCGCGCCCGCGGCAGGGGCGGCACCTGCGACCGGAGTCGCGGCGGCAGCGGCCTCGACCGGCGCCGGAGCAATCTCTTCCTTGGCCACGACGATGACGGCGATCGGGGTCTCGGGCGGAATGCCGAGCTTGACGCCCTTGGGCATCACGAGGTCACGCGCGAACAGCGGCTGACCGACCTCGAGGCCGTCGATCTTGACCGGGATCGAGTCGGGGATGTTCTGCGGCTCGGCCTTGATCTTGATGTGCGTGACGAGGTGGTTGAGCACACCGCCCTTGGGCATGCCGGTGAACTCGAGTTCGACCTCAGCGGTGGTCTCTTGACCGCGCACGACGCGCCGGAACTCGATGTGATCGAGCCCGCGCCCCAGCACTTCCCACTGCAGCTCGTTGACCAGCGCGGTTTCGACCTTGCCGTTGGGCAGCGTGATGTCGAACAGGTGCTGGTGGTGGCGGCGCGCTTCGAAGAAGGCTTCGGAGGAGATCGCGATCGGCGTCACCGGTCCTTGACCGCCCTGGATGCAGGCGGGGATCTTTCCGGAATCGCGGAGCTTGCGGGAATGTCGACTGCCGACGCGCTCGCGCAGGTCGGCCTTGAGGTTGGCGCTGTCCATGGTTCCTCCTGGATGGTTCGAACGACAGGAAGGGGGTCAGGGGAAATCGGAAGCGGACACCGTGCCCGCTGGATTGGGCGGAACAGGATAGCGGCGGCGGCCTGGAACCGCCAGCACTGGGCTCCGCCAGGTCGCTGGATTCGGGGCAGTCGCCGGAATCGAGGCGGGCTCGGTACTACTCGTCGAACAGCAAGCTGATCGACTTCGACTCGTGCAGGTTCTTGATCGCCTGGGCCAGCAGGCCGGCTACCGAGACGATTTCGAGTTGCCGCGGCGCGCGTCCCTTCAGCGGGATCGTGTCCGTCACCAGGATCCGGTCGGCCGGGCACGCGTCGAGGCGGTCGATGGCAGGCCCACAGAACACGCCGTGGCTGACGGCGATCACGATCTGCTTCGCGCCGTGCTCGCGCACGATGCGCGCGGCCTCGGTGATCGAGCCGCCGGTCGAGATCATGTCGTCCACGATGATCACGTTGCGATCGGCGACCTCGCCGATCATGTGCTCGACCGTGATCTGCGAGCCCGACAGGCGGCGCTTGTCGACGATCGCGAGGTCGGCGTTCAGTGCGCGCGCGTACGAACGGGCCATCTTGATGCCACCGACATCGGGCGTCACGACGACGGGCGCGTCGATCGAGAGCTCGCGAATGCGCTTGAGCAGGACCGGCTTGGCGTACAGGTGGTCGACCGGGATGTCGTAGAAGCCCTGGATCTGCGCGGCGTGCATGTCGAGCGTCAGCAGCCGGTCGGCCCCGCCCTGCGCGATCGTGTTGGCGACCACCTTGGCGCTGATCGGCACGCGGCCCTCGTCCTTGCGGTCCTTGCGCGCATAGCCGTAGTACGGCATCACCGCGGTCACGCGCCCGGCCGAAGCGCGCCGCAGGCAATCCAGCAGCAGCAGCAACTCGACCCAATTCTCGTTGACCGGCGGACAGGTCGGCTGCAGCACGAAGCAGTCGCAGCCGCGCACGTCGTCGTTGATCTTGAGGTCGATCTCGCCGTCGGGGAAGCGGCCGACGTGCGCATCGGCGAGCGGCAGGCTCATCTGACGCGAGATCGCCTGGGCCAAGTCCTTGTTCGCGTTGCCGGCGATCAGGCGAATCGTGTCGTTGTAGCGGATCACGGAGGTGTGGTTCCTACTTCTGCTTGGAGCGAGCGCGCGGCGCTCGACTGGAACTGGTTTTGTGCTTGGACGGCGTCCCTTTCGAGGATCGGGACGCGGCCGAAGATCGAGACGCGGCCGAGGATCGCGACGAGGCCGGGGCTGGCGCGGCCGGGGTCGGCGCGGGAGCCTTGGACTCGGCGGACCGCTTCGCCAGCTTGCGCGCCGGCACGCCGACCCAGGCCTCGCCGGGAGCGATGACCGTGTTGCGCGTGACCACCGCGCCGCCGCCCGTCAGCGCGCCCGCGCCAACCTCGACGGGCGCGATCAGTACGGTCCCGCTGCCGATGAACGCGCGCTCGCCGATGGTCGACTTGTGCTTCAGCTTCCCGTCGTAGTTCGCGACGATCGTGCCGGCGCCGATGTTGACGCGCGCGCCGATCGCCACGTCGCCGAGGTAGGCGAGGTGCTTGGCCTTGGCGTGGGCGCCGACCCGCGCCTGCTTGCACTCGGTGAAATTACCAACCTCGGCGCCATCCTCGAGCACGGTCCCGGTGCGGAGCTGGGTGAACGGCCCGACCTCGCAGTCGCGGCCGATCGCGACGCCGGCGCGGATCACCGTGCAGGGCAGGATGCGCGTGCCGGCCCCGATGGTCACGCCGTGATCGATGTAGGTCGAGTCGGGATCCTCGATGTAGACGCCGGCGGAGAGGTGCTCGTCGAGAATGCGGTCCTGCAGCTCGCGTCGCACTTGCGCGAGCTGGCGCAGCGTATTCACTCCCAGCGCCTCGCGCTCGTCGTCGAGCACGACCGCTTCGACCGTCCGCCCCGCGGCGACCGCGCTCGCGATGAGGTCGGTCAGGTAGTACTCGCGCTGCGCGTTGTCGTTCGTGAGCCGCGGCAGCGCCTCGGCCAGGAAGCGCGGATCGAACGCGTACACGCCCAGATTGACCTCGTCGATCGCGCGTTGCTCCGGACTGGCATCGCGCTGCTCGACGATCGCACGCACGCCGCCGCCCGCGGCGCGAATCACGCGTCCCAGCCCGAACGGATCGCGCGCACGCGCCGTCAGCAGCGCGATGCCCGCGCGTGAGCCGCCGGAGCAGCGCTCGTACCAGTGCGCGACCAGCCGCTGCAGGCTCTGCGCGCGCAGCAACGGCATGTCGCCGTACAGCACGACCACGGGCGCGCTGCCCTTGCCGACCTCGGGCAGGCAAGTCTGCAGCGCATGACCAGTGCCGTGGCGCGGCTCCTGCAGCACACAGCGCAGGCGCGGCGCGGATGCGCCGCGCGCCGACAACTCGCGCTCGGCGACCGCTTGAAGCTCAGCGCCTTCCTTGCCGATCACGAGATCGAGTTGCTCGGCCTGCAGGCCGGCGCCCGTGTCGAGCACCCAACCGAGCATCGGGCGACCGCATAGCGGAGCCAGGACCTTGGGGCGCGCGCTCTTCATCCGCGTGCCCAGCCCCGCCGCCAGCACCACTACCCGACCGGCCCGTTGCATGTCGTTCGAAATCTTTTATCCTCAGGCACTTAGGAAAGCGCCCCCGAACTCCATGGCGACTCCGCGCGCCCCCAAGCGAGCGGACGCCGGCGCTTGCGCACCACCGCGGGGACCGCCGCGAGTTGTACGGGCGCGCCGCAGCGGTGTCAACGAAGGTGCGCGAACCCCGATTGGTGTTTTGTTTTCCCGGGCATTAGCCGACGAATCTGCCAGAATTCAGGCTGATCCCCCACTGCGCCGGCTTCGCCCCCACGACGTGATCCACTCGCTGCACACCTCCGTCCGACCGCTTGCAGCCCAGCTCGCCCTCGCGGCGACGCTCGCCGCCCAAGGCCAACCGCTGGACTACAGCCACAATTGGGCGCCCATGCACCAATTGCCGAACGTAGCGTTTTCCGGCCCGGCGCTGTTCGGGCTGTTCACGCAGGGCGTTCACTATCCGGCCAGCGGGGATTCGATCCGGCTGTGCTACGGCACCGATACGATCCAGGGAGGTCGCAACCAGTCGGCCGGCGTGTTCGAAACGCCCTGGCTCAAGCTCGTGCAGGGCTACGACGCGGCCAACGCAATCGCGGGCGTCGACATCGGAACGGTCACGCTGATCGCGGCCACTGACTCGGATCCCGAATGGGACCCGCTGGTCGCCCCGCTGCTCGCCAGCCCCGGCAACACCGGTGCGTCGCAGACCGTCGGTACGCTGAGCCCGGGCCTCGTTCCCGCGACGGCGGGCTTCCCCTTCCCGAGCGTTTGGGAGGTCGTCTACCAGTGGACCGGCCCCGGCGTCGGCACCCACGGTCTGGCCGGGCCGGTCACACTCGGCACCGACCTCGGTGGCGGCGGGATCGGCAATCCGCTGCTCGCGAACTTGATCGTGCAGGTCGAGGGCCCGGCGACCGGCGGTCCGGCCAACAACCAGTTCTACCTCGCCTCGACGACCGAGGCGGCCGGCACCAATCCGCTCGGCAGCGGTGGCGTGACGAACGGGAACAGCAACTGGGCCAAGGACCTCCTCGGCCAGCCGGCGCACACGACCGGGGCGGTCGGTTTCACGCGCTTCACCGTCAATCATCCGTTCTTCGGGCTCGTCGCGGCCTCTCCGCTGTACATGACCAAGCCCGGTGATACGGAATTCGCCGGCATGCTGGCGTTCCAGTCCCCGGTGCTGTGGGCGACGAACAACGGCAAGGATGGAGCGGGTGGCACGGACTGGAAAGTCTCCGCGGCTCCGATTTCCGTGGTCGACCTGCGTCTGCTCGACCAGCTCTCCGGCGCGCAGACCAACGGCAATGTCGAGTGGAAGTTCGCCGGAAGCGGGCCGCCCGCCGCGGCCTTCGACGCGAGCCTCGTGTTCAACCAATCCGTCTTCATCTGGAGCGCGAGCGCGGCGACGACGATGCCGCAACGACCGACTTCGTGGGACGATCAGGGCGCGACGACCTTTCCCGCGCAGCCCGGCAGTATCGCGCTGGGGAACATCGCCACTTCGCGCGAGGGCAATCAGCGCGTTCCGATCGTGTTCGATGCGCTCAGCTCCGCGCTGCTCGGATTTCCCGGCCTGACCCTGGGCAAGCCCTTCACCGGCTCGGACGATCCGCTGCTCGACGGCCTGATCCCGGACCCGCAAGGCAATTCGCACAGCGCGCTGTTCGAAGGGGTCTTCGATCCGCTGATCTCGGGCCTGTCCACACTCAGCAGCGGGCCGATTCCGGTCTTCAGCAGCCCGCAACCGCAGTTGGCCGGCACCAAGTTCGGCGTGGCCGCACTGGGCCTGCAGGTCCACGCGGTGGGCGCCGGCTTCGCAACCTCGATCTCCGAGGTGGCCAGCAGCCTCGAAGTGAACCTGCAGTAGGGATCTCGCTCAGCGAGCGGGACCTGGACGGCCCTGGGCTGTTCCACGGCTGCCGGCGGACCCCGCGAGTCGCTTTCGGGTAGGCTCAACGCGTTCCAGAGCGCCCCACGACGCACGATTTCCTGCCCATGAAGCCGATCACCCTCGCCCTTGGTTCCGCCCTGCTTGCCAGTGCCGTCACGACGGGCATTCATGCCCTGTGGCTCGGCCGCACGAGCGACGTGCCGGTAGCCGAAGTCACCCCGAGCAAGGGTCTGGCCCCGGTCTCGAAGGCCGCGCCCGAGGCGGTCCAACCCGCCGCGATGACCAGTCGCGAGCAGGAGCTGCTCGCGCGGCTGGACGATCTGGAGCGCTCGATGGCGCGCCTCGACGAGGATCTGCTGTCGCTGAGCACGTCACGCGCTCCGGCAGGCGCCGCGACCGCGCCGCTCGCCGCCGGCCCGGCGCCCGAACTGATGCGCGAGGTCGCCCACCAGGTGCTGGCGGAGAAGGAGGCCTCCGACAAGGCGACCCAGCTGAAGGAGCAGATCGATTTCGACCGCGAGCGCGCACTTCGCCGCGCCGAGCAGATCGCGGAGGAACTGGGGCTCTCGAGCGGTGACCAGGAACAGCTCGCGCTCGTGTACGAAGGCGAAGCGGCCAAGCGTCGCGAGCTGATGGCGCAACTTGGCATCGACGACGCGCGCGCCGGCCGCGACTTCATGCGGATGAACTCCGAGACGCGCGACCTGGCGCGGGCGGGTTTCAGCTCGATCCGCGAGTGGCGCAATGGCGAGTTGGTAGCGCGGCTGGGCTCCTCGGTCGCCGATCAGATCCGCAAGCTCGGCTCCGACCGGCGTGGCGGCGGCGGCTTCGGCGGCTTCGGCGGCGGCGGAGGCAACGGGCCGGGCGGCAACGGTCCGGGCGGCCCCGGCGGCGGCGGCAACTAGGCTTGTGACCGTGTGAGGCCGCGCCTAGGCTGCGGCCCGATGGCGACCCCGCTGCGACGCGCGCTCTCGCTGGCCGTGGGCTGGGCGATGGATCGGCGCATTCCGACCGGACTGCGCGCGCGCGCCTACCGCGGCTACGCCCGGGCCTTCGGCGCGAATCTCGCGGAGGCGCGCGGGCCGCTGGAAATCTACCCGACTCTCGGAGCGTTCTTCGTGCGCCGGCTCGTCGACGGGGCGCGCTCGTTCCCCTCCGATCCGAACGTGCTGCCCGCGCCCTGCGACGGCGCGGTGCAGTCGGTCTCGCGCATCGAAGGCGGCTCCCTGCTGCACGCGAAGGGGCGCGCCTACTCGGTCGAGCAGATGCTGGCCGGTTGCGCGAGCGCCGGCGAGCTCGAAGGCGGCCAGGCCTGGATCGTGTACCTGTCGCCGCGCGACTACCACCGCGTGCACTGTCCGCTCGACGCGCGGCTGGTGGAGCTGGCCTGGGCCGCCGGCGCGCGCTACTCGGTCGCGCCGAAGGTGCTCGAGCGACGGCGCGTGCTGGACGTCAACGAACGCGTGGTGCTGTGCATGGAAACCTGCGGGATGCGTTGGTACCTGGTGATGGTCGGCGCGCTGAACGTGGGCCGCATACGCGTGGTCGGAGCGCACAGCGGACGCTCGGGCAGGCTGCAACGCCCGCTCGAGTACGCACGCGGCGACGAGCTCGCGCGCTTCGAGATGGGATCGACGGTCGTGCTGGTCTTCCCGCCGCGCAGCTTCGTCGCGAACAGCGGCCTCGAGCAGCACAGGCCGCTGCGCATGGGCGAGCCGATCGGCACGCGCGCCTGAGGCCGGACTCAGCGCAGCCGCGCGATCGCCGCCAGATCCTGCAGCACGCGCAGCGTCTCCAACTCGGAAGCCCAGGCGATCGGTGCGGCCGGATCGCGGCGCGCGAGCAGCCACTCCGAACCGCAGCGCACGATGACCGCCGCGCCACTGCCGGCGAGTTCCGCCTGCGCGCGCCAGGCCGCCGAGGAACCGTTGACCAGGCGGTCGTAGCGCGTCTCGTGGAAGGCGCGCGTGCCGGTCGCCGCCTGCCGGCCGCGTTCCCACTCCGCGCGAGCCTGCTCGGCCGGCTCCGGCGCATCGAACACGCAGGCCTTCAGCGCGCGCCCGGCGCTCGCACTGGCCCAGGGCGCGCGCGCCGCGAATTCGCGCACGAGGTCGGTCGGCTCGCCCGTCGGAAAGCGCGCCTGCCAGGTGCCGTCGATGGCCTGTCGCCAGGCGCGCCAGATCGCCGGAGTCGGGAAACCGTCGTAGCGCAGCGCGACGGCTTCGTCGGACAGCAGCGCGCGCTGGCCGCGCAGTTCCGCCTCGACAGCGGCGCGCCAACGCGTCGCGTCCTCCGGCGCGGATGCGGCGGCGCGCACGCGACGCAACGCGAGGTACGCGCGCAGCTCGGCGAGCAGTTCCGCCGGCGAGAGCGCGGGCCGTACTGCCGCCGCGATCGGACCGGCGTCGATGTGCAGCACTCCAACGCGCGACCAAGGCGGGTCCACCGGCGCCTGCGGCGACGGCCACGCCGGCGCGATCACGGCCACGCTCGTGTCCCCCAGGTCGTGATCGAGGAAGGTCGCCGTCGTGCGCAGCTTCTCCTCGCTGCGCAGCGTGGCGAGATACAGCACGAGCGGCTCCGAGGCGGCGAGCAGCGCCTCGATCCCCGCGGGCGTGCCGGGCGCCGAGCGCCATTGCTCGAGCAGCGCGAGCAGCGGCCGCGCCTCCTGCCAGCGCCCGGCGCGCGTCAGCAGCGCGCGCGTCGACGGCGGAGGCTCCGCCGAATCTCCACGACCGGCGAAGAAGCCGATGACGGCATCGAGGCTCGCGCGCCGCGCGGCCAGGGCCGCCGAGCGCGGCAAGCGCAGCGTCTGCGCGACCATTTCCGCGCCGACCTCGGGTTCGAGCCCCTTCGAACGACACCAGGCCTCGAAGACGGCCGCGTGCCCGGACTCGTCGAGCGCGGCGGCCGGGGCGACCGGCGTCCCCGGCGTCGCCAGCCAGTCGCGCGGTTCGTCGGCGGCCTGAGCGCCGGCCAGCCGGAGCCACTGCGCTTCCAGCAGCGGCGCGCCGCGCGAGAGCGCGATCCAGCGCGTGAAGTCGCGCTGGGTGACGGCGCTCCCGTCGACCGTGCAGATCGGATCGGCGGAGAAATCGAACTCGGCCGGCAGCTCCCAGGCCGGAGCGCGCGCCAGTTCGACCCACGGCGCGACCGCGTCCGCGGAGGGTTCCTGTGCCGGCGCGGGCGCGAGCAGGGCGCAGGCGAGCAGGATGAGCGCGGCGAACGGCGGCATGCAGGGTCGGCCCCGCCTCATGCTGTCACGAGCGAGCGCGGACCGAAAGATAGACGTTGGGCTCGATCTCCGAGCCGTAGCTCAGGATCCCACCGCCCGACTCGGTGTGATTGCCCTCGGTCGCGTTCTGCACGCCGAAGGACACCTCGACGTTCTCGCTGGCGCGCCAGCCCAGGCGCACGTCGACGCGCAGGTGTTCCGGTTGCCCGAAGTAGTCGAGCGGACTGACCCAGTAGAGGCCGGCATCGAGGTCCCAATCCTCCGACAGGTCGTAATACGAGCGCAGCGCGACGTGCTGGGTCGGCACGAGCCCGTCCTTGTCGTCCGCGAACGGGCCTTCGAAGCTGTTCGCGTCGCCTTCGAAGTTCATCTCGAAGTACGTGTACGAGCCGCGCAGCCGCCAGTCCGCGGCGAGTTGCCAATCCAACGCGAGCTCCGCGCCGGCGGCGGTCGCGCTCAGGCGATTCCCGTAGGTGAGCGCGCCGGAGACCTGGTCCAGCTCCAGCGACTGCAGCTTCTCGAAATCGTTGTAGAACAGCGCCAGGTCGGCGAAGACGCTCGGGCTGAGCTCGCTACGGACGCCGAACTCGTGGGCCAGCAACTCCTCGCTCTCGAAGTCCTCGTTGCCGTGGAAGAACGGCGGATCCGTCGGCGGATCGTACTGCTGGATGTCGACTTCCTCGAAGGAAGGGGTGCGCACCGCGCGCGAGATCGCGGCCCACACCATCGTCGAATCCGAAAGGCGCGTGCGCCAGCGCACGTTCGGCTGCACCTGGAAACCGCCCAGCGTCGAGTGCTCGACTTGCAGCCCGCCCGTGAGCGCTGAACGAATCGACTCGAGACGGTACTCGTCCTGCGCGAACGCCCGCAGCGAGTTCGTGCGCCGGAATTCCGGGCTGAAGTCCACGTAGCCGTTGGGACTGCCCATGTTCGTCTGCACGAGGCGAGCGCCGGCGCCCAGCGTGAGCGTGTGGTTCGCGGCGAGTTCCCGCACCTGCGACCACTCGAGGTCGAGCACCTGCAGGTCCGACTCGTAATTGAGCTGCTTCTGGTGGTCGAGCAAGTACCACGCCTGCAAGCGCTGCACGTACGTGGCCTCGTCCTTCTCCCATGCGCAGAACACGCGGCCGCCGTTCTTGGGAGTATCGTCGAACGGCGGCAGACCGAGAATGGCCGTGTCGACCGGGTCCTCGCCGAACTCGGACGTGTAGAGCGTCAGGTAAGCCCGCAAGCGCCCGTCCGAACCGAAATCCCAGTCGGCGCGCGCGCCGGCGCTGGCGATCCACCAATCCTCGGGCAACTGGACGTCAGCGGCATTGGGCAGGGCGTCGAAGCGTGTCCACGACGCCCACGCGCGTATCCAACCGTCGTCACCCAACGGCCGCCCGACCGAGTGGTCGGCGCTCTGGATCTTCGTGCCGACGTCGGCGTGCAGGTTGACTCCCTGCGTGTCGCGCGCGTGCTTGGTGATCACGTGCACGACACCGTTCATCGCATTCGCCCCCCACAGCGTGCCGGCGGGACCGCGCAACACCTCGATGCGATCGATGTCCTGGAGCGGCACGTCGACCAGCGGCCACCAGATGCCCGACATGATCGGGTTGTAGAGGTCGACGCCGTCGACGATCAGCAGCAGCTGATTCGCGAACGACTCGTTGATCGCCGACAGCGATCCGGTGAAGCCGCGCGCCGTCACGTCCCAACCGGAGGTCTTCCAATTGTTGACGTGGAAGCCCGGCACCATCCGCAACGCGTCCTGCAGGCTCTTGTGTCCCGAGCGACGCAGTTCGTCGCCGGTGATCACGTAGACGGCCGCGGCGGTATCGCTGAGCCGCTCTTCGTGTCGGCCGGCCACGGACACCTCGAGCTCCAGCAAGTCCTCGAGCGAAAGCTCGTCGAGATCCAACGCCATCGACGGCTCCTGGGCCCCCGCTTCGACGACCGGCTCCTGCGCCTGCAGGCGCAAGGGGCAGACGAACAGCAGCCCGAGCAGGAACGCGCGCCAGCGGCACGTCGCGGTGCAAGAAGGTCGAGACGAGAGGAGGGCGCTCTCCATCGGGGGCTCCGGGACGTGAGTCGGACGAACCCCTATCGACGGGCACCGCCATTGAGTTGAACTGCAGAGGCATCGAAAGTCGTCCCGATTCTGGCACTCATGGCAGGCGCGAGAATCCCGCTTCGTTTCGGCCCAAGCCGCGCGGCGGACCTGCCGATACTCAGTGGCGCAGTCCCCGATGCCTGCCCCGCCCACGAGTCGAGGGCGGGTGGTCTCGCGCCTATGCGGGGCCACCTGTTCCGCCGTCCTGCTGCTCGTCCCCGCGAGTTGGGCCTTCGTTCCCGCGCCGCCGGGATCGCCGGCGCGCGCGAACGCGCTGGCCGGACTCACCTCGGAGTATCAGATCAAGGCAGAGGTGTTGTCGCGCATTGCGAGGTACACGCGCTGGCCCGACTCGGCCTTCGCTGACAAGAACACTCCGTTCGTCATCGCCGTGCTCGGCAAGGATCCGTTCGGCAACCATCTCGAGAACGCCTTCGAGGGCCAGCGCATCGCTGACCGCCGCATCGTGTTCGTGCGCACGACCGAAGCGGTCGGCTTGGGCAACGCGCAGCTCGTCTTCGTCGCGGGCCGCGACGAGAAGGTGCAGGAGAAGTCCATCGCGCATTTCGCCGGCCAGCCGGTGCTGTTGGTCACGGACACGCTGCGCGGTGCCGAGCTGGGCGCGCAAGTGGGGTTCTACCTCGAGTCGCAGAGGCTGCGCTTCGCCATCAGCACGGGCAGCGCCAAGAAGGCGGGTCTCGAGATGAGCTCGGAGCTCTTGAAGCTCGCCAAGATCGTCGCACTCCCCTCCGCGAGCGGGGAGGTCGCGCAGTGAACGCCTTCGTGCGCCGCAGCTCGTTCGGCCGCAAGCTCTCGGCGATCATCGTCGGCACGAGCAGCGCCGCCCTGCTGTTGGGCGCGTGCGCATTCTTGCTGCTGGGCTGGTCGACCGCTCGCCAGACGCTCGTCGACGACCTGCACCTGATGGCCGACGTGTTGGGCACGAACATGCGTTCGGCGCTGGATTTCGACGACCAGCGCTTCGTCGAGGAAGAGCTCGCCAAGCTGTCTCGCCACTCGCACCTGCAATATGCGTGCGTGTTCGACGAGAACGGGAAGCAGTTCGCCGCATGGTCCGCGAGGGCCGACCTGGATGTGGAGCCGCCGACCGCGACGATGGTGAATTCCTCGCCGTTCGGCGACGGCCTCGTGCGCGTCACGCACCCGATCGAGGTGGGAGACACGGCGGTCGGCGCGCTGTTCCTGCAATGCGACGACTCGCAGGTCCGCGCGCGCCTGATGCAGATCTTCGAGCTGGTCGGCGCGGGCTGGTTGGTCTGCGTCGGGCTGTCATGGCTGCTCGCGCAGCGGCTGCAGGCGCGCATCTCGGCACCGCTGGTGGCGCTCTCCTCGACTGCGCGCAGCATCAGCGAACAGCGCGACTACTCGCTGCGCGCACGCCTCAGCTCGGACGACGAGGTCGGCGAGCTGGTCGACTCGTTCAACACGATGTTGAGCGAGATCCACACGCGCGACGAAGAACTGGCGAGCCACCGCAATCGCCTCGAGGATGAAGTGCGCACGCGAACAGCCGACCTGGAGGACCTCAACCGCCAGCTGCGCGTCTCGATGGAAGAAGCCAAGGCCGCCACCGTGGCCAAGTCGCAGTTCCTCGCCAACATGAGCCACGAGATCCGCACGCCGATGAACGGGGTCATCGGCATGACGACCGTGCTGCTCGATACCGATCTCGACCAGCACCAGCGCGACATCGCCGGAACGGTCCTGCAGAGCGCCGAGGCGCTGCTCGGCCTGCTCAACGACATCCTGGACTTCTCCAAGATCGAGGCGGGCCGCCTGGAGCTGGAGTCGATCGAATTCCCGCTGCGGCCGCTGGTCGAGGACTGCGTGCAGACGCTGTCGAGCCGCTCCACGGAGAAGCGCGTCGAGCTGATCAGCATGATCGCGCGCGACGTGCCCGAGTGCCTGCGCGGCGATCCTTCGCGCCTGCGACAGATCCTGCTGAACCTCGTCGGCAACGCTCTCAAATTCACACAACAGGGCGAGGTCGTGATCGAGGTCAGCCGTTGCGCGCGGCCCGAGGGGGCCGAGCCGCGGCTGCGCTTCAACGTGCGCGACACGGGCGTCGGAATCCCGGCCGACCGCCTCTCGCGCCTGTTCCAGTTGTTCTCGCAGGTCGACGCCTCGACCACGCGGCGGTTCGGCGGCACGGGCCTGGGCCTGGCGATCAGCCGCTCGCTGGTGCACATGATGAAGGGCGACATCGGCGTCGAGAGCGAGGAAGGCAAGGGTTCGACCTTTTGGTTCGAACTGCCGCTCCTGGAAGTCGCCGCCGACGGCTGGCCGAGCGCGCCGTTGCCGCGGCAAGTCCCGCGCGCGAGCGTGCTGGTGGTCGATGACAACGCGACCAACCGGCGCGTCGTGCAGGAGTACGCGGCCAATTGGTGCAGCCGCTGTGACCTCGCCGCGGACGCCGAGGAAGGGCTGGCCAAGCTGCACGCAGCCCGCAATGGCGGCGAGCCGTACGCGCTGGTCTTCGTCGATCACGACATGCCCGGAATCGACGGCGAGGAATTCGGAAAGCGCGTCACGCGCGACCCCGAACTGGCGGGCACGCCGATGGTGATGCTGACCTCGCTGGGCGGCGCCGCGGACGTCGAGCGCATGCAGGCGATCGGGTTCGCCGCCTATCTGGTGAAGCCGCTGCGCATGGCGCGCTTCGAGGAGTGCCTGAAGGCGCTGTTGAGCGGCCGCAACGCGCCCAAGCGGCTGGGGACAGGGATCCTGACCGACGCGCGGCTGGAGCAGGCCGGTGCGCGCACCGCGCGCATCCTGGTGGCCGAGGACAATGAAGTGAACCAGAAGGTCGCGCGCGCGCTGCTCGCCAAGCTCGGCTACTCCTGCGAGGTCGCGCCCGACGGCCTGCGCACGATCGAGGCCCTGTCGAAGTCAGCCTTCGACCTGGTGCTGATGGACTGCCAGATGCCCGAGTGCGACGGCTACGAGGCCACGCGACGGCTGCGCGCGGCCGGCGTGCGCACGCCGATCGTCGCGATGACCGCCAACTCGATGACCGGGGATCGCGAGAGGTGCCTGGAAGCCGGCATGGACGATTTCATCTCGAAACCGGTCTCTCCGGCGGCGCTGGCGGCGATCGTCGAGCGCTGGCTGGGCGCGACCTCGGCGCACGGGCAGACGGCGGCGTAGCCCGAGCCTGCCGGCCTCTCGCGGGTCAGCGCAGCTTGTTGTAGAGCGTGCACAGCGAGATCCCGAGCGAAGCGGCAGCGGCTCGCTTGTCACCGGCGTGGCGCTCGATGGCTGCCGCGTGGAGTGAATATCGGTCCCGCATGCCCTACATGCTCCCGGTGAGATGGCCATGATGATCGCAAGCGTCGCGTCGGCATTGCCCGAGAACGTGTACCCGCAGGCCGTTCTGAGCGAGTACCTGAAGGGCGTCTGGTCGGACCGGCCCGAGATCCTGCGCAGGATGGACACGCTGCACGAGAACGTGCAGGTCGAGCAGCGCCACATCGCGCTGCCGCTCGAGCGTTATGCCGGGCTGCGCACGTTCAGCGATTTCAACGCCGCATGGATCGAGCAGGCGTTGCTGCTCGGCGAGCGCGCCCTGGACGAGGCACTGCGGCGCGCGGGCCTCGCGCCGCGCGATGTCGACGCGATCTACTTCTCGACCGTGACGGGGCTCGCCAGCCCCTCCATCGACGCCCGCCTGGTCAATCGCATGGGATTGCGTGCCGACGTCAAGCGCAATCCGCTCTTCGGGCTCGGCTGCGTGGCCGGCGCCGCCGCGGTCTCGCGCGCTGCCGACTACGTGCGCGCGTTCCCCTCCCACGTCGCGGTCGTGCTGACGATCGAGCTGTGCTCACTGACCCTGCAACGCGAGGATCCGTCGATCGCCAACGTGATCAGTTCGGGCCTGTTCGGCGACGGGGCCTGCGCGGCGGTCGTGGTCGGCGCGGAACGCGGCCGCGCGCTCGACCCGCGTGCGGAGCCAGGTCCGCGCGTGCGCGCGACGCGCTCGGTGTTCTACCCGGATACCGAGGACGTGATGGGGTGGAGCATCGGCACGCACGGCTTCCGCATCGTGCTCTCGGCCCAGGTTCCGGAGGTCGCGCGCGAGCGCGTGCGGCCGGACCTCGACCGTTTCCTCGGCGAACACGGGCTCACGCGCTCCGACGTTCGTTCGTGGGTCTGCCACCCGGGCGGCCCGAAGGTGCTGCAGGCGCTCGAGCAGGGCTTGGAGCTCGCTCCCGACGCGCTCGCGCTGTCCTGGGACAGCCTGCGGCGCGCCGGCAACCTATCCAGCGCGAGCGTGCTGTTGATCCTCGAGCAGACGCTGGAGCGCGCGCGCCCCAGCGCCGGATCGCCGGGCGTGATGCTCGCGATGGGTCCCGGCTTCTGCTCCGAGTTCCTGCTGCTCGGCTGGTGAGAGCGTGCCGCTGCGCGGCGCTCCTGCTAGCTTGCACGCCGCATGGCCCTCACGGACCAGGAACGGCGCCTGATCCGCGTCTCGGTCGCGATCGTGCTCGGCCACTGGGACCAGTTGCGCCGGCTGCGCACCGAAGCGCCGGCCGGCGAACCCGACCGAGCCTGGCGCGAGGCGGTGCTGCAGACGCACCTGTTCGCCGGCTTCCCGAGGCTGGTCGAGGCCTACAGCCAGCTCGAGGCGGTCGGCGGGCTCGGCGCTCCCGATGCGGACGAGGTGCTGCGCGAGCCGAGCGACCCCGCGCGCGGACGCGAGCTGTTCGAGCGCATCTATGCGGGGGCCTCGCCCGCGGTGCTCGCGTTCCTCGAACGCCAGCACCCTGACTACGCGGATTGGATCCTCGGACACGCGTACGGGCGCGTGCTGATGCGACCGGGACTCGGCGCGGACCGCCGCGAGCTGCTGGCCTGCGCGTGCCTGGCCGCGCTCGGGCAGGACCGTCAGCTCGGCAGCCACGCGCGCGGCGCGCTGCGCTGTGGAGCCACGTCGACGGAGCTGACCGAAACGCTCGAGACGGCCGCGCCGGACATCGGCACGCGCGCGCTGGCCGCCGCGCGCAACGTGGTGCGCGAGCTGGCCGCGCGCTGAGTCCGAAGCGCGCGATCCTCGCGCGGAATTTCCGAGCTCCCCCGCCACCGTCGCGTGCGCGCTGCATCCGGAGCTTTGCGGGGGCGAGCCGTCGCGCTCATGGCGGGCACGAGGGCAGGTCGCTCCGCGGCACGCGGGAAGGGCCCGCACGAAGGAGACGATGCGATGAAGTGGAACTCGAGTCCGGAGGTCGTTCCGAACCTGGTGCGCTGGATCAGTGTGGTGGCGCTGTTGGTCTCGGCGCTGGGATGTGGGAGCCCGCCCGGGTCCAAAAGGGAGTTGCAGCTGAACGAGGGTGGCATTTCCTTCAAGCACGAGCAGGGCGTCGTGCCCGCGCCGACGACGCTCAGCCTGCCCAAGGGAATCTGCGCTTGCGTCGTTCACTATGACGCCGCCGCGAAGCCGGTCGAGGCACCGAAGGAACTCTCGGGCGCCAGTTCGGTGATCCCATTCGTGAACAACACGCATCAAGCGATCTGGATTTATGCGTGCGAGGACACGACCGCACAGAATCCGTGCAAGACGCCCCCGGCCGCGCGCGCATCGAGCCTGTACGACGATGCATCACTTGCAGGCACGCAAGGACAGGCAGGAGGTCCCTCCGCAGCGCTCCTCGAGCCGAGCGAAGTCTGGCTCTACCGGCCGTTCGTGGCGGGCGGCGAGCCCGGCCAATGGTTGTGCGCGCGGGTCGGCGGCGCGTGGGAACCGGCCTTGCAGACACTGTCCGGGCTGCTCGACACGGGACCCACTCAGAACTGTCCGCCGCACGTCCAGATCAAGTACTGGGTCCGTTTCGACGGCCAGTCCTTCACGCTGATCGACAACGAGCCGATCGCGACGGATACGCTCACCTGGAACGGCAGTCCGGTAGCGCTCGTCGCGAGCGAGCAGGCCGGCTGGCACATGGCGAGCTGCGCGCTCTCCACCGCGCCGGTCGACTACGCCGTGCCCGGGGAGAACCTCGTGCAGATCGCGTACGAGCCGCTCGGCGGACCGGTCACGCCGCTCGAAGTGCGCTACACGATCGAGTGAGCGCGGTGTGACCGTCGCGCGCGGCGCCGCCCCCCACGGGACCGGCGCGCTTCGCGCGATGCATCAGGGCCGGTGCGCCGTGATCGAAATTCCGGTCAGGCGCACCGGCTCCCACGACCACAGCCGCACGCGCGTGTCGTCCGAGGCGGCACCGGACAAGTTGAAACGCCCCAGGCGCGCGCCATCTAGGTCGACCACGACGCGCCCCTGCGCGCGTCGGACCTCGATGCGCAACTGGTGGCGCGCGCCGCGGATCAAGCCGTTCTCGATCGTGCGCGCATCGGCCGAATCGATCTTCGCCAGCAGCTCTTCGATGCCTCCGCTGACGCCGACCCAGCCGGGAGCGGTCCGGCTCGGCAGTCCCGCGCCGAGCAGCGCGACGGTCACGCCGCCGATCGAGGCAGCGAACAGGCGCGGGGGACCGTCCTCGAAGCACTGATCGAGTTCGAGCGTGAGCTCGAGGTTCGCGGCGGTGTCGAGCAAGGGCGCGAGATCCAGGCTCGGTCCCGGCTCGCGCGGCAGGTCGGCCAGCCGCGCCACCGAGGTGCTGCGCGACCAGCCCAGGCCGTCCGCGCTCCACGTGCCGTGCTCGAACGGCGCGCTCTCGGCCGTCTCGAAGGTGTAGCGCAGTCGGGCGCGGCCCTCGGTCAGGAACTGCAGCGAATCGGGCCGCATCCGCGCGCGCAGCGCCTCGCGCCACTGCGACTCCGACTGTGGCGCCTGTTGGGTGGTGCTCGCGTCGAGGGCCGTGCGTTGCGCGCGCAACCAATCCCGCCGCGCCGCCACCTCCTTGACGCCGAGGTAGTGATCGAGCAACTGCTGCACGACCTCGCGCGCGCGTTCGCGCTCGCGCGGATCCGCGGCCCAGCGCTCGGCCTTGGCGAGCAGCGCGCGCGCCTCGAGCACGCGCCGATCGCTGCGCGCCTGCAGCAAGTCCCGGGCGCGGCGCACGCGCTCGCGCAGTTCCTCCAGCAGCGGATCCTCGAGCGAGGGATCGAGCGCGTCGATCGTCGCGCCGGCGGCCTCGACCGCGCCCTCCCGGGTCTGAACGACCGCGGCATCGAGCGGATCAACGGCGCCGGCGAGTGCCGCCAGCGCGAGCAGGTCGGCGGTCGTCACGAGCGGGTCCTCCTGGTCGGCGCGCTGAACGCCCCTGCGGCAAAGGCGCAGGCCGTACTCGGCCGAGGTGCGCTCGTTGGCGATGCGCAGTCCGTCCGCGAGCGGGTCGACGGTCGCGCGCAACGCGCCGCGCACCGAGATGGAGTTGACCTGCAACGTGATCCACTGTCCGGCCATGTTGCGCGCGCCTTCGGCCGCGCGCTCCAGGAGCCGCTGGGCACGCTCGAGCTCGCGCAGGCGCAGCTCGATCCGCTCGGCCACCACGCGGCCGGCCTCTTCGCCCGATTCGTCCGTCCACACCGACAGATCCGCGGCGCGCGCGTCCCAGTACGCGCGCACCACGGCATAGTCGCGCCGCCGCCACGCCTCTTCGGTGGCGAGCTCGTCCAGCCAGGTGAACAGTGCATCGACCGACTCGCGCCGCAGTCCCGGCGCACCCGAACGCAGCCGGTTCTCGCGCTCGCGCAGCTCGAAGCAGCTCTGCTCGAGCTGGCGGCGCCAGGTGTCCGCCGAAGAGAGCGCCTGCGCGCGGTCGAGCCCGCGCGTTTCCAACTCCTGCGACCATTCGGCGCGCAGCCGCGTTGCGGCGCCGCTGACGCGCCCGCCGGCCAGGTCCCCTTCCAATTCGAGCGCGCGCCGCGCGATCCAGGTCGCCAAGCCCTGGTCGAGCTCGTGCCAATCGCGCTCGATCCGCGCGCGGCTCGCCGCCAACAGCGCCAGCGCGGGAGCCGTCGCCTCGTTGCGCGAGGCCTCCGGCAGACCGGACGCGTCCAAACGCGCTCGCGAGCAAAGCGCCGGACCGTCGACCGACGTGAGTTCCTGGGCATCGCGCCAGCGCTGCAATCCGACCGCGCGATCGATCTCGGGGAGCAGCGCTTCGCGAACGTGCGAACTCAGGCGCGCGGCGGCCTCGCGCTCGCACTCCAGCGTGCGCGCCTTGATGCGTTCCTCGAGCGGCGCGAACCAGGCGCCGAACTCCGCGGGCAGGTTGGCCGCGGTGAACCCGGTGCGCTGCGGCAGGCGCGTCGACAGCTCCGTCTCGAACGCCGCGCGCGCCGCCACGATCGAACCGGCGGCGAGCAGCGGATCGAGGCGGTCCCCGACCTCGGCGTTCAGACGCTCGAGCTCGTCGCGCAGGAGTCCGCGTGCGCGCGCCTGCACGGCGGTCCAGCGCTCGTACTGCCCCGGCGGCAACGCGGCCTGCAACGCGACCAGGTCGGCCAGCGCTCCGGCCAGCTTCGCGCCGCCCTCGTCCGCTCGCACGGCCACCGCTTCCAGCGGTTCGTAGCGGCTGTCCGCGTCGGGTCCGAAGGTCTGGACCTGGAGCAGCCACCAGCCCACCAACACCAGCGCGACTCCGGCGCCGACGACCGCTCGCACGGCCCACGCGGGCCAACCACCCTCGAGCGGCTCGAGCGCGCCCTCACGCACCTTGGGCTTGCGGCGCTCGCGCACGCGCTCGAGATCGGCGATCAGCTCGGCGGGCGTCTGGTAGCGCAGATCGAGCGAGCGCGACAGGCACTTGCGCAGCACCAGTGCGAGACCGGGCGACAACTCGGGCTCCAGCACCAGCGGATCTGGAATTGGCGCGTACAACACGCCGCTCAGAACCTCCGCCAGGCTCGAACCGCCGAAGGGCGGCCGACCGCAGAGCGCGTGGAAGAAGGTGCCGCCCAGCGACCAGATGTCGGTGCGTATGTCGACGGAGCTCGGATCCTTCGACTGCTCGGGACTGATGTAGTGCGGCGTGCCGAGCGTGCCCTCCGAGCCGGTCAGCGACGGATCGGTCTCGGCGAAGGCGAGACCGAGGTCCGCCAGGCGCGCGTTGCCGGTGCGGTCGATCAGGATGTTCGCCGGCTTGATGTCGCGGTGAACGACAGCGTGCTCGTGCATGTGCGCGAGCGCTTCGGCGAGCTGGATGAACAGGCGCAGCGCCTCGCGCTCGTTCAGCCGCCCCTCTTGTCTCAGGCGCAGCGCGAGGCTCGGTCCATCGACGAGTTCCATCGCGAACCACCACAGGCCGCCCTGCTGGCCCATGTCGATGGCGGAGACGATGTGCGGGTGCGCGAGGCGAGCGGTGGTGCGGGCCTCGCGCTGCAAGCGCTGGATCGTGCGCGTCTTGGCCGACAGCTCGCGGTGGATGACCTTGAGCGCGACCTCGCGATCGACGGCGGTCTGGCGCGCGCGGTAGACGGTGCCGGTCGCGCCGCGACCGATGACCGACTCGATCTCGTAGCCGGGGATGTCGGGGAAGGGACTGGAGCGGCCGGGCGCGCGGTTGGGATCGGCGGGAACCTGGCCGCCATCGCTCGTGCTATTGGGGAGTTCCGGGGACATCGCGGGGCGCCCTCACGATACCGCTGCCGCGTGGCAAGGGTACCGCGCGAAAACCCGGCAAGCGCAGCTGTCCCTACTCGTCGGCGTCCCCCACCTCGGCCCCGACCGCATCGGCCTCGCCCTCGGCGAGATCCTCCTCCTCCGCCAGCCCGTACTTGATCAGCTTGCGTTGCAGCGCGAAGCGCGAGATCCCCAGCTCGTGCGCGGCCTTGCTCTTGTTCCCGCCCAATCGCTCGAGCGCGCCCACGATGGCCTCCTTCTCGAAGCGCGCTACCGCCTCGCGCAGATCGTCGCCCGGCCGCAACAGCGGCCCGCTGACCCCGGCCTTGGCTTCGCCGCCGAGCACGCCCGGCGAGAGGCTGTCCACGTCGGCGACGTCGGCGCCGAGCACGACCAGGCGCCGCATCTCGTTCTCGAGCTCGCGCACGTTGCCCGTCCAGCGACAGCGCGACAGCGCCGCGAGCACTTCGGGCGTCAACAGCGGCGCGGGCCGCTGCGCCTCGCGCGCGGCGCGCGCCAGCAGCGCCTCGGCCAGCAGCGGGATGTCCTCGGCTCGCTCGCGCAGCGGCGGCAGGTCGATCTGCAGCACCTTGATCCGGTAGTAGAGGTCCTCGCGGAACTTGCCGGCCTTGACGAGCTCCTCCAGATTGCAGTGGCTCGCGCCGAGCAGCCGCACATCGACCTTGACCGACATCGTCGCGCCGACCGGACGCACCTCGCCTTCCTGCAGCACGCGCAGCAACTTCTTCTGCATCTCGGGGCTCATGTCCCCGATCTCGTCGAGGAACAGCGTGCCGCCGTGCGCCTGTTCGATCAGGCCCTTCTTCGCGCGATCCGCGCCGGTGAACGCGCCGCGCGTGTGGCCGAACAGCTCCGACTCGAGCAGCGAGTCCGGCAGCGCCGCGCAGTTCTCACTGACGAAGGGCTTGTCCTTGCGTCGGCCGTTGAAGTGGATCGCGCGCGCGATCAGCTCCTTGCCGGTGCCGCTCTCGCCCTGGATCAGCACCGGCAGATCGCTCTCGACGACGCGATCGAGGTGCTGGAACAGCTTCTGCATCACGCCGGAGGCTCCGACGATCTCGTGGTAGTCGTAGCGGCCGCGCGCGCGAGAGAGCTCGGCGCGCACGACCGAAAGCTCGGCGTCGCGGTCGCGCACCTTGCGTCCGAGCTGCTCGTTGAGCCGCGCCACGTGCAGCCGCGACTCCTCGAGCTGCCGATTGCGCTCCTTGAGGCCGGAGAGCTGGCGCGCGTTGCGCAGCGCAATCGAGGCCTGGTCGCCGAACAGCTCGGCGAGATCGAGATCGTCCTCGGTGAATGCGCCCTGCTGCAGCCGGTTGTCGAGGTACAGCACGCCCTGCACCCGGCCCTCGCCGCGGATCGGCACGCACAAGACCGAGCGCAGCCGCAGGTCCTCGACGCTCGGCATGCCGGCGAAGCGCTCGTCGCGTCCCGCATCGACCGACAGCACCGGGCGCCCGCGTTCGTACACGTTGCGCGCGACCCCCATCGACAGTCGCGAGCCGGGGGCGAGGATGTCGGATTGATCGTGCTGCCGCGCGACGCGCGGCTGCAGGCGCTGGTCCTCGTCCTCGAGCAGCAGGAAGCCGCGCTCGGCCTTGAGGAGCTGGATCGCCGAATCGACGACCAGGCGCAACAGTGTCGGCAGGTCCGTCTCGCCCGACAGCGAGCGCGCGATCTGCGCGAAGGCGCGCAGACCGAAGCGCTCGCGCGACTCGCCGCCGGTCAGCGTCGCGAGCCCGCCCGAGGTTCCCGGCGGCGCCTGGGTTGCCGGCGCCGACTCGATCTGCACGAGCAGGCGCGTCCCCGAGAGCACGAGTTCGTCGCCGCTGGAGAGCAGCGCGCGCGCGACGCGCTCACCGTTGAGCAGCGTCCCGTTGGCCGACTCGAGATCGACCACGTACCAATCCAGGCCGTCGCGCTCGATCCGGCAGTGCTGGCGCGACACGAGCTTGCCGGCCAGGCGCACCTCGTTGTCGATCGAGCGACCGATGCGAACGGGGTCCTGTTCGTAGGCAACTTCGGTGCGGGTCCCCTCCTCGAGCACGGTCAGGCGCAGGCGATTCATCGGTTCGGAGGGAGTTGGCAGTGTGAACGGGGGGGACGGCTCGGTTGCAAGGCGGGCGGGCGAAAACGCACGCTTGCCGCACACTAGCGCCGAGCAGGGTGCGGTAACCGCACAGTCGGCGCCGCCAACCCATCGTGATTCCACAAATATATATTTCGTAACAGTTTACGATCAACGCTGTCGGGTCGTGGCTGCGTGTGCGTCCGGCCTTGGCGGTAGGCTCTGTCGGATGCCCCACCGCGCCGCCATTCCTGCGCTGCGGCGCCTGCGCATCCAGGGCCTGCGCCACGACGGCGAGCCGGTGGTCGCGCTGCACGACCCGCTCGGGCTGGCCGACGCCGGCGCCGAGTGGCCGGTGGTCGTGCCCGCGCGTGTCTTCGAGATCGCGCGGCGCTTCGACGGCGAATCGGCGCCGGAGGAGATCGCGTTGGCCCTGCGGGCCTGGCCGTCCCCGCCGACGACCGAGGAGGTCGCGCGCGTCGCCGGGGGTTTCTCGGACAAGCTGCTGCTCGACGATCCGCGCTTCCGCGCGGCCGCGGCCCTGGCCTTGGAGCGCTGGAATGCGCAGCCGGCGCGGCCGTGGCGCGACCCGCTCGTGCTCGCGGCAACCGATGCTGACTCGCGCTTCGGGCTGCGCATGCGCGTGGCCGGCTTGGTAGCCGACGACTGGGACATGCCGGCGCCGCGCGGCGTGCATGCCCTCTTCGCGCCCGGCGGCTCGCTCGAACGCGCGGGCCGCCTGTACGGCCGCGTATACGCGGCCGCGCGCCAGATCCATCCCGAGCGCCTCGTGCTGCTGTCCAGCGCCGGCGCGCCGCTCGACCCGCTGCTCGTGCCGCTGACGCGCACGCTGGCCACGCCGCTGGGTGCGCCGCTGTCGGATGCCGAGGGACTGGACCGTCTCCGCATCGATGCCGGAGTCCTCGAACTCGCGCACGCGCGCCACCTGGCGCTCGAACGGCACGCGTTGTTCCTGGCGCTGCTCTTGCCGCGCACGCGCGTGCTGCCCTTGCTGGTCGGCGCATTGCCGGCGCGCCTGCCCGATGCGCAGGATGCGCCGCGCGGCCTGCCCGAGATCGAGCGCGCGCTCGACGCGCTGCGCGCGGCCGTCGGGGACCCGGCGCGCACGCTGGTGATCGCGAGCTTCGAACTCGCGCACGTCGACGCGCGCACCGAGCAGCCGCTCGCGTTCAACGCGCGCACCGGCAGCGCGCTGCGCCCGTTCGATCAACAGGCGATGGACCGCGCGCTGGAGGTCGATGCCGATGCCTTCTGGCGGGCCGGAATGGCGCTCGACGATGCGTGGCGGGCCGGCCAGCTCGTCGCACCGTACCTCGCGCTGCGCCTGCTCGAGGAACGCACGCCGGCCCCCGGATCCACGCTGGTCGGAGAGACACTCGGCTACGTGCAGAGCCAGGGCAGCGACGACCTTTCGTCCTGGGTCGCCGCAGCCTTCCTCGAGCGCCAGTCCGACGCGTAAGATCCTGCGCTCCCATCCCTTCCCTCACGACCATGCGCACCCTCCCCATCGCTCTCGCCTCCCTCGCCCTGCTCGGAACCGCCGCCGCCGCGACTCTCGCGCTGCAAGGCGTCGACAACACGCGCTTCCCGGACCTGTTCGGCGCGCGTCAGAAGCAGCTCACCGCGACCCGGGTCGATCTCGCGTCCGCGGTGGCGAACGCCGAGAAGACAAGCGGCGGCAAGGCCTTCAGCGCGACGCTCGCCGACGGCGGCGAGCGTTGGGAGATCGTCGCCTTCGCCGGTGACGTCGAGCACAAGGTCAGCATCGACGCCGTCAGCGGCGCGGTCGTGTCGAACACGCCGACCACCGCGGTCGCGCTGCCCGGCGAAACCGCCGCGGGGGATCCGCAGAAGAGCGCCAGCGGGCTGGTGTGGTACGACCTGAAGGTCGGCGGCGGCGAACAACCGGCCGGGCCCTCGACGAAGGTCAAGGTGCACTACACCGGCTGGCTGCTCGACGGGAAGAAGTTCGACAGCTCGGTCGACCGCGGCGAACCGATCGACTTCCCGCTGAACGGCGTGATCAAGGGCTGGACCGAGGGCGTCGGCTCGATGAAGGTCGGCGGCAAGCGCAAGCTCGTGATCCCGGCCAACCTCGGCTACGGCTCGCGCGCGACCGGCATCATCCCCGCCAACGGCGTGCTGGTCTTCGACGTCGAGCTGATCGCGATCGTCAAGTAGCGCGCGGGATCAACCCCCGACGTACTTCGGCTTGCGCTTCTCCGCGAACGCGGCAAGCGCCTCGAGCCGGTCCTTCGTCGGCAGCACGCGCTCGTAGCAACGCGCCTCGTGTTCGAGCCCTTGCGGCTGCGGCATCTCGCAGCCGCCGTCGATGGCCGCTTTGGCCGCGCGCACCGCGACCGGGCCGTTGTCAGCGATCGCCTGCGCGACGCCTTCGGCGACCTTGCGCAGTTCGCCCGGCGGCGCGACGCGGTTGACCAGACCGATGCGCTCGGCCTCGGCGGCGTCGAGCTTGCGCGCGGTCAGGATCAGGTCCTTCGCACGCGCCTTGCCGATCAGCCGCGGCAGCCGCTGCGTGCCGCCGGCGCCGGGGATGATCGCGAGCGAGACCTCCGTGAGCCCGAACTGCGCGTGCGCGGCCGCGACGCGCAGGTCGCAGGCGAGCATCAGCTCGGTGCCGCCGCCGAAGGCGAAACCGTTGACAACCGCGATCGTCGGCTGCGGCAACGCCTCGACGTCGTCCATCACGCGGCGGATGTTCTTCACGAAGTGCGGCACGCGCTCCGCGGGCATCGTCTTGCGCTCCTTGAGGTCCGCGCCGGCGCAGAAGGCCTTGTCGCCGGCGCCGGTGATCAGCACGCAGCGGATCGACAGGTCCTGCGCGAGCTCGGCGCACAGCTTGCGCAGACGCCGGAGCGTCGGGAACGACAGGCAGTTCATCACGTCGGGGCGCTGGATCGTCAGCCAGACGAGGTCGCCCGCGCGCTCGCAGGTCACGAGCTCGGGCTGATCGGGGACGTCGGACGGGAAATCGGCGAGGTAGGAGGACATACGGCTAGAAGGCTCCGCGCTCGATCGCGCTCGAAGTGGCGCGGGACGGGATCCCCGTCGTGGGGGCGCGCGGGATCTGCATGGGCATGGTTCTAGCTCGGTCGCAGCCGTTCCGACAGGCACTGCCCGAGGACTTCGTCGCCGATCCGGCGCCAACACACGAGCGCCTCGTCCTTCGGGAGCGCGCACTCTTCGAGGTGGCACGGACCGCACGGCACGACGGCGCGCAGCACGCTCGTGCCCGCGGCGTGCTCGCCGCTGTGGCGCGGATCGGTCGGGCCGCACACGCAGACCAGGCGCGCGCCGACCGCCGCCGCGACGTGGCGCGGGCCGCCGTCCGCGGTCAGCACCAACGCGGCGCGCTCGCACAGTGCCGCCAGCTCGGGCAGCTCGGCGATCGGCGCGGTGCACGGGTGCGCTTCCACGCCGCCCAGGCGCCCGTGCAGCGTCTCGAGCACGCGCTCCTCGCCGGGGCCGCAGACCAGCACGAGGGGGACGCGGTCGCGCTCCCAAAGCGCGCGCAGCACCGGCGCGAAGAGCCAGACCGGCGCCGTCTTGGCCGACTGGGGCCGCCCACCGGCATTGACGAGCACGAAGCGCGCGCGGTCATGCAGGCCGAAGCGCCCCAGGCGCCGCGCGGCATCCGCGCGAGCCGCCGGACTCGGAATCAGCCTCGGCCGCGGGTCGCGCACGGCAACGCCGACGGATTGCACGAGCTCGCGACAGGCCGCCGCGTAGGGCCGCGGCAACCAGCGCGGCCAGGCGCCCGCGCGCCCGATCGAGAGCGGCGGCGCGCCGGCCTCGCGCGGCGGCACCATCCAGTCGGTCAAGAGCAGCGCGCGCAGGTCGCGCGACCAACCGACGCGCCGCGGAATGCCGGCGCGCAGCGCGGTCCACGCCGAGCGCAGCGTGTTGTTGAACAAGAGCGCGACCTCGTGGCCGCGCCAATCCGCGGGATGCTCGCCGGATCGCCCGTCGAATGGCGCGCACCGCGCGCCGGGCAACTGCGCGTCGAGCAACGCGAGCAGATGCCGCGGTCCGGCCAGCGTCAGCCGCTCGACGGCGCCGCGCGCAGCGTAGTACTCGTGCAGCGCGCGCAGCGCCGGCTCGCACATGACCAGATCCCCCAACCAGGAAGGCGTGCGCACGAGCAGCCGCGGCGTCGACTCGGCCAGCCTCATCGCGCGTCGCGCTCCAACACGCGCTGAGCCGCCTCGACCACCTGCTCGACGCCGATGTCGCGCATGCAGCGGTGGTGCGCCAGCGGGCAGACGCGCTCGAGGCACGGCGAGCACTCCAGGCCCTCGACGCGCACGATTTCGCAGTGCTCGAGCGAGCTCGCCGTCAACGCGGGGGAATTCGGTCCCATCAGGCTCACGCAAGGCGTGTCGAAGGCGGCCGCGTACCAGCGCGGCCCCGAGTCGCCGACCAGGAGCAGCGCGGCGCCCTCGATCCACGCCTTCAGCGCGTCCAGGTCGCGCTCGCTGCCGATCAGCGAGCGCGCGCCGCTGCGCGAGGCCGCGCAGACCGCCGCCACGAGCTCCTCCTCGCCGGGTCCGCCGGTCACGACGGCCGCAAGCCCGCGCCGCTCGTGCAGCGCATCGAGCGCGGCCGCGTAGCGCTCGGGCGGCCACAGCTTGGCCGCGCCGAAGGCCGCGCCCGGACAACACACGGCATAGCCGCGCTCGCGCAGGCCGAAAGCCTCGCGCGCGCGCCGCACGCGCTCGCGCGTCGCCGCGCCGATCCACAACCGCGGGTGCAGGTCGGGCACGGCGAGACCGAGCAGGCCGGCCGCGTCGCGTAACAGGTGCGCGGTCGGCACCGCGACGCGCCGACCGTGCCGGGTGGGCACGCTGCAGCGATGCGTCAGCAGCAGGCCGCGCCCCGACAGGCTCGTGCCGGCGCGGATCGCGACGCCTGCACGGAACGCGCGCCAGGCCGCGCCGAACGAGTTGGACAAGAGCAGCGCCGCATCGGCGCCGAGCTCGCGATATGCGCGCGCCTCGTCGGCGCCGCTCTCGAGCGGCACGAGCGCGGCTTCGAAGGGCGCGCCGGCCAACACGGGCGCGAGGTGCGCGCGCACGAGGATCGAGACGCGTTGGAATCGCGCGCCGCTGCAGGCCTCCAGCAGCACCGGCGTCGACATGACGAGGTCGCCGACCCAATTCGGCGCGCGGATCACGAGGTGCGCCGGTGCGGTGAGCGCGCTGCGAGGTTCCGCCTTCATGCGCGGCTCTCCGGACCGAGAACGCGCTGGCTGGCGCGATCGAAGGCCTGCTTCGGCGCGTGCTCGCGCAGGCGCCGCGCCTTGCGTTCGATCGCGGCGACGAAACGCGCGAGCGCCGCGCCGCGCAGCCCGAGGCGGCGCGCCTCCGGCTGCTCGCGCCGCCAGGCCGCCAGCACCCGCAGGCGGCGCCGCCGGCACACGTCGGTCGGGCAGGACATCAGCAGCGCCGCGAGGTCCTTGACGATCCAGCGCCGCGCGAGCGCGAGTGCGCGCCGCGCACGCCCCAGGTCGATCAGCACGAGCCCGTCGCGCGTGACCAGGAAGTGCTCGAGGTACAGATCGCGGTGGCACCAGCCTGCCGCGTGCAGCCGGCCGACGAAGGAACCGAGTGCGCGAGCCGCTGCATCCGAACCGCCGTCGGCGAGCGTGCGTTCGTGCTCGACGTAGCGCTGCACGAGCAGGCTGCGGCCGCTGCCGCGCCACGGGTTGACGCGCGCGGCGAGATCCTCGGCCCAGCCCAGCGGCTCCGGCACGGCGAAGCCGCGCGCGCGCAGCGCGAGCAGATTCTCGGCCTCGACGCGAGCCGGCGAGCGCAGCGCGAGACCGCGCGCGCGCTCGCTCCACCAATCGCGCGGCTCGCCGCCGTGGAAGCGCTTGACGATCACGCGCGCCCCGTCGAGCGAGTGCTCGAAGCTCTCGCGGCCGCGGACGCGGCGCAGGAAGCGCGGCGGCACGAGGTCGAGCAGGCTGTCGGGGAAGTCGCGACCCGCGCAGGCGGGACCGCCGACACGCCAGCGGCGGGCGCGGACGTGCGGTCGGTTTCGAGGAGCGTCGGGCATGCCGGGGGTCGCCAGCGGCGATTTCAACCGATCAGGACCCCCATTCCACCCCCCTGCCGCCGCGCGGCGAGCGAATCGGCAGCCGCCCCCTTGGCCTAGCGCGCTCGGGAAGCTCGAATATTCGGCCCTCTTCCCGAGCTCACCCCATCCGGCCGCAGGCCGCGCGGGCCCGCTCCCCCCTCCGTCCCCCCTCATGGCCTCCAACTCCGCCAAGTCCGCTCCCAAGAAGGAAGCGGAAGAGCTGAACTTCTTCAAGAACGCCTCGGCCCTCTTCGAGAAGGCCGCCGACCACCTCACGCTCGAGGCGGGCGTGCGCACGGTGATGAAGACGCCCGACCGCGAGGTCACGGTCGCGATCCCGGTGGTGCGCGACAACGGCAAGCTGGACGTGTTCACGGGCTACCGCGTGCAGCACAGCTTCGTACGCGGTCCGGCCAAGGGCGGCATCCGCTACGACCGTCACGTCAACCTCGACGAGGTCCGCGCGCTGGCCGCGCTGATGACGTGGAAGTGCGCGGTGGTCGACATCCCGTTCGGCGGCGCGAAGGGCGGCGTCGTGTGTGATCCGCGCGAGCTGTCGCAGCGCGAGCTGGAGGCGATCACGCGCCGCTACACCTCGTCGATCCTCGACGTGATCGGCCCCGACCGCGACGTCCCGGCGCCCGACGTCGGCACCAACGAGCAGACGATGGCCTGGCTGATGGACACCTACGCGATGCACGTGCGCAGCGCGTCGACCGCGGTGGTGACCGGCAAGCCGATCGCGCTCGGCGGCAGCCGCGGCCGCACCGAAGCCACGGGGCGCGGCGTGATGCTCGTCACGCGCGAGGCTCTCAAGCGCCACAAGATGGCCACCAAGGGCCAACGCATCGTGGTCCAGGGCTCCGGCAACGTCGGCGGCATCGGCGCGCGCCTGCTGATGGAGGCGGGTCACAAGATCCTCTCGATCAGCGACATGTACGGCGCGATCTACGACAAGAAGGGCCTCGACATGGTCGATGTGCTCGCCTACCTGTCGAAGCACAAGAAGCTGACGGGCTACCCGAAGGCCGAGGCGCTCTCGCACGAAGAGGCGCTCGAGCTCGAGTGCGACGTGCTGGTGCCGGCCGCGATCGAGAACCAGATCACGCTCTCGAACGTCGACCGCATCAAGACCAAGCTGATCGTCGAAGGCGCCAACGGGCCGACCACGCCGCAGGCCCACAAGCGGCTCGAGGAGCGCGGCATTCCGTCGGTGCCCGACATCCTGTCGAATGCCGGCGGCGTGACCGTTTCGTACTTCGAGTGGGTGCAGGACCGCCAGCAGTACTTCTGGTCGGAAGAGGAAGTGAATCGGCGCCTCGAAGAGGTGCTGGTGCGCTCGTTCCACGACGTGGTCGACACCGCGCAGACGCACAAGACCGACTACCGGACCGCCGCGTTCATCCTGGCCATCGGCCGCGTCGTATCGGTCTACCGGATGCGCGGGATCTTCGCCTAGACGGCCGACCGTCGCGCCGCGCGCGCTTCGAGTGCGAAACGCAGCGCGACGTAGAAGAGGATGAAGCCGAGCGCGATGCGCGAACCGTGCAGCCAGCGCCCGTCCGGCTGGTGCACGGCCAGCACGCCGAACAGCGCACCCAGCGCCGCTCCGACGCCCAGCCACCAGGCGCTGCGCGTGTGGATCGCGCCTTCGCGCGCGTACAGCCAGGTCGAGCGCGCCGAGCTGATCGTGACGACGGCCAGGCTGCACGCGCGCACCGTGTTGTAGTCGATCTCCGGCAGCGACAGGTGCAGTGCGGGCACGAACACGAGACCGCCGCCCAGCCCGAGCAGCGGCGTCAGCGTCGCTCCCAGCGCGCCGATCACGAAGGCGAGCAGCAGCGTCCCCCACTCGACGACCGTCGTCGCGTCGCCCGTCCCGTAGACGCCGCGACCCACCCATTCCTCGTGCAGGATCCTGGATCCCGCGGCGATCGCGACGAGCGCGAAGATCGACTTCAGCCAGAACGGATCGAGCCGCTTGGAGACGCGATAGCCGAGCTCGGCGCCCAGCACCGCACCCGTGCCCAACGCGCCGACCAGGCCCCAATGCAGCGCGTTCTCGCTCTGCACCAGCTCCGCGCCGGTTGCGAACAGCGCGGTCAGCAGCACGTGCACGACCGAAGTCGCGACCGCGCTGCGCATCGGAAACGCGCGCAGGTAGTACAGGAGCGGCACGACGAACAATCCGCCGCCGATCCCGCACAGCGCGCCCAGGAAGGAGATCACGGCGCCGGCCGGGACCAGCCAGATCGGTGCGTTCTTCGGCCCGCTCAGGATCTCGTTCACGCGCGCGGCTCCCGAGCCAGCCGCGCGATGATCTCCGAGGAGGCGTGCGCCTTCGAATCGCCGCAGATCGCGATCTCGATGCCGAGCTCGCGGTCGATCGCGGCCTCGGGCACGCTCTCCTTGCTGTAGTCGGTGCCCTTGGCGTGCACGTCCGGCCGCAATTCGCGCAGGGTCGCCTCCAGCGTCGGTTCGTCGAAACTGGTCACCGCGCCCACCACGCTCAGGCCGAGCAACAGCTCGGCGCGCTCCATCAGCGGCACGAGCGGACGGCCGGCTCCCTTGAGCATGCGCACGGAGGCGTCGGTGTTCAGCGCCACGACCAGCAGATCGCCGCGCGAGCGCGCGTCCTCGAGGTAGCGCAGGTGCCCGACGTGCAACAGATCGAAGCAGCCATTGGCGAGCACGATGCGCGGCGGCCGCGGCTTCGAGCGCAGCCTGGCGAACTCGGCGGCCAGCTCCGAACGGGAGTAGAGTCGGCGCTCGAGCCTCACGAGTGGACCAGCACCTCCCGCGGCGCCGGCGCGGCGGCCAGGGCGGCCGTGAGCTCCGCTCGATCGCACACCGCGGTGCCCGACTTCATCACGACGACGCCGGCCGCCGCATTCGCGATGCGCATCGCTTGCGGGGCCGCGCACCGCGCGGTCAGCGCGAGCAAGAAGGCTGCTGCGGCCGTGTCTCCCGCGCCCGACACGTCGACGACCGCCTCGGAACCGCAAGGCTCGACATGCAGGCCCAGTGCCGGCTGATCGACGCCGAAGAGCGTCATGCCGCGATTGCCCTGCGTGACGAGCAGGTGGCGGTGCCCGAGCCGCTCGCGCAGCGCGTTCGCAACGCGCGCGAGCTCGGCGGGATCAGCCAGGCGGCGCGGGTCGCAGTGCGCGGCCCAGGCCAGCTCCTCCAGGTTCGGCGTCGCCGCCAGCAATCCCGGCATCAACTCGAGCGAATGGCGCGGATCGAGCACGATCGGAATCGGACCGCGACGCAGCACCTGGAGCGTCTGCGCGCAATCAGCTCCGATCGCGCCGTAGTCGTAGTCGGACAGCAGCACCGCATCGACCTTGCCGAGCAGTTCGCGCAGGCGAATCGCCAAGCGCTCCGCGCCGGGGCCGGGCAGCGGCCCGACCGGTTCGCGATCGATGCGGAAGACCTGCTGCGGGGTACGACGCGGCTCGGCTGCGAGCACGCGCGTCTTGGTCGGAGTGGTCCAACCCGGCAGGCTCTCGATGCCGGAAACGTCGAGCTGCTCGCGTTCGAGCACCTCGAGCAGTTCACGGCCGACCGCATCGCGCCCGACGCAACCCAGCACGCGCACGCGAGCGCCGAGCGCCCGCAGGTTGCGCGCCGCGTTGGCGGCACCCCCCGGTCGCAACTCCTCGCCGGTCCAGCGCAGCACGAGCACGGGTGCCTCGCGCGACACGCGCGCGGGTTCGGCGTGTACGTAGCGATCCGCGACGAGATCGCCGACGACGGCGACTTCGTAGTGGCTGAAATCGGGCAGCGGCTCGCTCAAGTCCTCAGCCTACCCGGAGGCCGGCCGGCGCGGAAACCAATCGCGGTCGCCGCTCAGCGCCGCAAGATCACCTGCTCGGCCGGAAAGCGCACCTTCTTGTTCGAGGCATAGCCGTCGTCGGCTGCGCGGTAGCCCAGCGCCGCCGCGCACAAGGCGTGGTACCCCAGCGGCGCGAGGCCCAACGACTCGTCGTAGCGCGCGCCGTCGATGCCCTCCATCGGACAGGCGTCGATGCCGAGCACGGCGGCCGAGGTGAGCAGCGTGCCGAGCGCGATGTAGGCCTGCCGCGCGGTCCAGGCATCGCCATTGGCGCCGAGCGAGGAAACGGTCCGCGCCAGCATGCCCTGGAAACCGGAGAGCGATTCGAGCAACGCGCCGCGCACCTCGGCGATGCGCTCGATGTAGCGCTGCACGTCGGCCTGATCGACGCCGACGCGCGAAGCAAAGACGACGAAGTGCGAAGCATCCGTGACCTGCGACTGCTTCCACGAGACCTCGCGCAGGCGCGCGCGCAGCGCCGGATCCGACACCACGACGAAGCGCCACGGCTGCAGGCCGTACGAGGATGGCGACAACACCAGCGCCTGTTCGAGCGCCGCCCACGTGGCGTCGGGAATGCGGCGCGTCGGGTCGAACTTCTTGACGGCATAGCGCCAGTTCAGCGCCGAGAGGAGATGCGTGGGTTGCAGCGTGGAATCCATGGGTTCGTGCGTCGGAACGGGTGGAGTTGCTGACCGATATAGGTTGCCGGCAGCGTCTCGTCGATACCCAGCTCGCGCGGCCAGTGCGCCGAACAAGTTCAACAGGCTGCCGCTGATCCTGCCCTCGCCGAATCGGAACTCCGGCGTCTTCAACAGACTTCGTTCGCCGCCGCGGCGAGCGCCTCGGCCAGTCGCTCCGAGGCCGGATCACGGCCGCGGCCGCGCGCGAGTTCGGCCAGCCGCTCGGGCACCGGCTTGGCCGCCGCGGTCAGCCACTCGATGCCCTGCTCCTCGGCCAGCGCATAGTCGCTGCGCACGCCCATGAACGCGTTGTAGCGGATCGAGTAGTGCAGCTCCCGCGCGTCGATCGCGGCGGCCGAGAGCTCGGCGTCGAGCGCACGCACGCGCGGCTTGAACGCGCGCCATTCGACCTCGTCCATCGCCAGCACGCGCTCGACCAGCGGTCGGTAGCGCGCGGATGCCGGCGCCTCGCGATGCGCGTCCATCCGCGCGTTCACGAACCACGGCATGCACGTCGCGAGCTTGTCGAGGAACAGGTTCTCCTCGGGCCCGAAATCCAGGCACGAACTCTCGGTGAAGTCTGTCAGCGTGATCGCCTGGTCCGGCCGGATGTAGCCGCCTTCGAGCGACAGCCGGTACGAGTCGGTGCCGGGGAACGGGAAGAACATCGAGGTGCGGAAACGGCCGATGCCGGAGCGCGCGAGCAGATCGACCGTCATCCAGCGCTCGTCGCGCGACTCGCCGGGCAATCCGACCATCACGAAGCCCGACGTGTGCAGCCCGTGCTCCTCGGCCTGCCGGACCGTCTCCAGGATGTCCTGGTCGCTCATGTTGCGCTTGAGGACCTCCTTGCGCACGCGCACCGAGCCGGACTCGATGCCGAGCTTGAGGATGCGGCAGCCCGCCGCGGGCAGCGCGCGCGCGACGCGCGGATCGAGCTGCTTGACGTGGCTGTTGACCACGAAAGGCACGCCGATGCCCGAGGCCTGGTACGCGGCGCAGAACGCGAGCGCGTGCTCGGGATTCTGCGTGAACAGGTCGTCGTCGAGGATGAAGGTGCCGATGCCGCGGTAGCGCGCGAGGATCGCGCGGATCTCGGCGATCGATTTCTCGGGCGGACGAAAGCGGAAGAAGTTGAGTCGCGCGACCGGTCGCGCGAGCTCGGCCTTGTAACGGTCGATGATCTTGTGGTTCAGGCAGTACGTGCAGCGGTACGGGCAGCCGCGGCTCGTCATCAGGCTGAACCAGCCGTGCTTCTGGTCGGTGATGCGCTGCGTGTCGAACAGCTCGTAGTCGGGATCGGGCAGGTTCGCGAAGTCGGGGAACTCGCCGACCGGATTGTGCACCCACAGCCGCGCATCCGGCCGCTCGCCGCGCGCGTGCAGCGCGCCGAGCTCCGCGTCCGGGCGCAGGCCGCCCCGCCACGACAGGAAATTCGACAGATCGTCTCGCGTCTCGCCGCGCTCGAGCGACTCGACCAGCGCGACGAGCGCGTCCTCGCACTCGCCGACGCCGACGTGGTCCCAGGCTCCGTCCGCCATCACGTCGGCAGGCACCATCGACGGATGGATGCCGCCGACGACGAGCGGCGGCAGGTGGGTTCCACGAGAGCGGGCGTCCTCGCGCAGCCAGCGCGCGAGCTCGAGCCCGGCCTGGTATTGCTGGGTCAGGCACGAGAAACCGATCAGGCCCGGCCGCCATTCTTCCACCAGCGTGCGCAGATCCTCGCGCGTCGGCACGGGCGGAAGGTTCTCGTTCAGATTGACCAGGCGCGTCTCATGACCGCACTTCCTCAGGCACGCCGACAACGCGGCGAGACCGTGATTGAACCCCATCTGCGTGTAGAGGTTCGGATAGACGAACAGGATGCGCATCGGCTGGGCTCAGCATAGCGAGCGCCGCTGGATTACCATTTGAGGATGCCCGTGGCCGCACTGCTCTTGCTGCTGCCCTCCGCCGTCGATGACGGGCGCGACGACCACTTCGAGACGAAGATCCGCCCGCTGCTCGCCGAGCGCTGCTACGAATGCCACTCCGACCGCGCGCAGCGGCCCAAGGGCAAGCTGCGCGTCGACTCGCTCGAGGCGCTGCTCGCGGGCGGCACGAGCGGTCCGGCGCTCGTTCCCGGCCGGGCCGAGGACAGCCTGCTCGTGCATGCGATCCGCTACACGACCGATGAGCTGCAGATGCCGCCCACGGGCAAGCTCGCGGAGGCCGAGATCGAGCTGCTGGTCGCTTGGATCGAAGCCGGCGCGCACTGGCCGGGATCGGGCGCCGCCGCGACGGCAGCGCCGAGCTACGCGCCCGATCCGGAAGCCCTCGCCCACTGGGCCTTCCAGCCGATCGAGTCAGCGGAGCCTCCCTCCAACGCGGACCCGGAATGGAGCGGCAATCCGATCGACCGCTTCGTGAAGGCCGAGCTCGACGCGCGCGGCCTGCAGCCCGCGCCGCGCGCCGAGCGACGCACGCTGCTGTTGCGCGCGAGCTTCGACCTGCTCGGCCTGCCGCCCACGCGAGAGGAGCTCGACGCCTTCGCGCTCGATCCGGCGCCCGACGCGTGGGAGCGCGAGATCGAGCGGCTGCTCGCTTCGCCGCACTACGGCGAACGGCAGGCGCGGCGCTGGCTGGACGTCGCGCGTTATGCGGACTCGAACGGCGTCGACGAGAACCTCGCGATGGCCGAGGCCTGGCGCTACCGCGACTGGCTCGTGCGTGCCTACAACGCGGATCTCCCCTATGACCGCTTCGTGACCTGGCAACTCGCGGGTGACCTCGTCGAGCGCGACCCGCTCGACTTCGATCCGCTGATCGCGACGGCGTTCCTGGCGCTGGGGCCGAAGATGCTCGCCGAGCAGGACAAGCCGAAGCTGCAGGCCGACGTCGTGGACGAACAGCTCGACGTCGCGAGCCGCGCCTTCCTCGGCCTGACGATGGGCTGCGCGCGCTGCCACGACCACAAGTTCGACCCGCTGCCGCAGACCGACTACTACGCGCTCGCGGGCGTGTTCCACTCGACCGCGACGCTGGCGAACACGAATTTCGTGTCGCGCTGGAACGAGCGCCCGCTCGGCTCGCCGGAAGAGATCGAGCTGCGCCGAGCGCAGGTGCGCCAGGAGGAGGCAGCCAGGAAGACGATCGACGACCTGCGCGCTCGCGGTGCGAATTCGCTGGTGCCGACCGACGCGGCGCTGCGCGATGCGTACGCGCGCGCGGGTGCGGACCTGGGCGCGAGCGCGCTGCTTCTCGAGGCCGAGCAGGCCAGCCGCGGCAATCTGATCCGCGACGACGATACCTACGGCAGCGCGCGCGACGTGCTGGCGCGCACCGGACATCCTGGGCTGCAGCACGCCGAGTGGGACGTCGTGCTGCCCGCGGCCGGCCGCTGGAGACTCTTCGTGCGCTACGCAGCCGAGGAAAGCCGCCCGGTCAGGCTCTCCGTCGACGGCGTCGCGCGAGCCGGCCCTGTGCTCGGCGCTCCGACCGGCGGCTGGAAGCCCGATGCGCTCAGCTGGATCGATCTCGGTGCACTCGAACTCGGAGCGGGACGCAATGTCCTGCGCGTCGAACGCGAGGGCGCGTTCCCCCATCTCGACGTGCTGGTCTTGCTGCCGGAAGGTCCGTTCGGCGACGCGCTGCGTGACGAGGTGCGGGTGCCCGAATTCGTCGCCGCGCACGTCGCGCAGGCCAGGCGCGGACACGAGCCCGACGACGCTGCATACCGCTTGCCGGAGGCGCGCCGCGACTCGTTCTTCCCGCCGCAGTTGCGCACCGAACTCGCCGTCGCGCGCGCCGCGGCGGCGGAGCTCGAACAGCGCCGGCCCGCGGCACTGCCCGCGGCGATCGCCGTCGCCGAGGCGGAGCCGCGCGACGTTCGCCTGCATGCGCGCGGCAGCCACCTCGCGCTGATCGGCGACCCGCTGCCGCGCGGACCGCTGCGGCTGTTCGACGGGCGCGTGGCCAGGCAGGATCCCCCTTCCGGCAGCAGCGGGCGCCTCGAGCTCGCGCGCTGGATGCTCGATCCGGCCCATCCATTGACGGCGCGCGTGGCCGCCAACCGCATCTGGGCCGGGCTGTTCGGCCGCGGCATCGTCGCGAGCCCCTCGAACTTCGGAAGGCGCGGCGAGGATCCGACGCACCCGGCGCTGCTGGACTGGCTGGCACGCGAGCTGGTCGCGCGCGACTGGAGTCAGAAGGAGCTGCAGCGGCTGATCCTGCGCTCGCGCACGTGGCAGATGGCGAGCACGACCGATGCCGCCGGCGCAACGGCGGATCCGGACGCGCGCTGGCTGTCGCGCTTCCCGCTGCGGCGCCTGGACGCCGAGGGCGTGCGCGACCGGCTGCTCGCCACTGCGGGGCGGCTGGACCGCACGCTCGGAGGCTCGCTGCTAGCGACGGGAAACGGCGAATACGTGACCAACGACCAGTCGGCCAACGCCGCCGGCTACGACGTGCCGCGGCGCTCGCTGTACCTGCCGATCGTGCGCAACGCGATGTACGAGTTCTTCGCGAATTTCGACTACGCGGATCCGTCCGTGCCGCTGGATCAGCGCCCGACCACCACGGTGCCGAGTCAGGCGCTGTTCTTCCTCAATTCGCCGCTCGTCGAGGACTGCGCGCTCGAGTTGTCGCGGCGCGCGCTGGAGCGCGCGACGCCGACCGCCCGCGTGCGCGAGTTGTGGAGCGCGGTGCTGCTGCGCGAGCCCGGGGCCGACGAGCTCGCGCGCGCGCTCGCGCTGGTCGAGCGGCTCGAGGAATTGCAGCGGGACCCGGAGCCGAGCCCCGCCGATCCCGAGCCCGTCGCGCAGGGCGCGCGCCGCGAGATGCCGGCGCTCGCGGTCGGCGCGATCGAGCTGCGTGCATGGGTCGGCCTGGCGCGCGCGCTGCTCTCCAGCAACGAGTTCATCTACATCGACTGAAGCGATGCGCGACCCGAACGCTCGACTCCTGCTCCCGCGCCGCGAGATCCTGCGGCACTCGTGCCTCGGCTTCGGCGGGCTGGCGCTGGCCTCGCTGTTCTCGCGCGAAGGAGCCGCGCAGTCGCTCGCGCCGCACCACGCGGCCCGCGCGAAGCGCGTGATCTTCCTGTTCATGCACGGAGGTCCGTCGCAGATCGACACCTTCGATTACAAGCCGCTCCTGCAGCGCGACGACGGCAAGCCCTTCCCCGGCGACAAGCCGCGCATCCAGTTCGCGCAGACGGGCAATCTGCTGGCGAGCCCGTGGAAATTCGCGCAGCACGGCGAGAGCGGACAGTGGGTTTCCGAGCTGTTCCCCAACGTCGCGCGGCACGTCGACAAGCTGTGCTTCGTCAAGTCGCTGCACGGCACCAACGAGGCGCACGGCGGTGCGCTGCTGGCACTGCACACCGGCTCCGACACCTTCGTGCGCCCGAGCATGGGCTCGTGGATCGTCTACGGCCTGGGCAGCGAGAACGAGAACCTGCCCGGATTCGTCACGATCTGCCCGACTCTCGGCCACGGCGGCGTCAACAACTGGTCGAGCGCGTTCCTGCCCGGCCGCCACCAGGGCACGCCGATCGGGCACGCCGGGATCGCCGCGCGCGACGCGAAGCTGATGCACTTGTCGCGCCCCGACGGGCGCGACGATCTCGAGCGCGCCGAGCTCGAATTCCTCGATCGCCAGAACGAAGTCCATCGCAGCGCGCGCGAGTACGACGCCGCGCTCGAAGCGCGCATCGCGTCATTCGAACTGGCCTACCGGATGCAGACGCAGGCGCCGCCGGCGCTCGACGTCGAACGCGAGTCGGAGCCGACGCGCGAGTTGTACGGGCTGTCGGATCCGACCACGGAGAATTTCGGCCGACAATGCCTGATGGCGCGGCGTCTCGTCGAGCACGGCGTGCGCTTCGTGCAGTGCACGCATTCGTACAAGTGGGATCAGCACTCGAACCTCAAGGTCGATCACGAGAAGAACGCGCGCGAGGTCGATCGACCGATCGCCGGGCTGCTGGAGGATCTGCACTCGCGCGGACTGCTGCGCGACACGCTGGTGCTGTGGGCCGGCGAGTTCGGCCGCACGCCGTGCGCGCAGGACGGCAACGGGCGCGACCACAACCCGCACGGCTTCACGATCTGGATGGCGGGCGCTGGCCTCAAGGGCGGCCATTCGCACGGCGCAACGGACGACTACGGCTGGTACGCGAGCGTCGACAAGGTCCACATCCACGATCTGCACGCGACGATCCTCGACCTGCTCGGTCTGGACCACGAGCGCCTGACCTATCGCCATGCGGGCCGCGACTTCCGCCTGACGGACGTGGCGGGCCGGGTCGTGCGCGAGCTCTACGCCTGAGGCAGGGCTAGCCAGAGGCGGGCTTCGCGGCGCGCTCGAGGATCGCGCTGGTCGAACGCCCGCTCAGCAGCGGTGCAAGGTGCACGCGGCCGCCGTGCTGCTCGACCCACTCGCGTCCGACGACGCCCTTGTCGGCCCAATCCTCGCCCTTGACCAGCACGTGCGGGGTCACCTCCTGCACGAGGCGCAGCGGCGTGTCCTCGGGGAAGGCGATCACGCCGTCGACCATCTCGAGCGCGCTCAGGACGGCCATGCGGTCGTCGATCGGGTTCACCGGGCGCTTCGCCCCCTTGAGCCGCCGCACGCTGGCGTCGTCGTTGATCCCCACCACCAGCACGTCGCCCTGCGAGCGCGCTTCGCGCAGGTACTGCACGTGGCCTGCGTGCAGCACGTCGAAGCAGCCGTTGGTGAACACGATCTTCCTGCCTTCGGCGCGCCACTCGGCGAGCGCGAGCTGCAGGGTCTCCTGCGTCAGCACCTTCGAGCGCTGCGTGAGTCGCTCGCCCAGCGCCGAGCGCAGTTCCGCGCGCGTGACCGAAGCGGCCCCCAGCCGCCCGACGACGATGCCGGCCGCATGATTCGCCAGCCGCACCGCCACCCCCAGCTCCAGACCCGCCCCCAGCCCAAGCGCGAGGTTCGCGATCACGGTGTCGCCGGCGCCGGTCACGTCGAACACCTTGCGCGCCTGCGTCGGAACGCGATCCGAGCCGCCCTTCGCGTCGAGGAAGTAGATGCCGTCGGCACCCAGCGTGATCACCGCGCAATCGAGCGAAGCGATACGCATCAGCTCGCGCGCCGCGTCCGGCAGGTCGTCGAAAGATGCCAGGCGTCGCGCGATCGCCTGCTCGGCCTCCTTGCGATTGGGGGTGACGAGCGTCGCGCCGGCGTAGCGCGTGTAGTCGCTGCCCTTGGGATCGACCAGCACGGGCACGCGCGCACGGCGCGCCGCCGCGATGACGGCCTGGCAGACGCGCCGCGTGAGAACGCCCTTGCCGTAATCGGACAGGATCACCGAATGCGCGGACGCGACGCGCCGTTCCAGGCCCGCCAGCAGGGCCTCCTCGACCATTGCGGACACCGGGTGTGACTTCTCCCAGTCGACGCGCAGGATCTGGTGCACGCCGCTGATCATGCGGGTCTTCTCGATGGTCGGGCGCTCGTGGTCGATCACGCAACCGTCGACTTCGATTCCGATGCCTCGCATCAGCGCGAGCAGTTGCTGGCCGTTGCCGTCCTTGCCGATCACGCCCAGGATCTCGACCGACGCCTCCATCGCGCGCAGGTTCGCGGCCACGTTGCAGGCCCCGCCGAGGCGGTCCTCGGTGGAGCGGGCGGCCAGGATCGGGATCGGCGCTTCTGGCGAGATGCGCGAGACGTCACCGTCGACGTAACGATCGAGGATCAGGTCCCCGACGATCAGCACGCGCGGCCGCGCGAGGCCGTCGAGCATGCGCAGGAGCTCGCGCTCGTTCATCCGCTCAGCCGAGATATCCACCGCTCTCCTTCAACACGCGCACGTACGAAGCCACGCCCTCGGCGAGTCCGCGGAACGACCCGGAGTAGCCGGCGGCGCGCAGCCGCGCGAGGTCGGCACAGGTGTAGGCCTGGTACTTGCCGACCAGGTCGGCGGGGAACGGGATGGTCGCGATGCGTGCCCCGGCGTAGTGTCGCGCGGTCTCCTCGGCCAGCTTGAGGAACGACTCCGGCTTGCCGGTGCCGCAATTGAAGACGCCGCTGACCTTGGGATGGTCGAGCAGCCACAGATTCAGCGCGACGACGTCGTCGACGTGCACGAAATCGCGCACGAAACCCTCCGATCCCTCGAAGATCCGCAGCTCGTTCTGCGCCTGGATCTGCTTGTGGAAATGGAAGACGACCGAGGCCATGCGGCCCTTGTGGTTCTCCTGCGGCCCGTACACGTTGAAGTAGCGCAGGCCGGCGACCTGCGCGCCGGTCGCGCCCTGCGCGCGCACCCAGCGGTCGAAGGCCATCTTCGAGAAGCCGTACACGTTCAGCGGCCACTCGCAGGCGGGCTCTTCGCGGAAGCCGCGCTTGCCGTCTCCGTAGGTCGCGGCCGAGGAGGCGTACACCAGCCGCACATCGTTCTCGACGCAGTAGGAGTACAGCTCCTTGCTGTACTCGTAGTTCACCTCGAGCATGAAGCGCCCGTTGCGCTCGGTGGTGTCCGAGCAGGCGCCCTGGTGGAACACGAGCTCGATCTGCGAGGAGTCGAGCTCCCACACACCCTTGCGGAAGTCGCGGTAGTCGATCAGGTCCGCGAACTGGCAACCGTTGAGGTTGAGGTGCTTGGAGCCGTCCTCGAAGTCGTCGACGACGAGGATGTCGCGCAGGCCGCGCGCGTTGAGTCCGCGCACGAGGTTGCTGCCGATGAAGCCGGCTCCGCCGGTGACGACGATCATGGAGGAATTGTGGTTCGGGACGGGACGGGACGGCCCCCTATCATCGGTCGTGGCCCGGCGCGCAGTCCAGTTTCAGTCCGTTGCCGGCTCGTCGAAATCGTCCGCGGCCGGTTCGGCCGCCCCCTCCCCGCGCCGCCGGTAGCGGTCGTGCAGCCAGAGCTGCTGATCCGGATGGGCGCGGATCTGCCGCTCGAGCTCGGCATTGATCCGCGCGGCAAGCTCTTCCGGCGCCAGGCGCCGGGTCGTCTCGGGCCACAGGACCGGGCCGAGCTCGCAGCGCCAGCGCAGGTCGTGCCCGGTGTAGGTGCAGGTCCCGAACACGATCGGACTGCGGCTGCGCCGCACGATGACGCCCGGCCCGCGCTCGCAGGCCGCCTCTCTTCCGAAGAAAGGCGCGATCACGGGCCGGTGGCGCGCGCGCTGGTCGAGCATCATCGCGACGTGCGCGCCGGAAGTCAGCACGGCCGGGATGTCGCGCATCGCGCCGTGCCGCGGCAGGATGCGGATTCCGCGTTGCTCGCGCAGGCGTTGCGCATGCAGTGCGAGGTAGCGGTTGCGGATCGGTCGCGAGACCACGTAGAGCGGATCGAAGCCGATCCACGGCAGCAGGCAGGCGGCCGTCTCCCAGTCGCCCAGGTGCGCGCTGACGAAGAGCGCGCCACGCCCTTCGCTGCGCAGGCGTGCGATGTCAGGGGACTCGACCACGTCGATGTGCTCGAGCAGGCGCTCCGGCCGCACGCGCCGCGCCACGCGCTCGGTCTCCAGCGTCACGCGCAACAGGTGCCGAAACGCGCCGCGGACGCGGCGTTCGCGCTCGTCGGCGCCGAGTTCCGCCCCGAAGGCCTGATCGAGCCACTCGGCGGCCGCGCGAGCGTGACGGCGGTCGACGCGCTGCCCGATCCACGCCAACGCGTCGAGCAGCCAGCCGCGCGGCGCGTTGGGCAGGCGCGAGGCCCCCGACAGCGCGCCGCGCACGGCCAGGAATTCCAAGAGCGCCGGCGCGCCGCCGCGCGAGCCCGGAATGGGCCGCCATGGCGCGGGCCAATGCGTGTCGAGCTGGCGCGGGAAGTGCACCGGAATCCGCGCGGGCTCAGCCATGCAGGCCCTCGTGCAGCGCCGCTCGTTCGCGTGCACTGCGTGCGATCGGCAGTGCATCGAGCAGCGCCTCGAGTACTGCCGTCGGACCGCGGAACTCCAGCTCGACCGAGAGGGCGCGCGCTTCGGGCAGGAACTCCCCCAGCTTGACCAGATCCTTGTGCGTGCACAGCACCGCGGCGCCGTGTGCGCGCAGGTCGGCCACGTCGGCGTCCGTGAAGCGATGGTGGTCGGGGAAGCGGCGGTGCTCGAGCACGCGCGCGCCGAGCGCCTCGACGCTGCGCTGGAACGCATCGGGATTGCCGATCGCGCTGAGCAGGCGCAACGACGCGCCGCGCAACGACTCGAGCCCCGCAACCCTGCCGGCTCGCCCGAGCAGCGCGCGCGGCGCGTGCACGCAGGCCAGCCGCGGCACGCCCGGCGCGAGCCGCTCGAGTTCGGCCGCGAGGTCCTCCAGTCGGTCCGCGCGAACCTGATCGACGCGCGTCAGCACGAGCGCATGGGCGCGCGCGATCCCGCTCGGCGACTCGCGCAGCAGGCCGCGCGGCAAGAGCGCGCGCACCGGTTCGGCACCATCCGCGGCGGGCAGGCCCCACGGCCGCGTCGCATCGACCAGCACGAGATCGAGATCGCGCGCCAGGCGCCGGTGCTGGAAGCCATCGTCCATCACGATCGCATCGGCGCCCAGGCGCAGGAGCTCGAGCCCTCCGGCCAGCCGATCGGCGGCTTGGACGTGCGGCACGCCCGGCAGCAACTCGGCCAACAGGCGCGCCTCGTCGTTGGGCGCGCCGCCGCCGCCGTAGCCGCGCGAGAGCAGGCCGGGCCGGCGACCGCGCCGCGCGAGCTCGCGCGCCAGCCACGCAACGAACGGCGTCTTTCCGGTTCCGCCCGCGCTGATGTTGCCGACGCACACGACCGGCGCGTCCAGGCGAGCCTGCGGCAGCCAGCCGCGGTCGTACAGCGCGCCGCGCAGTCCCGCGGCGAGTCCGTACAGCGCCGCCGGCACGCGCAGCAGCTCGACCGCGCCCCCGCGCCGAGCCAGGCGCTCCTCGGTGCGCGCGCGCATCATCAGCCGCCGAGATAGCCCAGCTTGCGCATGCGCTCCTCGAGCTCGGGCGTCAGCTGGATGTTGGCCGGGAGCGCGCCGAGACGGCCGGCCTCGGCGGCCACCTTCCAGGCCTCGAAACCGCGCTGCATCCGCTCGAGCTGGTCCGGCTGGGCGGTCGAGAGGTCGCTCTGCTCGCGCGGATCGACGACCAGGTCGTACAACTCGCGCGTGCCCGGCTTGCGATTGAGCACGAGCTTCCAGCGCCCGTCGACGAACATCTCGCGCTCGTACAGCGCGTTGGTCCCCGGCGGAATCGTGCTGGCATGCCCGCCGCACGCGCGCGGTTCCTCGGCGATTCCCTCGAGCAACCCCACCAGCGATCGCCCCGGGAAGCGGGCCGCGTACTGGCCGCACAGATCCAGCAGCGTGCGCGGCAGATCGACCAGGCTGACGACGCCGGCGATGCGCGCGCCGCGGCGCCGTTCGCCCGGCCGCACCACGAGCAGCGGCACGTGCACGAGCTCCTCGTAGAGCTTGTACTGGTGCGAGAGATCGCCGTGCTCGGCGAACTCCTCGCCGTGGTCGGAGGTCAGCACGACCGCGGTGTCCTCGAGCAGCCCGCGCTCGCGCAGACCCGCGACGAGTTCCCGCAGCAGATCGTCCTGGTAGCGGATCTCGGCGTCGTAGCGCGCGCGCAGGAACTCGATGTCGTCGGGCGACATCTTCGAGACGAGCCCGTACAGCTCGTCCATCGACTCCGCCCCCGTCAGCGGCCCTCGATAACCGGGAAACCAGCTCGACCCGTCGCGCAGGTAGTTGTGATGCGGCTCGTAGTGGTGCACGTACAGGAAGAACGGCTTGGATCGATCGCGCGCATCGAGCCAGGCGAAGGCCGCCGCGTTCACGGCCGGCCCGGTCGAGCGATCGTGCGTCGCCAGCGTCGTGTCCACGCCGTCCACGTACGCGTCGAAGCCGCGGTTGTAGCCGAACTCGTGGGCGAGCAGGTGGTTGCTCTGGATCGCCGCGGTCTGGAAGCCGCGTGAGCGGAAGGCCTCGGCAACATTCGGCCCGTCCGACGGCAGCTTCTGCATGTGCAGCGTCAGCTGGTGCTGCTGCGGCATCAGGCCGCTCAGCATCGACGCGATGCTCGGCTTGGTCCAGGGCGCGGTCGAGAGCGCGCGCTCGAACACCTGCCCGTCGCGCTGGGCCCACTCGGCCAGGAACGGCGTCGTGTCGCGCGCGTAGCCGTGCAACGAGGTCTGGTCGGCGCGCAGCGTGTCGACGACGATCAGCACGACGTTGCGCGCCGGCTGCGTCTCCTCGCGACCGCAGGCGCCGGCGAGGAACCCGAGCAGCGCGGCGATCAGGATGCGGGTGCGCTGGCCCATGCGGAGGTCCAGGGTAGCGCGCGGCCCCGCGCTACATCTGCGGCTTCTCTTCCTCGGGGATCAGCTCGATCAGGCCGCGCTCCATCTCCTGGAACGCGATCCGGATCGGGTTCTGCTCGCGCGTCTCGACGAGCGGCGCGGCGCCGCGCACGAGCTCGCGCACGCGCTTCTGGAGCAGGGCGGTCTTGTGGAACGACCCGGCGACGGACTTCTGCAGGCGCTGGGGAAGGGTGAGTTCCGACATCGTGGATCCGAGTGAGGGGGCTTCCGGTCGGGAGGCCCTGGAAGGAAAATCCAGGCGGGAGCAGGCAGTGCACACGGCCCGCGAGGCCGAGCGCGAACTACGGAGTGTACGCGGGGCGGGTGGCCGGGGGCAAGCCCCCGCCCAGCACGTCCGCCCCCGCCAGCCGCACGACGCCGGCCCAATCGGCCTTCTCCTCGACCTGCCGCTGCAGCGGCAAATGCACGCGACGCGCCTGGATCAGCACCTCGGGGCCGCGCAGCGGCACATCGCGCGCCGCCAGCCGCTTCAGGCAGGTCTCGTCGTCGGCCTCCAGGTACACCAGCGCCGGCAGCGCCGCACGCAGCCGCGCATCCAACAGATACGGCCCGCACAGGATCAGCACCTCGGCCGGGTCGAGCCCGGCCGCCGGCTCGCCCTCGAGCCGGCTCGCGCGCGCTTCCGGGCTGCGCAGCGCATCGACCCGCTCGCCGCGCGCGTGGCGCGCCAGCAGATCCAGCACGGCCGGCAGGTCGTAGGTCATGCCCAGCGGATCGGCCACGCGCGTGCAGGCCTTCTCCGGCTCGAGCAGGTAGTCGTCGAGCTCGATCACGGCCGCGCGTCGGCCGTGCGCCGCGAGCCAGCGCGCCGCGTCGCGCGCCCACAGGCTCTTGCCGGCGCCGAGCGGACCGCTGACGCCGAAGGCCCGCGTGCCGGCGGCGCGCTCCGCGCCCACGCGCGCCAGCGCCTGTCCGACGCCCTGCGCGCGTCGGCCGAGCAGCGGCAGGAGCTCCCCCATCTGCTCGATGCGCGCATCCGAGCACTCCTCGTCGGACGGCTCGGCGAACGCGCCGGCATAGTGGATGCGCGGGATCGCGTTGGCGTGAGCCGCCTCGCCATCCCCGCGGCGATCGCCGACGAACACGGCCGAACGCGTGCCGAACGTTGCGAGCAGGTCGCGGATCATGTCCGCCTTGTCGCGCACACCCGGGCTGGCCAGGCAGCGCGCCTCTTCGACCCACAGCCCCAGCTCGAGCCCGTGCATCATCCGGTCGAGGTACCCGCGCGCGCAGTTGCTCGCGATGCCCAGGCGCACTCCGGCCGAACGCAGCTCGTCGAGCGTCTCCGCCACGCCGGGCAGCAGCGCGGCTCCCCCGGCGCGCAGGGCTGCTTCCTCCTCCTCGACGCAGCAGGCGAGCACGCGCTCGAACTGCTCGGGGGACAGATCCGGGAACAGCCGGCGCATGCCGTCGGCCAGCGGATAGCCGACCAGCGACATCCACTGCGCGCCGCTGGGCGCCTCGCGCGCGAGGCCTAGTTCGGCGAAGGCGCGTTGCGCGCCCGCGCGCGCGGCTTCGACCCAGAAGCGGTCGGTCGCGACGAGCGTGCCGTCGAGGTCGAACAGCACGGCGTCGTAGCAGAGCGGCACGAGCATGACCCGGTGAGGATAGCGAGCCGCGGCGCGCTCAGTCGGCGGCCGAGCGCAGCAGCCGCCGGTGCGCCGGGATGCAGCAGACGACGTAGATGCCCGCGGCGACCAGGGCGGTCAGCGCGAACCCGAAGTGGATCGCGAGCACCAGCGACAGGATCGCGCCGAGCACCGAGGATGCGGTGTTGGCCGCCCAGGCCCACGGCACGAGCTCGGGCGCCAGCCGATCGACCAGACCGATGCCCTGCGGGAAGAACAGGCCCATCACGAAGGCCAGCGGGAAGATGAAGGCGACCGAGATGGCGATCTTCAGCGGCACCGCCAGCGCGATCAGGTCCGAATGGAAGACCGCCGGGATCACGTAGTTGTACGCGACCAACAGCAGCGCGAGCAGCAGCACGGCACGCGGCACGGTCAGTCGGTCCGGCCTGATCAGGTTGCGTGAGCACATCGAGCCCAGGCCGCTCGACAGCAGGAATGCGAGCAGCACGACCGAGACCGCGTAGACCGGGTGCCCGAGGAACAGCACGAAGCGCTGCACGAACGAGATCTGCACGGCGATGTAGCCCAGACCGAGGCCCGTGAAATAGAGCACCACCGGCCAGGCGTGCCGGCGCTGACCGGCGCCGATGCGCCGCAGCGCGAGCGGCGCGAGCACCAGCAGCGCGACCAGCGCGGCAAAGGCGGCGACCATCCAGAACAAGAGCACCACGGTGCCGCCCAGGATGCCCGTCCCGGCGGGATCGAAGTACAGCCCGAAATCCGACAGCCGGTTGATGCCGAGGAAGAAGTAGTACGGGCGATCGTCGTGCGTCGGCCGCACGTCGACCAGATAGTCGTCGAGGAAGCGCTCGGGGTCGGGCGACTCGAGGAAGGTCCGCTCGAGCGACGCGTGCGGACCCGGGCGCTTGGCCGTGTTGTAGGCGGCCACGACCGCGCGCATGTCGAGCTCACCCGCCTCGCGCCAGCGATTGACCTGCTCGGGGAACGGATTGGGCGGCAACTCGCCGGCGCGCATCGACGGGCTCCAGCGCACCTCGACCTCGAGGTCGCGCGCCCCCTGCTCGAGCTTGGCGATCTCATCGGGCGTGAACGGCTTCTTGCCGATCAACAGCGCGGCCTTGGTGTTGCTGTTGGCCACGAACAGGTGCGGTCGCGGATCCGAGATCCCCTGGCGCGCGAGCACCTCGCGCGCGATCGCGAGCAGGCGCAGCATCTCGTTGCCGCCGTGCCGGTACACGTAGAACAAGCCGTCGTCCGACAACAGCGCCATGAACTCACTGAAGGCCTCGACGGTGAAGAGGTTGGCCTCCGAGAGCGCGAACGCGGCCGAGCTGGCCGCGATGTTGGTCTGGATGAACGTGATCGTGACCGTGTCGAACTGCTCGCCGCAGGCGCGCGCATAGCTGCGCCCCTCGCGCGCCAGGTAACGGTGCGGCCCGGCGGCCAGGATCGCCCCGACGCCGAAGCCCGGGTACTCGCCCAGCGCGGCCTCGACGATGCCGGGGTTGATCTCGACGCCGGTGATCTCGCGCGCACCTGCATCCTGGGCGAGCACCATGCCGCGCCCGCCTCCGGCGCCGATCTCCAGGTAGCGGCCGTGCCGGTCGAGCACGTACGGCAGCCGCTCGAAGTCGGTGTTCTTGACGTAGTCGCGCACGTACTCGGGCCCCAGCGCCGGCAGCGTCGTCTGGCAGCTCGAATCGATGCGCACGTAGATCGCCGAATCGCCCTTGACCGGGAACATGCCCAGGCGCGACAGCGAGTTCCACTTGCGACCGAGCTCGTGCGAGTCGTCGACCCACTCGTCCACGCCCGACAGCTCGGTGCGGTGCGAGCGCACGTCGACGAGCGCGCGCTCGCGGTTGAACAGCGGCAGGAGCGCGACCAGGACGAGGAGCGCCGCGGCCGCATTGCGCGTGCGCGACTGCGCATGGGCCTGTGCGAGCAGCAGAGCCCCCGCCGCGGCCAGAGCGGCCACGACGAACACACCCTGATCGCCGCCGACCCAGTCCATCAACGGCAGCACGAGCAGACAGCCCAGGCCGCCGCCGGCGAGGTCGGCGCCATAGAGCTTGTCGACGCGGCTCGCGTTCGCGCGCAGGACGAGCGAGATCACGAGTCCGACCAGGAACATCGCCGGCAGCATCAGCAGGCTCGACGCGACGACGCGCGCGACCTGTGAGCGCAGGCCGGTCGGCACGACGCCGTCGGGCGAAAGAGCGTGGTCCAGCGTCAACAGGCCCGCCACGCCGGCCAGGATCGACAGGGCGTACAGCAACGCGCACACCGGCGCGGCCGCCGCGCCGCGCTCGGCCCGGAACAGGCGCGGGAAAGCGACCAGACCGACGCCGGCCGCGCCCAAGCCGAGAAAGGTCGTCGAGATCGCGAGGAAGGCGAGCCCGGAATTGAACAGGATCGTGAAGATGCGCGTCAGGAACTGCTGCAGCAGCAGCATGCTCGCCGTCGTCAGCGCGAAGCCCAGGTACAGCGCCCAGGCGCGGGGCGCGCCTCGATCCGAGGTTGCATTCGACATTGGGGGGGCGGCGCTGCGAGGGGACGCGGCGCGAACAGGGGCGCACAGCCTAGCAGGCGGCTTCGCGGCCGCCGAGGCGCGCGCCGTCGGTTCGAGCGAGTTGGCTACGTTCGCTTCAGCGAATCCAATTCTCCGCGGATCCGACCGCACGCCGACGCGATCGAGCGCACGCGGTGCGCGGCGATCCAGGCGCGCGGCAGCGGCGGCCGCGGAGTGCAGTCCGGATCAGCCCGCGCGCGCCGCCGAGCGGCGACTGCGAACCATGCGCACGATTTCGTCGCGCAGCGCTTCCATCGCCATCGGCCAGCGACGAGTGGCATCGGCCCCCGCCACGGCAGCCTGGTCCTCCCACGGCGCATCGCCGGCACGCCCGGTGACCAACAGCCCGGCCTCCGGATGGCGCGCGCGGACCTCGGTCAGGTCTTCTGCCGAGTTCGCCTCGTAGCCGCAGAACCAAACCGCTTCGAAGGTTCCGTGATCGCGCAGAGTCAGCTCGACACCGGCGAGTTCCTGCTGCAAGTGCACGAGCAGCGTGTTCGAGAGTCCGCGTTCCGGGTGTGCAAGCACGATCAGGCAGCGCGGCCGGCCTCGGCGCGCGGATCCGCGATGGCAGTCGGCTCGCCCGCTGCCTCGGGTAGCTCCGGAATGTTCGGCGTGTTCAGCATCGGATGCGCCTCAGCTCGCGCGACACCCGTACGGGCGGGCGGCGCGGAGCGCTGGCGTCTGAAATCTAGGACGAGTTGGAGCGGGAAAAGGTTTCGCATCGGCCCCGGCCGCGTGGGCGTTGCCACGCCGGCCAGGCCGGTTCCATCGGCCGTCCGACGGGTTCCCTTGACTCATGCGCGCCGCCCTCCCTTTCGTTCGCGTGAATTTGGCCGTTCGCGTGATTTCGGCCCTTCCCGCCATTTCGAGGCTTCCTCCCTCCTCATGCTGGGTGTCCCTAGGCATGCAACGCCCAGTGGACTACCGACCGTACCGTTTCCTTGCTCGCGAGGGCCCCCAGGCGGCCTATCCTGATCGGCTTCATGCAGCCTTCCCCGTCCGCGCGCCCCTGGCTCGTACTGCTGTCCGTCGCGGCACCCGCGTTGGCGCAGGCGACCTCCGCGCCGGCGCCCCCAGCTCGAGAACTGCTGCGCACGCTGACCGCGCGGCCGCGCGTTGCCGGCACTCCCGAATCGCTGCATGCCGTCGATTTCCTGGCGACGGAGCTCGCTCGCGCCGGTTACACGGTGGAGCGCGAGCGCTTCGAGGTCGTGCTGTCGCTGCCGCGGCGCCTGGCTTTCTCGATTCACGTTCCGGATACGGCGGAGCCGCTTGTCGAACGCGTCGAAACCTGGGATCCGGATGCAAGAAATCCGGGAGACATTCCGAAATTCGCGGCCTGGACCGCCAACGGCGAGTTGCGCGCGCGATGCGTGAACGTCGGCCGCGGGTTGCGCGACGATTACCGTCGCCTGGCCGCCGAGGGCGTCGACGTGCGCGGCAAGATCGCGTTGGCGAGCTTCGGCGGCGCCTACCGCGGCATCAAGGTCGATCTCGCCGAAGAGCACGGCTGTGCCGCAGTGCTGCTGTACTCGCCCGAGTCCGAGGACGGCGCGGCGCGCGGCGCGGTCTGGCCGGAAGGTCCATGGAAGCCGGGCCACGACGCGCAGCGCGGCTCGATCTCGCCGATGGGCCGGGCGCCGGGCGATCCGTCGACGCCCGGCTGGCCGTCGAGCGCCGGGTGCAAGCGGATCGAGGCCGCTGACTACCGGATGCCGAAGCTGATGTGCCTGCCGATCGGCTGGGACGACGCTCGCCGGCTGCTGGAGCGGCCGGAGGCCGAGGTCGAGCTCGCGATCGATGCTCCGCTCACGCGGCGGCCGATCGTCAACGTGATCGGCGTGCTCCCGGCGCGCGATTCCGATGCGCTGGTCGTCGCCGGCAGCCACCGCGATTCCTGGGTGCGCGGCGCAAACGACTCCGGAGGCGGTTGCGTAGCGCTCTTGCGCGCCGCCCAGCGCCTGACGGAGCGCCCGCTCGCCGCCGGGGCGCGCCGAGCCGAAATCCGGGTGTGCTTCTGGGACGCCGAGGAGCATGGGTTGATCGGCAGCACCGAGCACGCCGAGGCGCGCGCGCAGGAATACCGAGCGCGCCTCGTCGCCTACGTGAACTCCGATGCGAATGTCTCCGGTCCGCGCTTCGGCGCCAGCGGCTCGCCGGGAATGATGCGGGTGCTGCGTACCGCCGCGAGCTCGGTCGGAAGCCTCGAACGTCCCGGCCAGAGCCTGTGGGATGAGTTCTCGCAGGGCGGCACGCGCGTACCGAGCTTCGGACTGCCCGGTTCGGGCAGCGATTTCGCCGTCTTCGTGCACCATCTCGGCCGGCCGATGCTCGAGCTCGGTTTCCACGGCAATTCCGGCGGCCAGTACCACACGACCTTCGACGACTTCGAGTTCGTCGAGCGCCACCTCGACCCGGGCTTCGCCGCGCACGAGAAGGCCGGCGAGGCGATCGCGGCGCTGCTCTTCGAACTCGCGGCGCAGGGCCGCGCGGCGCTCGACGGCGACGAGGAGGCGCGCGAGCTCGCCAAGCACGCGCGTCTGGCCGGGATCGAGAAGGACTCCGCGGGCGCGTCCTGGCTGGGCCAGGCGCGCGGCGAGCGCTTGGCGGGCGCCCTCGAGGCGCTGGCCGGCCTCGACGTCGGCGCATCGGTGGTGCAGGAACTGCTGCGCGAGGACGGCATCGCCGGACGCGAGTGGTTCCGCAACCCGATCTGGGCGCCCGGGCTGGAGAACGGCTACTCGTCCGAGACCTTCCCGACGCTGCGCGCGGCCGCGCGTGCCGGCGAGCGCGAGCTCGAACTGGAGTTCGGAGCACTGCTCGCGCAACTGGACCGGCTGCGCACGCAGGCGACCTCGCCGGACACGAGTCGCTGACCATGGCGCGACTGTGGAAGTTCTTCGGGCGCTTCCTGCGCCACAAGCGGCCGCTGTTCCTGGGTTTCCTGACCATCCCGATCGCCGCGCTGCTCGACGTGCGCATCACGGTGATGATCGGCGAGGCGCTCGACCGGATGCGCGGCGCCAGCGACACCGAGTTCCTCGAGGGCCTGTTCTGGATGGTGCTCTTGATCGCGCTGGTGCGCGGCGTGTTCCGCTTCCTCCAGCGCTGGTGGCTGGTGTGCGTCTCGCGCTACGTCGAAGTCGATCTCAAGCAGGACCTGTTCGACCAGTTGACGCGGCTCTCGTTCTCGTTCCACGACAAGAGCCTGTCGGGCGACATCGCCAGCCGCCTGACCAGCGACGTCGAGAACATCCGCATGTTCCTGGGGCCCGGCCTGATGTACGTGGCCGGCGCGCTGGTGATGGTGCCGGCGGCGCTGTTCACGCTGATCGGGCTGTCGCCGTGGCTGACGCTGTCCATGCTGCTGCCGATGTTGGCGATGGGCCTGGGCATCCAGCTCTTGACGCCGCGCCTGCACCGGCACTCGACGGCCGTGCAGGAAAAGCAGGCCGAGATCAGTCACATCGCGCAGGAGAGCTTCGGCGGCATCCGCGTGGTCAAGGGCTACGGGCTCGAGGAGTCCCGCGCGCGGCGACTCGAGCGCGTCAGTGCCGAGAACCTCGGGCACCAGCTCGGTTTCGCGCGCGCCCGCGGCCTCTCGCACGCGATCACCGAGACCAGCCACGCGCTGACCTTCCTGCCGATCCTGCTGGTCGGCGGTCTGGCGCTGATCGACCGCACGTTGGAGGTCGGGGCGCTGTTCCAGTTCATCGATCTGACCTTCAAGGTCTTCTGGCCGGTGATCGCGCTGGGCTGGATGGCGGGGCTGTATCCACGCGCGCTGTCGAGCGCGCGGCGCATCGACGAGCTCTTGGGTGAGCAGCCGGAGATCCGCGATCCGGAGCAGCCGACCGCGCCGCCGCGCATCCAGGGCGCGCTGCGATTCGAGCAGGTCGAGTTCCGCTATCCGGCCGCGGCGGCACCCGCGCTGGCCGACATCGACATCAGCGTCGCGCCGGGTGCGATGCTGGGCGTGGTGGGGCCCACCGGCGCGGGCAAGAGCACATTGCTCGGGTTGATCGGGCGGCTGCACGACCCGACGGCGGGCGCGGTGAAGCTGGACGGCTTCGATGTGCGCCGCCTCGAGCTCGCGACGCTGCGCCGCGCGCTCGGCTACGTTCCGCAGGACAGTTTCCTGTTCAGCGAGACCTACCGCGACAACGTGCAGTTCGGCTCGCCCGAACCGCTCACGGACGCGAGCGTGCACGAGCTCGTCGCGACGGCCGGCATGGCACAGGAGGTCGCGCGCTTCCCGGCGGGGCTGGACCAGCTGATCGGGGAGCGCGGCGTCACGCTTTCCGGCGGCCAGCGCCAGCGAACGTGCATCGCACGCGCGCTCGCACGCGAGCCGCGCGTGCTCGTGCTCGACGACTGCCTGTCGGCCGTCGACACGGAAACGGAGGCGCGCCTGCTCGAGAACCTGCGCCGGGCGGGCAGCGGCCGCACGCTGGTCGTCGCCGCGCACCGCCTGTCCACGGTCAAGCACGCCGACGAGATCGTCGTGATCGAGCGCGGGCGCATCAGCGCGCGCGGCACGCACGCGCAGCTGTTGCGGAGTTCGGACTGGTATCGCGAGACCTGGCGCATCCAGCAGGCGCGCGAGGAGCTGCTGGCCTCGTGAGCGGGCACCAGGAACTGGACGAGGACAAGCGCGGCACGCTCGATCGTGCCCTGCTGTGGCGGCTGGTGCGCTTCGCGCGCCCGCACGCGCGGCAATTCGTCTGGTCCTTCCTGGTCCTCGCGCTGGTGTTCGCGCTCGAGCTGGCCGGGCCGGGACTCCTGCGCGGCGCGATCGACGGTCCGGTCGGCGCCGCGATCGCGGCGCGCGAGTTCGAAGGCGCGGCCTTCGAGCCGCAGCCCTACGTGCGTGAACTGTGGTGGTGGGCCGGTGCGTACCTGCTGGTCGCGCTGCTGGGTTTCGCGTTCCGCTACCTGGAAGTCGCTCAACTGACGCGCGCCGGCCAGCTGGTCGTGCACGATCTGCGCCGCCGCTTGTACGAACACATCCAACGCCTGGACGTCGCCTGGTTCGACCGGCGGCCGACCGGCGGACTCGTGACGCGCGTGACCAGCGACGTCGAGAGCCTGGCCGAGATGTTCACGACCGGCCTCGTGACGCTCTCCTTCGACCTCGTCAAGATCGGCGCGCTGCTGGTCGTGCTGTTCTGGCTCGATTGGCGACTGGCCGGCATCGCGGTGGCGCTGACTCCGGTGCTGATCGGCATCTCGATGGTCTTCCGCGGCGGCGCGCGCGAAGCGCACCGTCTCGTGCGCCGGCGGCTGTCGGAATCCAACGGCTACCTGCAGGAGGCGCTGCAAGGCATCCGCGTCGTGCAGATGTTCGGACGCGAGAAACTCGTCTCGCAGCGCTTCGCCGGCCACCTCTCGCGCTACCTGTCGGCGAACGTGCGCACGGTCTTGTTGTTCGCGCTCTTCTTCCCGGCCATCGATTGGGTGGTCACCTTGATCCAGGCCTCGTCAGTGCGCTTCGGAGGCACGCGCATCGCGCAGGGCGAGCTCTCCTACGGCCTGTTCCTGCAGTTCTGGTTCTACCTGGCGATGCTGCTCGATCCGATCCGCGAGCTGGGCGAGCGCTACAACGTGCTGCAGTCGGCGTTCGCGGCGGCGGAACGCATCTTCGGCATCCTCGACACGCAACCAACGCTGAAGTCGAACCTGCGCGCGCTCGACGGTCCGGCCCCCGCCCCGCTGAGCGGGCCCGGACACGTGCGATTCGAGAAGGTCAGCTTCGCCTACGGCAGCGGGCCCGAGGTGCTGACGGAGGTCGATTTCGAGATCCCGCCGGGTCACACGATCGCGCTGGTCGGCGCAACCGGCTCCGGCAAGTCGACGATCGTCAACCTGCTCCTTGGGTTCTACGAGCCGACGCGCGGCCGCATCCTGATCGACGGTGTCGATCTGCGGGAACTGGACGCGCGAGCCTGGCGCGCTCGGCTGGGGCTGGTTCTGCAGGAGGATTTCCTGTTCGCCGGCACGGTGCGCGAGAACCTGGTCCTCGAGCGCGCCGCGGTCTCCGCGGACTCGCTGGACCTCGCGCTGGAGGGCTCGTGCTCGCGCGAGCTGGTCGAGCGCCTGCCCGGCGGCCTCGATGCGCCCGTGGCCGAACGCGGCGCGACGCTCTCGACCGGAGAGCGCGAGCTGTTGTCGATGGCCCGCGCGCTGGCGGGCTCCCCGCGCCTGATCGTGCTCGACGAGGCCACCGCCAGCGTTGATTCGGCCACCGAGGCGCGCATCGAGCGCGCCACGCACAGCCTGCTCGAGCACCGCTCGGCGCTGGTCGTCGCTCACCGGCTGTCGACCGTGCGCCGCGCCCACCAGATCCTGGTGCTGCACCGCGGACAGTTGCGCGAACGCGGTTCCCACGCGACGCTGCTGTCGCTCGGCGGCCTGTATGCGCGCTTGCATGCGATGCAGTTCACCGACGAACCCCTGCTGACCTCCACCGACCCGTTGACCAGCTCGCCGGCCCGATGAACGCCATCGACACGCTCTTCCACAAGAATCGCGAATGGGCCCAGCGCCGTGTTCGCGAGGACCCGCAGTTCTTCGCGCGCCTCGTAGCGCAGCAGCGCCCGGCGTACCTGTGGATCGGCTGCTCCGACAGCCGCGTCCCCGCGAACGAGATCGTCGGCCTGCTGCCGGGCGAGATGTTCGTCCACCGCAACGTCGCCAACCTCGTCGTTCACACGGACTTGAACTGCCTGTCGGTCGTGCAGTTCGCTCTCGACGTGCTGCGCGTGCGCGACGTGATCGTGTGCGGCCACTACGGCTGCGGCGGGGTGAGAGCGGCGCTGACCGGCGAGCGCCTGGGCCTGATCGAGAACTGGTTGGCGCACGTGAAGGACGTCGCGCTCGAGCACCGCGAGCTGATCGCGTCCGTCGCGGGCGAGGAGCAGCGCGCCGATCGGTTGTGCGAGCTGAACGTGCTTTCCCAGGTTGCGAGCCTGTCGCGCACGACTGTGTTGCGGGACGCCTGGGCCCGCAGCCAGGAGGTCGCCGTGCACGGCCTCGTCTATCGCCTCAGCGACGGCATCCTCCGGCGCGTCGCACCTCCCGTGGGCGGACCGGCGGAGCTCCAACCAGCCCTTTCCACCGCGCTCGAGCGCATCAGCAAGGGATCCCTGCCATGAAACGCCTGCTGTTCCTGCTGCTCGGTGCCTGGCTCGGTCACGAACCCTGGGCGCCCGCTCGCGCGCAGGCGAATGCTGAGCCGTCCGCCTCGACCTCCTCCATCGCAATGCTCGTCGACGGCGAGCCGATCAGCCTGGCCGAATACGAGAGCTGGCTGATGCGTGTGCACGGCGACGACGAGGGGGTCGCTTTCGGCGTGCACATGGAGCTCGAGCGCGAGGCCGCCCGACTCGGGCTGCCGATCGACGTTCTGGTGCTGCGCCTTCGGCTGGACAAGGAAATCGAAGCGCGCGTGCAGGGAGCTCATGGCGGCTCGCGCGCGCGCTGGATCGAGGAATTGGCTGCCGAGGGTCTGTCGGAGGCCGGGTTCCGCGCCCGGCGCGGGCTCGAGCTGCGCGGCGAGCTGCTGTGCGAATCGATCGCTCGCGCCACGCGCGTGATCACCAAGGAGCTGGCGCAACGCGAGCTGGAGCGCCGCTACGGGAACTCCCTGCGGTACATGCGCGTTCAGATGCTGCGCGTCGATGCGAAGTTTCCGCCTCCACAACCCGGCGAGAGCGGCGACGAGGTGATTGCCGCGCGGCAGGCCATCGTGCAGCAAACCCGCGCCCGCATGAACCTGTACCGCATGCAGATCCAGAACGGCGAGTCCTTCGCACAGATCGCTCAGGCCTACAGCGACGATGCCGCGACGCGCGAGCAAGGCGGCGTGATGAAGGACCCGCTGATCCTGTCGGAATGGCCGCAAAACGTGCTGCTCGCGATCCAGTTCTTGACTGCCGGCGAGCTCAGCCCGGTCATGCGCATCGACAACTCCTTCTACCTGATGAAAATCCTCGAATCGCGCTACGCCACGGTCGAGAGCGAGAAGCAATCGCTTATCGAGCACCTGAGCCACGCCGCGCCGGATGCCGAGGAGATTTCGGCCGTGCGCTCGCGGCTGGGCGGAAATCTTCAGGTGGAGTTGTTGCCGGCGCTGTTCGAGAGGGACTCCATCGAAACTCCGCGCGATCCCGCCGAAGCCGTGCTGCGCTTCCAAGGGCGCGACCACGCGCGTCGCTCGTTCGGCGCCTGGCTGCGCATGCGCATCGGGGAATTGCGCGCGCGCGACTTCGCGGGGCAGCGCGCGCTGTTGCGCGAAGCGGCCGCGGCCGGCCTCAGCGCCGACAGCGCCGCGATCGAGCAGCGCGTCGAGCAGGAAATGGCGCGCGTGCTCGCCGCGGACTTCAAGGGCGATGCGCAGCGCCTGGCCGCGGCGATCCGCCAGCGCTGGCGGGACGAGGCGCACTGGAAGCGCGATCTGCTCGAGGAATTCCGTGTGCGCCTGCCGGCCGAACGGCTGTTGATGGCGCGTCGCACGGTCGCGGAGCCGGCGGTGCGCGCGCTCCATGAAATGCGCTACGGACCCGCCGGGCGCGGCATGGTCGTGCGCTGGATCCGCATCGCGCCGGATCCGCTGGAGCCGACGCCCGAGTCCCTGCCCGCGACTTCTACCGAGTTGCTCGAGCAGCGCCGCAAGGCCACCGAGGAACGCGCCCGCGCTCTTGTCGAGCGCCTGCGCGCCGGCGCCGACTTCGCCGCCCTGGCCGCGGAACTCAGCCAGGATCCGGCGACGCGTGCCCAGGGTGGGCTCGTCCCCGGTCACGTGGTGCCGGAGCGCTGCTACCCGGCCAAGCGCAATGCACTGGCTGCGCTCGCGGTCGGCGGCGTCACCGATCCGCTGCCCGAGGGAGACAGCTTCGCGATCTACAAGTACGAGGCGGCCGGCGAGGTCGCCTACGAGACCGTCGCGAGCGAGCTGCTGCGCGAACTGCGCGAACTGCCGCCGGACGCCGGCGAAGTCGCCACGGAGCTGAGGCGTCTCGCCATGGCCGCCGGCGTCGTCACGGGGCCCGACCTGCTGCGCTGACGCCGGACCTACGGAGTCGCGAGCCTGCGGGCGCGTTCGCGCAGTGCGTCGAGCGCATCGTCCTTCCAGGGCACGGCCGAAAAGCACTCCAGCGCCTCGCGCGCCTTGGCCGCGCCGCCGGCGGCACCGGCCTGTTCGGCCTGGAACAACAGGCTCTGCCCGAGCCACACACGCAGGTCCGCGTCGGCCGGATCGAAGGCGAGAGCCTCGCGGAAGCGCCGTTCTGCCGCCTCGTACTTGCGCAGGTCGAGCTGGATCAACCCGGTCAGGCGCTGCGCGCGGAAGCGTTCGCGCGCGCTGACGGTCGAGCGGTCGAGCACCAGCTTCAACCGGTCGAACGCCGCCTGGTACACGGCCAGCGCCGCCGCGGAGCGCTGCGGATCCGAGCGCGCACCCGGCGCGTCGAGTTGCTCCCTGCCGGCGTGCCAATCGAGTTCCGCCAGGAGGATCAGCACGCGGCTCGAATTGGGCCGCGCCGCGTCGAGCGACTCGGCGAGCGCGCGTGCCGCTGCACGCTGCGCGGGATCGGCAACCCAGTAACTCGCCTGGTTGTAGTCGCGCTCGAGCAGATCGTCCTCGCGCTCCGTCTTGGGCATGCTGTGCGTCCACGCGAAGCTCGCCGCGACGGCTGCGCAGGCGAGCCACGGCCACGGCCGGCGCGCGAACGCGACGAGCGCCACTCCCGCGAAGCCGGCGAACGGCGCGAGCAACGGCACGAGCCCCAGACGGATGCGGTCGCTGGTCACGGTCAGCACGACGGTCCCCAGATAGGCGAGCGCGAACAGGCCGAGCGCAAGCGCCGTCGAAACCTCGAAGGCCGGTTCGGCGTCCGCGTCCCGGGCGCGCGCGCGCCACGCACACAGCAGCGCGCCGCACAGGCCGAGCCAACCGAGCAGCGCGAAGCCCGGCAGCGGAGCTGCAAGCAGCGGCACGTAGCGCGCGTCCCAGGCCAGACAGTGGTTGTCGGGCACCTCGTACGGGCCGAGCGTCAGGCGCAGCTTGTTCCACAGGATGCGCGCATGCAGCTTGGGATCCGCGCGCATCGACGCCCAGGCCTCGCCGAGCCAATGACTGCTGACCTCCGTCGGCGTCAGCGCGCGGCCGGCGCGTCGCTCCGCCTCGTTCTTCCAGTCCCCCGCCTCGAACTCGGGGATGCCGCGAATCCACGGAAACTCGGTTGCGACGCCGTAGCGGTTGTACGGGTTGTTGCCGCCGTAGAAGTTGGTGCCCGCGCCGCTGGTGGTCAGCGCGAACACCCTGCCGACATGCCAGTTGCGCGCGGCCACCGGCAACAACACGAGCACGGCGCCTGCCGCCACGAGGGCGGCGCGACCGAGGCTGCGCTTGCGCTCGCCGCGCGCGAGCGCCAGCGGCCACAAGACGACCAGCGGCAGCAAGAGCAGCATGTTGCCGCGCAACAACGCGCCGACTCCGGCCAACAGGCCGATGCCCAGCCAGGTCGCTGCGCGCGGGGACCGGCTCGTGCCGAGCCAGACCAGCGCCGCGCTGCAGGGCAGATACAGATTCTCCTTGAGCAGCAGCGCGGCCAGGTGCCAGTGCGGTGGATACAGCGCGAGCAGCAACCCGGCCACGGCTCCCGCGCGCACGCCGGCCAGCCTGCGACCGAGCAGATAGACGAGCAGCACGGTCAGGGCGCCGAGCGCGGCCTGTGCGTGACGCGCCGCGCTGCGCGATCCGTCGCTCGCGCGGTACACGCAGGCCAGCCAGTACGGATACAACGGCTCCTGGAAGAACACTTCGCGACCGACCCACTCGCCCGCGGCGATCTCGCGCGCCCAGCGGTCGTAGGAACGCTCGTCGATGACCGGTGCCGCCGCCTGCGGATGCGCGCGCTCGTACTGCACGACGGTCCACGCGCGCAGCGCGAATCCCAGCGCCACCAGCAGCACGACGAGCCAACGCTCGCGAGCCGTCCACGCGATCCGATTCAAGCGCGTGCCATCTCCCAGCGGTCCGGCTGCGTCGAAGTGCGCTCGTGGGCCATCGCGCGCGCGATGGTGACGAGCAGGCGCGCCAGACTCCAGCCCGGGCCGCTCGCGACGAGCAGGAGCTCCACGCCCAGCGCGAGCAGCGCCGCCGTCGCGCCGCCCGCCAGCGCGCAGGCCAGCGGGATCCCGAGCAGCAGGGCCGCGGCGAGTGCGGGCGCGGAGAGCGGCAAGCGGCGATAGCAGGCCGATTGCAGGCGCGCGAAGGTCGTTCGATCCGCCGCCGGCGTGCGGCGCACGACCTGCACGTAGGCGCGCGCCCGACGCAGCGCCTGCGCGTCGCGGGCCGCGCCGGCCGGCGTCTTCTGCTCGACGAACACGGCCTCGGGCACCAGCTCGACGCGCAACCCGAGCGTGCGGACCTGCAACATCAGGTCCAGGTCGTCGGCGGCCAACCCGTCGCGCGGCAACAACCCCAGGCTCGCGCGCCAGGCCAGGCACTGCCCGTGCACGCTGAACAAGAGCCCCCGCCGCGACTCCAGGCGACGCACGAGCGCGGTCCAGCGATCGTAGCGGCCGCCGGCGTCGCGAAGCGGCAGGAGATCGCGCGAGCGACAACTGCCGTCATCGGCGAGGTCGACGACGAAGCGCTGGGCCGCGCAGGCCATGCCCAGGCGCGGGTCGCACTCGAAGGCCTGCGCGAGCGCGGTCAGCGACTGCGATTCCAATACGACGTCGGCGTCGCTGAGCACGACGAGGTCGTAACCCGATCCGCAGCGAGCGAGGCCGGCCCGCATCGCGCCGACCTTGCCGGGCCGCTCGACATTGCGCAGCACCACGAGGAGGATGCCGGCGTCGGCATAGGCGGGCGCGAATGCGGCGGCTTGCGCCGCCGTGTCGTCCTCCGAGCCGTCGTCGACGACCAACACGGCGTGCGGAGCGGCGGCCGATGCCTGTGGCCAGCGCAGCGCGAGCAGGTTGCGCAGCTTGCGCGCGATCACGCGGCCCTCGTTGCGGCAGGGAACGAGAACGGCGATGCGCATGGCGGTCCGCCTCAGCGCTGCAAGGTGCGCAGCGCGAGCTTCGGCCAACTGCGCGCATTGAACAGCACGTTGTCGGCCTGTGCGCACTCCCACGTGCACGCGCAGCGCTGCTCGCGGATGCGTCGACGCAGCGCCTGCGCGGGCTCGGAATTCCACAGCTCGTCGAGCCGCCAACCGACGTCGTTCAGGTTGCCGAGCGTGTCGGGCAGGATCTCGCAGGGCCGCACACTGCCGTCCTCGAACACGACCGCCGACAGCGTGCCCGCCGTGCACGGCAGGTGCGGCTCGCGTTCGCCGCGCGCCTGCCGCTCGATGTGCTCGTACATCAGGTCGTCGCGGGCGCTGGCGAGCTTCGCCAGCGGGTAGCGGAAATAGGGCAGCACGCCCTCGCGCATCAACCGTCGCTTGGCCTCCACGACCTCGCGATAGCGCGACGGATCGACGTCGAGAAGGCCCGTGTCGAGCGCGGTGCCGCGCGCGAGGTTGATGGTCAGATTGTCCGGCCGCAGCTCGCGCACCAGCTCGTCGACGTGCGCGGCGAGCACTTCCTGGTTTTCGCGCGTGACCGTCGTGATCAGGCCGACGCCGAGGCGCTCGGTCTCCCGCGCGATGCCGCGCAACCGCAGCACGGCCTGCTTCGAGCGTTCATGGCCTCCGCGCACCTGCCGAATCGAATCGTGCACGTCCGGAGGACCGTCGAAGGACACCGCGATCGACAGGTAGGTCTCGGGGCAGGCCGCGAGAATCGCACGCACGGTCGCTTCCATGCGCTCGACCAGCCCGTTGGTGGGGATCGCCAGATGCCGCAGCCCGTGCCGCGCGAAGGCCTGTGCGAGGTCGGCCAGGTCGCGCCGCAGGAACGGTTCGCCGCCGCCGAAGCTGACCCACAACAGCGGCCCGAGGCGCGCGCAACTGTCGGCCAGAGCGCGCACCTGCTCGAGCTCGGGCCCGGGGACCGAGTCCGCGACCTCCTTGAAGTGGAAGCAGTGCCGGCAGCGCAGGTTGCAGGCGCCGGTCACGAACAGGGTCAGGTGCACCGGCACGCCCGAACCGCCGAACGGCTTCAGCGCGAATGGCAGGTAGCGCAGCGCATTCATGCGTGTCGTCGATGCTAACCGATGCTCGGCGCCGGCACCGTCAGGGAACCGTGATCGCGGCCCCGGCGCTCGCCGCGAATGCGTTTCCACTCACCCCGAGGCCGGGCGCGAAGCCCTGGGCGTAGGCGGTGACGCCGCTGGGCACGCCCGCGGGCAGCGCGATCGTCCACACCAGGCAACCCTGCGCATCGCAGGGACCGCCCTTCGATGCGAGCAGGCTGCCCGCCACGTTGAGCTCGCACAGGCCGGGCAGCAACAGCGGCGTCGGAAGGGCTTGGGTCGTCAGACCGATCAGCGCGAACGCGGACGGCGGCAGGCCGCGCAGCGCGAGATGGAATGGGCTGCCCGCGAACGGCACCGACAGGAGTTCGAGCTGCGGGACGCCGAACGGTCCCGCGCTGCCATTGCCGAAGCTCGCCAGCGGAGACGGCGCGTACGTTCCGCTGGTCGAGGTCGGCGCGGAGAGCGTCGTATTGCCGTACTCGTCGCTCGCGCGCACGCGCAATTCGATCGCACCGAGCAGGTTGCCGGGCAGCTCGGCGCGGAAGAGCTGACCGCCGCTCCAGCGCGCCGGCCACTCGCCGAGCGCGCATCCGCCGACCGTCACCAGTACGTCGATCGCGGCATAGCGAGTCGTGTACAGGTTCGCATTGTCGAGCACGGCCGAGCGGAACGAGCGCGGCGCGAACGCGGCCGTCTGCGCGGGCAGCGTCTGCAGACCCGCGATGCGCGGCCCCGCGACGTCGGCGATTTGCGTCACATTGAGTCGCAACCGCTCCGAGAGCCCTGCATCCTCCGCGCACAGCACGTCGGTGTCGCCATCGGCATCCACGTCCGCCGCGTCAGCGTCGAGCGAACGATCGCTGGGTGCGCCGGCCCCCGAACCCGCGGCGAAAGAGAAACCGGCCGGCGTGTTGGTGTAGAGGCGATTGGAACCGAAGAACGCGGCCGCGTAGAGATCCAGATCGCCGTCGCCGTCGAAGTCCGCCGCATCGACCTCGGCATCGGCGAGGCCTGAGCTCGGAAGCTGCTGTCCCGCGCTGTAGACCCATCCGGGCTGGGCCACCAGCACGAGTTCGTTCGCGCCCGGCCAGTTCACGCCAAGCAGGTCGAGGTCGAGATCGCCGTCGAGGTCGCACTGCTCCTGCGCCATGTTGTCGCTCCCCGACCAGTACCCGGCCGGAAAGGCGCTCGCGGTCAGGTCGCGGAAGCCGAGCGTGCCGCCGTTCTCGACACTTCGATTGGCGAACCAACGCGGCGCTTCTTGTCGCGCGCACAGCCACAGGTCCACGTCGAAATCGCCATCGCGATCGGCGAGGTCCACGTCGAGCCCGCTGGTCGCGATGTCGCAGCTCGCGCCGCTGGTGTCGAACGTATTCGGCGTCTGCAGGCCCTCGCACCACAGGCCCGGCTCGCCGGGCTGCAGCAGCGTCGTCGACATCTGGTGGCCGGTCGGGTTGAACTCGACGTACAGCCCGGTGCCGTCGTTGGTGAACAGTCGGGTCGGGACATTGCCGCCGAAGGCGGCACCGTAGCTGGACTGCGCGAGATCGAGGTCGCCATCGTCGTCGAGGTCCGCGAAATCGCTGTCGCAGGACCAGTCGATGAATCCTCCGGAGGCGAGCACCGATGAGGCCGGCAGCGAGGAGCCCGGACTGCCGAGACCGATCCAGCGCGAGGCGGTCTCGTCCGCATAGTGGCCCAACTGCGCACCCTGAGAGGCTCCCAGGTTGACCCACCAGCGATTCGCCTGGTTGAGGACATGGCTGGTGTTCGACGTGAACAGGTCCTGGTCTCCGTCAGCGTCGATGTCGGCGAATTCGACGTCGCGGCTGTCGTCCGCCAGGACCGGCAGCGCGACGGCCGTGGCGTCCACGAACACACCCGGCACACCGCCCTGCGCTCCGCCTTGATTGATCCACAGGCGGTTCTGGTCGTTGCCGAAGTCGCCGCCGTCGGCCAACGCGGCATCCCAGTCACCGTCGAGGTCGACGTCGGCGAAGTCCACGTTCTCCGTGAACGAACCGGTTTGCGGCAGCGCGGACGAGGCGTCGACGAAGACGGTTTGGGCCGCCGCCGGATGCACCAGGGCGCCCAACAGAGCGAGTCGCAAGGCAGCAGTCATCGAGTTGGACAAGCAGGAAGACGCCGGGGAGCGCCGGCACGCTGGCTGGAGTGATCGCACCCGGAGCGAATCGGACAGGGAACGCAGACGGCCCGGTAGAGCCGAGCTCTACCGGGCCGTCCTGGTCCGAAGGGTCGGACTCGTTCCCGGCTACTGAACCGTGACTTCGAGGCCCTGCGTCGAGGAGAGCAGGTTGCCCGCGATGCCGTTGATCCCGAAGCCTTCCGCGTAGAACTTCAGGCCGGCGGGCGCGGTCACGGGGATCGGGAAGGAACCGACCAGGCAGCCGGTCGCGTCAGCGGGGCCCTGCTTCTGGCCGAGGATCGTCCCGATGATGTTGATGTTGCACAGACCCGTCAGGAAGAGCGGCGAAGCGAGCTTCGTGTCCGTCACGTAGAGCAGCGTGGTCGTGCCGGCGGGGAGGCCGGTGACCGCGATGTGCGACGTCGTGCCGGGGAACGCAACCGACAGCGCCTTGATGCCGGGCGTGCCGCTGGTGCCCGCCGTACCCGTGCCGAACGCCACCGCGTGCGCGGCGCCGGTCGAACCCGTGTAGTTCTTGGCCGCCGAGACGCCGGTATTGCCGTGCTCGTCGGTCGAGCGCCACGTGTAGCTGACCGCGCCGACGAGGTTGCCGGGCAGACGAGCGCGGAACACGTTGCCCTGGCTGGTGATCGCCGTCACGTCCGGCAGCGTGCAGCCGTCGACCGTGATGCGCACCTTGTTCGCGTTGTACCAGGTGTTGTAGTAGCTGCCCGAGTCCTTGATCGTCGCGCGTGCGGTGCGCAGTGCAGCCGCGGCGGTGTTGTTGCCGAGCTGCTCGGTCTTCGCGATCAGAGCCGCCTTGTTGTCGCCGGGGTTGAGGATGTTCTTGTAGAGCTTCTCGTTGTTGCCGCCGTCCTCCGCGGAGATGGCGTCGTAGTCGCCGTCGTTGTCGACGTCG
>VGZE01000002.1 GCA_016872755.1 Planctomycetota bacterium
TCTCCGTTCCCGCCAGCGGCGGCGCGTCCGCGGCGCGCTCGCGCGGCGCACTCGGCGCCGCGCAGGCGGCGAGCATCGACAATCCGGCGCAGAGAAGGCCGCGCACGGCTACCGATACACCACGCGGCGGATCACGCCGGTGTGCTTGCACGTGTTGCACGGCACGAGCCGGCTGCCCGAATTGACCGCGGTCTGGCCGCTGCGCGCGCCGCCGCCCGAGTTGCCGGGCGTGCTCGGCACGATGCCGCCGGAAGCCACCTCGGTCGCGCCCTTGCCCGCGCACTCGGGGCAGTTCTCGCCCTGTACGGTGATGACCTGCATCGTTCCGCCGTACTCGGCGTGGTATGCGAGCATCCATTGCACCTTGGTGGCGACCAATTGCTCGCGCCAGTAGCCCTCCGCATCCTCGGAGTCCTGCGCGCCGCCGCCGGCGGCCTTGCGCGCGACCTCCTGGTTCTTCAGGTAGCGCGCGAGCGCCTCCTCGATCTTCTGCTGCTCGCTCGTGACGGCCTTGGGAAGCTCGGGCTTGGCGGGATCCTTCTTCTTGTCGAGGTCCTTGCGCGCGCGTTCCTCGCCGAGCAGCCAGGTGCCGAGACCGTAGGAGGAACGGCGCTGGCCGCGCTTCTCACGCGCGTCCCACAACGCCTTGACCTTGGCCGGCTCCAGCCCCTTGGCGGACTTCTGCAGGCTCGCCGTGACCGCATCCAACGTCTCCTGCGCGAGCGCACCGCCGGCGTACTCGACGCATTGCGCGAACGAGTACTTCTGCGCCGCGGCGCGGCACAGCCGCTCCGCCTCGCGGAACCAGAGCGACGCGATCTGCTGCTTCAAGTACGCCTCGCGCGCCTTCTCCAGGCGGTCCAGCGACTTCTTCCATTCGGGCAGCAGCGGGCTCTGCGGCCAGCGGTCGCGGAACGCCTGCGACAGCGCGAGCGCCTTGTCGAAATTCTCGCGCTTGCGCTCGAGGTCGATCGTCGCGATCGCATCGACCTGCTCCTGCAGCGCGGCGCGCGCCGTCGTGCGCGCGCGGGCGGCGGCGACATCGGCCGGCTTGAAGGCCGGGTCCTTCGCGGCGGCCTCGCCGTAGTGCTTTGCCGCGCCGGCGTAGTCGAGGATCTTCTCGCAGAAGCGCGCCAGTTCGAAATCGGACTCCCCCGCCGGCAGGCCGCTCGCGGCGAGTTCGAGCTGCTTCTGCTGGTACAGCTCTTCCTTCGTGTAGATGTCCAGCGCCGGCACCTGCACCTGCGTCGCGGGACCGGCGATGCGCGAGAGCGGCACCTGCAGCAGGCTCTGCGCGGTCTTGATGTGCAAGGCGTCCGGCGCGTGATTGACGATCTTGCCGACGACGTTGCGGCCGTCGGTCAGCGGCACCTGATCGGCGCTCACCAGCACCTCGCCCCCGTTGGGATCGAGGTAGCCGAAGTCGATCTGCAGCTCGCGCGCCTGGGAGGGATCGAGGCGGCTCCAGTCGAGCGCCACACGGCCGCCGGTGTCGATGCGCACCAATTCCAGTCGTTCACTGGTGTGAGAGCGGATCGACGCCCACAGGATCGAACCGTCGCGCAGCTTGATCATGCGCGCGGCGGCTGCGCCTGCGGCCGGGCCCGGGCCGGCATCCTGTGCAACGGGCGCGAGCGCGAGGAGGAACGAGATCGCCAGCACGGCGATCAGGGACGGGAGACGCATATTGTGGATCATAGGCTTCAGCGCTCGGAATTCGTGCGGGCGCGCTGGCGTTCGCCGAAAGGCACCTGGCGCGGGAAGACGGTCTCGAAGCGCGCGCTCTTGCGGACCCCCGAGGCGAGCCAGCCGAGCTCGACCCGCACGTGGTATTCCTCGACGACCGCGTCGGGCTGCAGCGGCAGCAGCGTCGGCGTGGCCGAGTACACGATCTGGGCATCGCCCGGCAGGGCGCGATCGACGATCGCGACCGGAGCGGCGGCCTCGCCGCTCTTGTCGAGTTCGAACAGCGTTTCCTCGAGGTCGGCCAGCACCGCTTCCACCGCCTGGGCGGAGGTCGTGCGCATCGCCGAAGTCCGCGCCAGGGCGGCGCCGAAGGACAGCAGGCCGAGCACGACCGACAGGCCCAGCAAGAGGATGCCCATCGCCAGCACGACTTCGAGCAGCGTGAAACCGCGGCGCGTGGCGCGGCGACGCCGGCTCGTCGAGATACGGCACGGCACGCTCATGGTCTCCAGTCCTCGCGCTGCGCCGGCACGACCACCTCGCGCAGGCTGCGTTCGCCGTACCTCAGCCAGGTGCCGGCCTTGTGCTCTGCCGCGCGGGTGCCACGCTGCGCGCGGCGCACGCGCGCCTCGTTCGCACTCGTGCCGACCAACTCGAGCCACTCCTCGTCCAGCAACAGGAAAGTCCCCGGTGGAGGCAGTTTCGTCGCGTCGTCGACGATCACGCTGCCTTCCTTGAGCCCCAAGTCGGCGCGCGTCGACACGCGGCGCTGGCGCGCGCGCGGCGTCTCGACCTCCAGTGTCAGTCGCATGCGGCGCGGCAGCTGCGGACGGCGCACGCCGAGCGGCGAGGCAAGCGGTTGCATCGCGGCGCCATCCTCGTTGCTCGCGCTGCGCTCGGCGTCCGGGCGGCCGTCGCCGCGCGCATCCCAGCTCGTGCAAGCCTGTTCGCGCGCCGCGCCGATCTCCCAGCCGCGCGACAGGTCCGTCCCCACGCCCGCGCACAGCGCCTCGAACCAGAGCACGCCGCCGGTCACGTCCTCGAGCACGCCGGCCGGCGGGCGGCCGCCGCTGCCGAAGAAGCGCGGGTCGAGCAGCGAAGTGCCCGCTCCCGGTCCGTACAGCCGCACGCCGCGCGCGAGCAGACCCTCCCACTCGCGGTTCGCGGCCGTGGTCGAGGAGGGCAGCAGCGCCCAGCAGACCTCGACCAGCCCCTGACCGTGCGCCTTCTCGGCCGCATCGACCTGCAGCCGCTCGATCTCGCCCGCCGATGCCGCGCGCACCATCCGCAGGCGCAGGCAAGGCAGGCGCGGCAGCCCATCCCCGTCGACGTCGAACAGCGCCCATTCGACCAGCAGGTCGCCGCGCGGCCCGCTCTCGACGGCCGCGAGATCGGAGGCGAGCAACTCGGTCACCGCGCTCGACAGCTCGTTCTTCGAGCGGCGCTCCTCGGTCTTGCGCCACAAGGACAGCGACGTGTCGAGCAGCGTGACCAGCGCGAGCACGAGCAACGACGCCAACCCGAGCGCGAGCACGAGCTCGATCAGCGTGAGACCTCTGCGGCGTCCGCTCATTCGTCCAGCCTCCGCAGCGTGCGACCCGGGGCGTACGAGCGCAGGCCGAAGAGCTTCAAGCGTGGCGCGCACTTCCAACCGTGCGCGGTGCCGTTGGCGTAGTCGAAGGAAGTCGGCTCGTGCTTGACGAACGCGCGCAGCTCGACGCGGTCGGCGAGCGCTTCGAACGGATGCGGTTTGCCCTCGGGCAGACCTTCCCACTGCAGGCGCAGCGGACCGCCCTCGCTCGGATCGGCGTCCCACGGCACCGCGCGGTCGAAGCGCACGAGCATGCCGACATGGGGACCGGGAGCCTGCCCGGGCTCGGCCTGCCAGAAGCCCTCTTTCCACCACGCGCCGGGCTGGTCGATGCAGGCGCCGTAGTACGCGAGCTCGGGCGCGTCGGCGCGCTCGGCCCAGCGATCCCAGTAACGGAACGGGAACTGCACGACGGCGCTGCCGGCCAGATGCGCGTCCGCCGTCGTGCCGTAGCGGCCGCGGAAGAGCGGGCCGCCGCGCTGGTCATCGGCGCCGGGCGTGCTCGAGGCGAGCGGCATCTCGAGCCCGCCGCCGCGCTGGCGCGTCCAGTGGAACAGCTCGCCGCCGACGAGCGCGGTGCCGGCCTGCGGGAACTCGTCCAGCGAGGCCAGTGGCAGCAGCGCCTCGCTGCCTTTCACATCCAGAGCCAGCCGCGAGACGGTGCGGTGCGACAGGAAGGTCACGCACTCGCCGACCTCATGCGTCTCCTCATCGCTGCCGAGCAGGCCGCGGCCACCCGGCGCGATCACGATCTGGCCCGACTGCGGATCGCGGTCCATGTACGCGACGATCTCGCTGCCGATGCGCAGCAGACCGGCGTCCTCCGGCAGCGCGCCGAGTACACCGAGCTGGGTCATCGATCCGTTCGGCAGTCGAACCGCATTGGCGGCGACTTGGAATCCGTTCGATCCGGCGACCAGCGGGGTCGCGACGATCAGTTGCGCGCCCAGGCCGGGATCACCCAGGTTGCCCGTGGGGAATGCGGTCGAGCCGAACACGACCTCGTCGATGACGCAGGAAGGGATCGCGCCGGCCGAGACGGGCGCGCCGATGCCGGCGTTGGACGCGGCGACCGCACCACCGAGCTTGACCGTCGGCGCGACGCGCGGGCGCTCACCGCTGGGGAACAGCGCGAGGCGCGACTGCAGCCGCCGGTCGACCATGACGGACGAGCCGGCCGCCGAGCCGAAGGCACCGGACGGGATCAGCATCGGGGAGCCGTCGTCGAGCGCGACCCAGTAGCCCTCGTGCTCGAGGCCGGTGTCCTCCTCGTTCTGATAGCTCTGCAACGAGTAGCTGCCGCTCCTGTAGCTCCAGATCTCGATATTGCCCGGTTGCGCGAGCGCACCGGTCGGATCCTGTTGCCATGCGTACACCGGATACTCGTACGGCGCTTGCGCGTGCTGCACGGTGACCGGCCAGGCCGGCGCGTTCGGATCGCCGTCGTGCAAAAAGGCCTGGTCGAGACCGCCCGGCCAGCCGGTGTTCGGGCCACCCTCGACCGTGCGGAATGCCGGCACGATCCGCGTGCCCGCCTCGTGCGGGTGCGGGTACGTGCCGAGCACGCCGCGGAACTGCAGCGCGCTCCAGACGGCCTTCGTCAGCGCGTAGTCGTCGTAATTCGGCTCCATCGCGCCGATGGTCGGGCTCCACACCGAGGTCGAAGGGGCCCCCGTGCTCTGCACGGTGCTCGGCGGTTGTGGCTGTGGAGCAGGATCGGGCTCCGGCTCGGGCAACGGCGGGGTGCCGCCCGGTCCTCCCGGTCCGCCCGGTCCGCCGGGCCCGGTGCCGCCGCCCCCGCCGCCGACCGGCCCGGGCTTGCCGTCGATCTGGGCAGGGATCGGGAGCACGGCCGAGACGTACGCGCGCTGCAGGTAGATCGGATCGGCGCGCACGAGCTGGTTGTTCGCGATCGAGTCGTAGCGCAGCCACTCGGTGCGCACTCGATCGGCACCGGTGTGCACGAATTGCGCGATCTGCGACTTGAAGTTGATCGGCACCGGGAAGTTCGCGGCGGGAGACGCGGGCACCGAGATCGGGAACACGAAGAGCTGGTAACGCAGCGTTGCATTGACCTTGGCGGGGTCCTGCACATTGCCGCCCCATTCGGTCACGAACGCGCGGCGACCGCCGTAGGTCGGCACACTCTGCCCCGGCTGCGACTGCAGTGCGTTGTAGCCCAGTTCGCCGGGAGAGAGTCCGCGCTGCGCGATGAAGAGCCGATTGTTCGACCAGCCCGAGTAGCGGATCACCTCCATCCCGAAGATCGGCGTGCCCTTCGTCGTCACCGTCGGAGTGATGACCAGACCGGAGGTTTGATTGCGGATCGACAGCGCGATCTGGCACATCACCGCGTAGCCGCCCTGCTGCGAGAACGCGCTCATCACCGCGCCCTGCGGCATGGCTGCATCGGCCGGACCGAGTTCGAGCGCGGTCACGTTGCTCGCATTGCCTTCGATGCCGTTCCCCAGCGCCAGCGTCGCGATGCCGCCGGTCGGATTGGTCGGATCGTTGATGACGATCTCGTCGCCCTTGGTCGCGCTGCCGCCGACCACGGCGTTGACCTGCGCAACCGCGAACGGACCGATCGCGCCCGGCAGCGCTCCCTCGCCGGTCAGCACATCGGATGCGAGCGCGAGCGAGTAGCCGTACAACATCACCGGCGTGCCCGCTGCGTGGTTCAGGTTCTTCGAAAGGCCGACCAGCGGGACCGAGGTCACCCCCGTGCCCGTCACCGTCAGGTTCATTTCCTCGCGCGCCATGCGGCCGCCGCGTCCGGCGAAGGGACCTGAACTCTCGTGCAGGCAGGTGAAGCGCGTCGCGCTGCTGACACGGGCCTCGATCAGCTCCTCGCCGATTCGCAGCACGCAGGGATCGGGGAAGCCCTCGGTCGTCTCCACGTCGATCTGCGAGGAACCGTCCAGCAGCGGCGCCGTCAAACGCGTCAGCCCGCGCGTTTCCGGTCGCGCCATGCCGTCGGCGAACAGCGCGATCTGGTCCGCACGTGTTCCGCGCACGTCGAATGCGACGTGCGACCAGATCTCGTCGGGCAGGTTCGACAACGGCCAGCGCGCCTCGCCCTGCTCGACGAACTGCGGCGTGGCGGGGTGGTCGCCGAACGCATCGAGCACGCGCAGCACGAGGTCGGTTCCCTGCACGAGCAACGACACGCGGTCGGTCTGACCTTGCGCGCCGCCGAGGTCGAAGAGCAGGTCGCCTTCCTGCAGGCCGCGCGGCTTGTACCAGGCCTCGAATCCGATCGGACGCAGCAAGCCGTTGCCGTCGGTCCAGCCGACCAGCGCGTCGTTCGCCGGCCGCACCACCGTCTCGTCGGGCAGGTAGCGGCCCTCGGGATCGCGCGTCTCCCAATCGAAGTGAATCACGCGGCCCTGGCGCTGCCCGCTCTCGTCGGCACGCGCGGCCCACGGCTGCACCCAGGCCGTCTCGCCGCGCGACGGGAAGGACGGCGTCACGTTCGGCACCGTGCCGGCCTGGAGGTTCGTGAGGTCACCCGCCCAGCCGCCGACGTGCGCGGACGTGTACGGCGGCGGCACCGCGCCGTACTGCGCGTCCCAGCGCAGCGTCGGCCGCGGCCCGCTGGTCCACCAAGGAGCGTCGGCCGACAGGCGCGCCGCTTCGTCGAAGTCCTCCTGCCGCGCGAGCACGGTCAAGAGCTCGCGCTGCGGGACGACGAGCTCGACCTGGTCGCGCCGGCGCGAGGAGCCCTCGACGCCGGCCGCTTCGCCGGGACGCGCGCGGTTCACCGAAGAGCGCACGTCCAAGCCGAAGACCTCGCGCGACGTGAAGCAGAACGGCAGCGTCGCCCAGCCGAGCTCGGCATCGTTCGCGTTGATGCCGTTGCGATACAGCGCCATCGCGCTGTCCTGGTCGAGGATCGGCGGCGGAGCCGACGCGCCATCGGGCGACGCGAAGTCTTCGGGCACGATCGGCGCGTCGGCCGGCAAGGCCTGCAGTCCGGCCGACGGCAGGATCACGCGATTCAGGAAGTCCTCGAAACCGGTGAACGGGCGCGAAACGACGACCACCTGCGCCAGGCGCCGCGCCTGCTCGGGGCCGACGCGCGAGCGCGAACGCGCCAGGCCGACGTGCAGGAACAGGGCTTCGAGCACTTCGACCGGCGCACTGTTCAGGTTCACCGCGCGTCGCGCCAGCGGCTGGATCTGCGCTTCCTGGGCCGAGTACGAATTCACCACGGGGCGCGCGAGCCGCAGCGAGCCGCCGCGACCGAGCTCGAGCACCAGCGCGAGTTCGCTGGTGCGCCCGTCGAAGATCCGCACGGTCGTGCCCGCTCCGAACCAGCGGCTGTTGGCGACGTTGACGCTGCAATCCTTGCCGCCGACGAGATCGTTCGTCACGCGCGTCGGCGCCTGCCACTCCTGACCGGCGCGCACGCCGCCGTGAACGGTGGTGAAGCGCGCGAGCTGCTGCCAGACCTGCGGCGGCAGGCCGCCCGACAGCATCAGCGACTCCGCGTCGCGCGCCTGCTCGGGACCGTCGAAGGCGCGCAGTTCGCCCGCTCCCTGCAAGCGCCACAGCGGGATCGCGAGCATGGCCTGATCGATCGCCACCGCGACGCGCGGGATGTTCTGCGCGGGCCGGGGCAGGCAGGGATCGGCCTTGCCCTCGCTGTCGACGGCCGAGCCGAGGCCGCGCTGCAACTGGCGGAACACCGATCCGTCGCGTTGCTGGTAGCGCAGGATCTCGCCGCGAATCCACAGGAAGCCCTGCGCGTCGAAGCCGCTCGCATCGAGCACGGGGAGTTCCACCGCGTCGGCGGCGACCTGATCGGCGAGCTGCGACGCGCGCCCCAGCAGGTTCGCGAACAATTGCGGCGGCGCACTGTTGAGATCGATCAGCCCGGCCTCGTCGCGCACGTCGAGATCCCACATCGTGCCGCGCGGGTCGGATGGATCGTAGGTTGAGCCGGCGAAGCGGTTGTCGACCGACAATTCCCGGGCGTCGTCCCAGTACGGCGTCTTGTCGAGCGCGGGGTGCGTGCCCTGCAGCCGTGCCTGCGCATGGCGCACGGCGGTGTCGAGCGCGACGCGCGATCCGGCCTGATCGACCAGCTGCTGACTGGCCGAGTCGGCGTTGCGCACCGTCAGCAGGAATGGCGCGAGCAGCACGAGCAGCGCCAGCAGCACGAGCAGCACGGTCAGCATCGCGAAGCCGCGCCGGCTGGAGCCTGCGGCCGTGATCGGGTGTGCGCTCATTCGACGGTCCCGTACAAGCCGACCGTGATCCACTCGCGCGCGCCGTCCTCGAAGTCCAGCGCGATGCGCACCGGCTTCTCGTGCGCGCGGCGGTCGAGGCCGCCGCCGGCCTGGAAACGCAGCACGAGCTCGCTCTCGGGCGGGAAGGACACGCCCTTGGGCAGCTCGACGTCGGCGGTCGCGGCAACCGCGGTGAGCACGAGCGCATCGAGCTGTCCGCGGAACGGGCTGCGCGCGCTGCCGATCACGAGCGGGCCCTCGAGCGCCCACACGGGCGCCTGCTCCTCGACGCGCGCGACGGCCACGCCGTCGATCGAGAGCACGAGCTCCTGCTGCGCGTACTCGAAGCGCACGCGTTTCCACACGCCCAGCGGCAGCGCTCCGGGCTCGCTCTGCGCGATCACGTGGCCGCCGCGCGCGACGCCGCCGTCCTGCGCATTCGCCTCCGGCGCGAACCAGCCGCGCAGCGCGCCGTCGCGCAGCACCTGCAGCCCGAAGCACCCGCCCGCGTTCGCGATCTCGCCGGCATCCGCGCTGCCGCGGCGCAGCGCGCACTCGAGCGCGAAGCCGTAGCGGAAGTCGGAAGCCGAGTCGCGTTGGATCGGCAGCTCGACGCGCGCGCCCTCGGCCTCGACGTCGAGCTCGAGCGCGCGTCCGATGTAGCCGTCCTCGGTCAGCTCGGCGTCGATCGCACGGCCGCTGATCCCGAACGCGCCCGCCAGCTCGGGCGACTCGAAGTGCCAGGTGCCGATGATCTGTTGGAAACGCGGCGCCAGCGCGCGGCGCTTGGGCTCGATGCGCACGGCCGCCTCGGCGCGCCGGCTGATGGCCGAATTCTGCGCCGAACGCAGCGTGTTGCGCACGAGCCCGACGGCCTGGCGCTTCGAAACGTCCAGGGCCGCGAACATGCCCAGGCCCAGCCCCATCACCGCGCTCAGGATTCCGAGCACGAGCAACAGCTCGAGCAGGGTCAGGCCCTGGCGGGCCTGGCCGGTGTGCTGGCGTGTGCTAGGCGTCGGCATGAGTCCGACCTGTGAGGATCCTAGGGGGTGTTGCCCCAGAGGGTCACGTCGTCCGCTGTCCCAAAACGGCCGTCGGCGCCGGCCGAGACGAGCTGATACTTGTCGGGCCGCACGAACAGGCCCGTCTGCTGGTTCGTGCGCGCGCGGAACGTGCTCTCGATCTCCTCGCCCGTGTCCGGGTTGATCGTCAGGTACGTTTGCGGGTTGCCGTAGTCGGCGCGGTGCTGGTAGGCGACCGGGTTGTCCCACTGGTCCTTGAGCTCGAACAGCTCGGTCGTGTTGAACTCCGTCAACCGGCTCTTCGAGTTGTCGCCGTCGCTGTTGACGAGCAGGTCCTCGAAGGCGCCGCCGCCGGCCTTGGTGCCCTTGGAGTGCAACGCGACGACCAGGCACTCGATGCCGAGATTGAGCGTGTTCGGCAACGCCCCCCAGGCCTGCGGCGGCGTCGACGGCGGGTAGTCTCCGTGCTCGGCCTCGTACTCGTCGATCGCCAGCGCGAGATTCGACAACGACGCGCTGGTCAGCCGCTCCTTGGACGAGCCGAGCACGCCGTCGAACTGCGTGATCAGCACGGCCATCAGGATGGCCAGGATCACGAGCACGGCGAGCAGCTCGATCAGCGTGAAGCCGGCGCGTCTCACTGCGCGACTCCGCGGTAGACGATGTCGCAGTCGTCGATGCGCACCAGCGTGGCCCGTCCGACCTCGCCCTCGACGAACACGCCGGCGCGCAGCTCGGTGGACGCGCGGCCCAGACCGGGCATCGCGACGCCCTCGCGCACGGGCACGCCGTCGACGAGCACGTTGACCAGCGGCTGCGTCGAGTCGCCGCCGATCTCGATGCGCAGTCGCACCCATTTGCCGGCCGGGAAGGGCGTGCCGACGATGTCGTTCTCGGGCACGTCGCTCTCGCCGGACTTGACGAAGCGCGCCTGCAGCTGCCCCTCGGAGTGACGCGACACGCGCGCCTCCGAGAGCACGTCCAGGCGGCCGCGCCCTTCCTTCTCGCGCGCGACGAACAGGCCGACGCGCGCCTGCGATCCTGGTGCGACGAACAGGCTCGCCTCGATCGACACGAATTGGCTGGCCGACTTGAAGGTCTGGAACACGCGCACCTTCCCGGGCTCCTTGAACTGGCCTTCGATCTTCACGTTGCCCTCGAGCATCGAGACGATCGGGCCGGCGCCTTCGTCGGCGGTCCACCCGTTCTTGAGCGTGTTGCGATCGAAACGATCGGTCCACAGCGTCTTGTCGAGGTGGTCGGCGATGCGCAGGACCTGCGCGTTCGCCCAGGCGCGCCACGGATCGCTGTCGGGCTGCGAGCGGCGGCGGTCGTCGAGCGCGCGGAGCTGGATCAGCGCTTCCTTCGGATTGCCCGAGCGGTACACGCACCAGGCCGCGCCAGCGGCCGCCGTCGGCTCGTTGGGATCGAGCGCGAGCGCTGCCGCGAAAGCGCCGCGCGCGGCGCCCAGATCCCCCGATTCGAGCGCGTTGGCGCCGCGCAGCACGTGCGTCGACGCGCGCTGCGGCGCCAGCCGCAGCGCCTGATCGTAGTAGCGCTCCGCGTCGGCGTGTCGGCCGCGCGATTGCGTCAGGCGGCCCAGCTCGACCAGCACGGCCTCGCAGTCGATCTCGCGCGCCAAGGCCTGCTGGAACATCGCCTCGGCCGTCTCCTCATCGTCGCGCGCGCGCGCCAGCCGCCCGCGCTGGTAGAGCACCCAGGCATCGGTCGGATCGGCCGCGTGGGCGCGCTCGATGCTCGCCCAGGCCTCCTCCGAGGCTCCGCACAGTTCCGCGAGCCAGCTCTGCGCGCGCAGCGCGCCGACCTCGCGCAGCGGATCCGCCTCGCGCGCGCGCAGCAACAGGTCGCGCGCATTCGCGAAGGCCCCCGCGCGCAGCTGCAGCAGACCTCCGAGCAGCAGGAGCTCCGGCTCGGCGTTCGGCAACGCGGCGTTCGCCCCGACTGGATCGGCCAGCCAACTCGCCGCGGCGGAGCCGAGCGCGCCCGCATCGGCCAGGGCCTTGGCGACGTCGCCGCCCTCGAGCATCACGGCGCTGATCCAACCGACCAGCGCGCGCTGATCGGAGCTCTCTGCGCTGAGTGCGGCGCGGAACACGTCGCGCGCGGCGGCGAGTTCGCCGTTGGCGATCAACGCGCGACCGTGATCGTTGCGGATCTCGACACGCTCGCTCTTGCGATTCGGATCGTCGGGCGCGAAGCGCGAGGCGAGCTCGAGCGCAGCCAGCGCCTCGCGCTCGCGCCAGCGCGCGAGCAGGAAGCGCCCGCGCGCCCACTGCACCTCGTACGAACCGCGCTCGCGCTGCAGCGCCAGGTCGAGCTCGGCCTCGGCCCGGTCGAACAGCAGGAAGCGCTCGTAGAGGCCCGCCAGTCGCACGTGCGGCAGCGCGCGGTGATCGAACTGGCGCACCAGCTCCTCGTAGGTCGCGAGCGCGCGCTCGAAATCGAAGCCCGCCTCGTAGCAGCGGCCCAGCCCCAGGCGCGGCAGCGGATCCTCCGGATCGAGCTCGGCCAGTGCCTGGTACAGCTCTTCGGCGATCGCGAGCGCGCGCGGCGCCTCCAGCCGGGCCTTGACGCAATCGTCGGCCAGCTCGAGCGCCTGCAGGTACAGCGAGCGCGACAGCTTGGGCCCCAGCGCGTGCCGGCGCAGGTCCAGTCGGTTGGCCACCGTCTCGGCGAACCCGAATGCACGCACGCGCTCGCGCTCGAAACGGATCGGCCCCTGGCCGGGGAAGCGCGGCCGACCGCTGCCCGGATCGACCTCCTCGAACTGGATCGCTTCGCGGACTCGATCGGGGTGCTGCAGCGCGAGCCGCTGCGGATTGCGGATCGTGCCGAACAACGGATCGAACTCGTTGATCTGGATCCAGTCGTACAACGCGCGGTAGCTCTCCATGCGCGCGGCGCGTTCCTCGGGCGTCTCGGCGGGCTTCGACTCGCTGCCGCTGGAACGCACGACGCCGCGCAGATCCGCCGCCGGGTCGTTGCCGCCGGCCTGCAGCGCGCCGAACTGCACGATCAGATCGGCGGCCTCGGCCTGCTCGGGCGCGTCGTCGTCGAGCGCCGGCGCGACGAAGAGCTCGGGCACTTCACGCGGCTCGGGCACGACCGCCAACAGCCGCGACCAAAGCCGCGGTGCCGGCGCGAACTCGCCGGGCGGGAAGAGCGCCCAGGAGCGCGGCAACGGCAGTCCCTCGAGCTCCAGCGCGGGCAATGGCCGCGTGTTGGACGGCGGCACGAACGGATCGCGCGTGATCAGGCGCTCGTCCGACCGCGGCAGGAAGCGTTCCACGTCGGGAGCCGCGTGACGCACGAGCTCGGGTGTCTCGGGGCTCCCTGAGCCGCCGCGCAGCGGAGGCCGCGACAGCGATCGGAACGCGACCAGGCCGACCAGCCCGGCGGCCACGAGGAAAACGATCGGCTCCTTGCGCATGCGTGGGCTTGCTCAGTCGGGTGTGGGCGGGTCCTGGCGCAGGCGCGCGACCACGAAAGTCGCGGTCAGCCGCGCTTCCAGCGCGCTGCCGCGCACCTGCAGCACTTCGGCCTCGTCGATCAGCAACGCCTGCGTGGTGCCCGCGACCGCGCCGGGATCCTGCGTGCGGCGCAGGAAACGCGCGATCGCCTGGCCGGTGCCGGTGGCGTTCACGCGCACCTGCGTGCGCTCGATGGGATTGGTGCCGGCGCGCGTGTACAGCGCGGGGTCGAGCTTGATCTCGAGCAGGTCGATGCGCGCGAGTTCGCAGGCCACCGCCGCGCGCACGATCCGATCGACGGCGTCCAGGCCCTGCAAGTAGCGCTCGATCTCGTCCTCGCGCGTCGGCGACAGCGCCGGCAGCCCGAGCGCGCGATCGAGCGTGAGGTTGGCGCGGCTGGCCAGCGGCATCAGCTCGGCCTGCGTGGCCGCGACGATGGCGTGGTACTGATTGGCGACCGAGCCGGCCGCCGGATCGACGCGATAGGCCGGGCGCGTCTGGAAGTGCACGGCCTCGGCGAGCTTGCTCACCGCGCTTTCCAAGGCCGCCTTGTCGGCCTGCGCCTGGTCCTGATCCGCGCGCGTGTACAGCGCCGCGCGCGACATCTGAGATTGCAGCTGGATCTGCTGACCGCGCAGGCGCGCGAGGTCCTGCCCCCAGGCCGCATCGATCGCGATCCAGCCGCCGGCCGCGCAGGCGATGCCGATCGCGAGCCCGAGCAGGAAGCGGCGGTTCTCCTGCCAGAACGCGTTGACGTCCATTGCGCTAGCTCCCCACCTTGGGCGCGCCGCCCGCAGCCGCTTGCGCGGACTCCGACTCTTGCGGAGCCAACTCGGTCAGATCCAGCGCGAAGCTCTGCCCGGTCGGCGCGAGCATCGGCTTGAGGCGCGCGGCCGGCAGCGCCTGCTGCAAGCGCGCCACGAAGTCCTGGAACAGCACGTTGGCCGCGTCGGTGCCCTCGCGCGCCTCGCCCTCGGCGCGCACGATCGGCCGCGGATCGCCCTTGGGCACGCCGAGCTGCGGATCGAAGCGCCGCGAAATCGACAGGCGCCTCAGCCAGAAGTCGGCCGGCATCTGCGAACCGACGCCGTCGAGCACGCGCGCGAACTGCGAACCGGCGCCGGCCAGCGTGCCGAGCTCGTCGACGCTCGCGGCGAGCTGCTCCGATTCGGTGAGCAGCGCGCGCGTGCGCGCATCGGCGGCGCGGGCGCTCTTGAACTTCGAGTCGAGCCGCGCGACTTCGCCGCGCACGCGCTTCAGCTCGGCATGCGTGCGCCACGCGTGCGCGCCGAGCGCCAGCGCGCACAACACGCCCGCCGCGATCAACCAGGCCGTGCCCTGGCGGAACTCGCGCCGGCGCGCGACGCGCTCCGGCAGGATCTCGATCTTGTAGCTGTTCGGATCGGAAGCCGCCGTGGCCAGACCGAGCGCCACCACGGATTCCAGCGCGTGCTCCTCCAGCTCCGCCAGCTCGTCCGCGGCGAGCGCGCTGGTATCGACGACCTTGAAGGGATCGAAGCGCTCGACCTTCACCGCCAGCGCGCCGGTCAGGTACTTGTCCAGGCCCTGCAGCCGCGCGCCCGAGCCGGAGATCATCACGCGATCGAGCTTGAGCGTGCTGATCTTGATCTGGCTCTTGCAGAACAGCACGGCCGACTGCAGCAGCGACGAGAGCTGGCCCGCCGCGCCCAGGCAGGCGCGCGTGGCCTTCTCGCCATCGCTGCTGCGCGGCCGCACGCCGGGTTCGAAATCGGCATCTTTCTCGAGCAGCGCCGCCGCGCGGCGCGCATCGACGCCCAGCCGCTCCTGCACGGCCTGCTCGAAGGAGCGCGTGCCGCCTGCGAGGTTGCGCGCGAACAGGAGGTCCGCGCCGCGCACGAGCACGACATCGATCGACTCGCGCTCGATGTTCGCCAGCAGCACCGTATCGTCCTGCACGACGCCGAAGCGCAGCCAGGAGTTGTACAGCGCGATCGAAGCGGGCGTGAACGCATCGAGCACGCCGCCCTTGGACTCCAGGCCCTCGAGGTGCTCGGCCAGCAACGACTCGCGCGCCATCGCCAGCAGCACGACGTCTTCGTCCTCGAGCTCGGGCAGTTCGGGCAGCGCGTTGTAGTCGCTGGCGACCTCGGCGCCCGACTGCCCGCCGACCTCCTCGACCTCGAAGCGCATCAACTTCGCCAGCTGCCAGTCGGGTACGCGCGGCACGCGCGTGTAGCGCACGTTCACGTCGCGGCCGGTGATGCCGACGCGCGCATCAGCGAGCTTGAAGCCGGGCTCCAGGCTCTTCCATGCGGCGAGCCAGCTGCCAGCACCCGGATGGGATGCGTAGGCGTAGTTGCTGGCCACGAAGGTGTTCCCCTTCCACTGGCCGCGCAGCGCGCGCGACGCGTCGGTCGCGATGTCGATGCCGGTGCGAATGCGAGCCATGCGTGCTACGAGCCCCCTTCCGGCGGCGCTTGTCGGAGCGCCTCGTCGAGCAAGGCCGCCAGCCGCCCCTGCGCCGGGAGCGCAATGCGAATCGCGCGCAGGCGCTCGATGTCCGTGCCGCGCATCCCGCGCCCGGCCGTGCGCGCGGAGTTCGCCGCGCGCTCCGCCGCGGCCTGCGCGAGCAGTCCGAGCTCGCTGCCCGCGTAGGCATCGACGAGCGCGCGCGCCTTCTGTTCGCACTGCAGGTAGAGCTCTTCGAGCGCGAAGAAGTCGGCGCGTTCGAGGTCCGCCTCGATCGCCCCGACCGCCTCCTGTCCGCGCTGCGCGAGCCGCGCGCGCGACGCCTCGGCTTCCTTGACCAGCGCCTCCTCGAACGGCCACTTCGACAAGAGCTCGCCCCAGCCGCGCATGCACTCGCCCAGGCGCCCGGCCTTCTCGGCCTCGCGCGCGGCGTCGGCGGCGCGCGTCGCGAGCACGCGATCGTCCTTGAACGAGAGCTGCAACGACAGCTCGAACGGAGCCGGGGTCGCGACGGTGAAGCGGTAGCCGCCCTCGACCGGCGAGCCGCGCAACGGCAGCGGCTCGGACCAGGACAGGCGCACCATCTGGTAGCCGCTGCCGACGAGCACGCTGGTGGTCGGCGTGGCCTCGAACTCGCGCTGGCGCGCGCGGTAGCCGCCCGGGCCGATCGTGGCGAGCCCTTGTTTGGCGCTGTTCGGATTGACCAGCCACGCGAGCTCGCGCTCGCCGTCGAGCGCGCCGAACGAGAGCGCCATGCCGTCGCCGCCGCGCGCGGTCGCGTTCGCCGTGCGCGGTGGATACCCGGCGGGCACATCCTGCGCCGCCGCGAGCGCGAAGCCCGCCGCGATCCACTGCTCGACGCGCATCAGCACCGCTCCCGCGCGCGCGTCGCCGAGCCAATACAACTTGTAGTCGCCGCTCTCGGCGGCCGGCGGGACCTGCTCTTCCACCTGCAGCAGCGCGACGTCGTCGAAGGCGGCGCGGCCGCCGCTCTCCGCTCCGCGCGCCGCCAATTGCACCGCCGCGCGATCCCAGCCGGGCAGCACCGGCAGGCTCAGCTCGACCGGCGTCCAATCCTCGCCGACGACGATCGGCACGCTCCAGGCCTGCAGCGGCGGATGCTGGTCATCCGCGCCGATCAAACGCACGCCGACGCGCGCCTCGACGCCGCCGCTGCGGCGCACCGCCGCGCGCAGCACGAGAGCGCGGCGCGGCATGACCGCGACCGGCGTCGCGGACGACAGCGCCCACTCGTTCGCTCCGAGGCTCGCCACCAGCGCGCTGCGGCCGCTCCGCGCGGCGGTCAGTTCGGGAAACAGCGTCTGGCTCGCGCCATCGGCGCCGCTCCATCCCGCGGCCGCCGCATCGCCCTCGAACGAGTACGAACCGCCGAGCAGATTGCCCGCCGGAGCGACCGGTGCGTTGTTCGCGCTCGAGGCGGAGCCCGTGAGTCTGGAGCGATACCACAGCGCCGCACCCCCCGCGGCGAGGAGCAACAGCGCGGAGACCGCGATGGTCGCGAGCGGACGCTTCTCGCGATCCGCGCGCGACAAGCGCTCGTCACTGAGTTCACCCAGGCCTTCGCCGGCCTGGCTCGCGTCCGCGCGCGGCGCGGCCGACTCCTGCGGCTGGCGAGCCGCCGGACGCAACTCCGGGCCATCCCCCATCTGCACGTACGACGTACGCGCGAGTCCGGGAGCAGGAGCAGCGGGCGCGCGCACGGGTGCACTCGACGCCGCCGGCGGATCGTGCTCCTCCAGCGTGATCTCGCCCGCGAGCTCGTCCTCCAACGTCCCGGCCGTCTGCGCTCCCGCCAGCGGCTCGCGCGCGTCCTGGAAGACCGCCTGCACGGAACCGAAGCGGATCTTCTCGCCGGGCTTCAGCGTGTGCTCGACGATGCGCGCGGCGCCGACGAAGGTCCCGTTGGTACTGCCCAGGTCGCGCAGCACGACGCCATCGGCGCCGACGCGGAGCTCGGCGTGCTTGCCCGACACGGATGTATCGGCGAGCACGAGCTTGTTCTCGGGACGGCGACCGACCGTGATCCCCTCGATTGGAATCTGGATCGCGCGCCCGGCGTCCGGCCCCGACTCCAGGCGCAGCGAAAAACGGGCTTCCATGCGGGGAGACGGGGGCGGCGGGTCCGGTCGGGAGAGGCGGGAGACGGCCGGGATAGCGGGGGGGCAGGGGGCGGCGTCGAAGGACGCCCGGCTGCACTGCCACTATCGCGGGAGGAAGATAGGGTTACGGCCGGCTGGGCATGGTAGCGGAAGGTTGGCTCGACCTCGACCCTGGCTTGATTCACCGGACCTTGGATTGGTTGACTGCGCGCCGGCTCGAAAGGCCCCACCGCTGGGGGTCGCCGCGGTCGATCGCCCCCTGTCGGTCGCGGACGCGCAGTCAACTCGACCAAGGTCCGCTTGGAGCCCCCGGGTGGGCCTGCCAAACTCCCCACGCCATGGCCGCCGCGCCACCCCGGATCTTCATCCAGCCCAGTCCGGGTGCCGCCCCTCTCCCCTTCCCCGGGGAGGCCGAGCACCTGGTCCGGGTGCTGCGCGCCCGCGTCGGCGACCTCGTCATCGGCCTCGACGGCGCAGGCGGCGAGCACCCGCTCCGGATCCGCGCGTGCGACAAGCGCAACTTCGAGCTCGAGCCCTGCGGCGATCCCATTCACGAGCCCGCGCCCGGCCGGGCCGGGGCGCCGTTGCCCTGGATCGAGGTCGCGGTCGCCTGGCCGCGGCCCAACCGCGCCGACGACATGCTCGACCGTCTGACCCAGCTCGGCGTCGCGGCGATTCGACCGCTCGATTGCGCGCACGCGGGTCCGCAGGGCCTGCCCGACGACGAGCACAAGCGCGAGCGCTGCCTGCGCGTGCTGCGCGAGGCCTGCAAACAGGCGCGGCGGCATTGGCTGCCCCAATTGCATGCGCCGTGCACGGTCGAGGCACTGCTCGCCGGGCCTCCACGCGCAGGGCTGGCCTGCATGGATCCGCGTGCGGCCGTCGGGCTGCCCGAGTGGATCGCGCGGCAGCCGCAGCTCGCCTCCGCGACCGGCGAACGCCCGCTCGTGCTGTGCATCGGCCCGGAGGGCGGGTTCGACGAGCGCGAGCGCGCGGCCTTCGCAACCCACGAGCCCTCCGCGCCGGTCGTGCTCGCGCCGCATGTGCTGCGCATCGAAACAGCGGCGGAGGCCGCCGCCGCGGTCGCCGTCGCGCTACTGTGCCGGAGCCGCTGAGCCGAGCTCGAGGCCGGGGTCGGCGCGATCGCAGGCCAGCGGTGAGGCGCTCGGCGGCCCCAGCGGCAACTGCAGCCGCTCGCGCAGGCTCTCGTAGCGCTCGCCGCCGATGATCACGTGGTCGAGCAGCGGTACGCCGAGCAGGCGTCCGGCATCGCGCAGCCGCCGCGTGATCTCCAGGTCCTCGCTGCTGGCGGCGGGATCGCCGCTGGGGTGGTTGTGCACGGCGATCACGGCGGCGGCCGCTTCGCGCACCGCGGCGCGGAAGAACTCGCGCGGGTGCACGAGGCTGGAGCTCAGCGTGCCTTCGCTGACGCGCTCGATCCGGCGCAGCCGGTGACGGCTGTCGAGCAGCAGCACGAGGAAGACCTCGCGCTCGAGCCCGCTGAGCTCGGCGCAAACGTGCGCGTGCACGCGCGCGGGCGAGCGCAGCACCGGGCGTTCCGGTCGCGCGGCGCGCGCGGCCCGCCGCGCGAGCTCGAAGCCCGCGACGATGCGCGCTGCCTGCAGGCGGCGCATGCCGTCCACGACCAGCAGCTCGGGCGCGCGAGCGCGCGCGAGTGCGCCGAGATCGAAGCGCGCCAGCAACTCGGCTGAGCCCTGCACGCCGCGCGAACCGGATTCATTGCCCAGCAAGCGCAGCAACTCGGTCAGGTCGAGTGCTTCGGCGCCTTCGCGAAACACACGCTGCGCGAGGTCGGCCAGCGTCGCGCGCGGCTCGACAGGTGAAGCTCGCTGCGCGATCACCGCCCGCGCATCGGCGGAAGCTCCATGCACGGAACCGCCGGAGGCCTCGAGTAAAGGAACCGTATGCACATCATCCATCCACCTTCCAGTGATCGCAGCGGGGATTCGGTTGCACCCTTTCCGCGAATTGGGACGCGCACGAGATCCGGAAGGACTTTTTTGTGGGCTTTGGAATCGATTCGGCAGGGAAGTGGCAAGCGCGCGCCGCGCCTGCCGATGTCCTTCGATGGATGGATGTAGACTCCCGCGTTCCGGTGCAAGGCTGATGGAGCGACTCCTGCTCCTGGCCTGCTGGGTCCTCGGGGGTGTCTGGGTGGCAGAAACTGTTTTGTTCCTTCTTGGGTACAGGTCGAGCATTCGGGCCGAAGACGCTCGAGCGGCGCGACCTCCTGTCGAGCCCCTGTAGCCCCCTCGACCGGCTTCACTGGCCGGTCGCATAGACGAGCGGCCGCGTTCGGTGTCGAACGCGGCCGCTTCCTTTTTGCGGGTTGATGGTGCACGCCCCGGGGCTCGCGATGGCCAGGGCCGGGCGCCGGCCAGGCTTCGACCGACCACGTTCCGACCGCGGCGCTAGAACTCGAACTCGTCGAGGCGGCGGCCGGTCATGCGCTCGACGACCAGCTCGGCGTCCTCGCCGCGCCCGCAGGCACTGACGAGCTCGAACACGAAGCGTTCGCCGAATTCGCGTTGCAGCGCCAGCACGAGCGCGAGGCTCTGCACGTACGCGTGCGACAGCGTCGCCTTGTCCTCCCAGGCCGAGAGCGTGCCGCGCAGCTTCTCGACCGCGATGCGCGGTTGTCCGCGCGCGCTGCGCTGCGCCCACTCGAGCTCACCCGCGCTGCGATCCTCGACCCACTGCGCGACCCCTTCGTTCAGCCAGCCCGGCACCTTCGCGCCTCCGACGGCCTTGGCGAACGCGTGCGCCAGCTCGTGGCGCATCACGCCGCGCAGTCGCGGCAGGTCGGTCCGCAGGTCCTCGACCGGCAGGCGCACGACGCCGTCGAAGGCGCCGGCCGACCAGTCGCCGAGGCCCGTGCGAGCGCGATACTCGTCGCGGTTGTACAGCACGACCTGCACGAGCGGCTTGCCGCGGCCGGCGAAGTCGGCGCCGAAACGCTCGCGGAACTCGTCGTAGGCGAGCTCGAGCGCGTCGATCAGCAGCGGCCCTACCTCGAGCAGATCGGTGCGATCCCCCGCGTAGGACAGATCGAAATGCGCCGATTCGTCGTGCCAGAACGAGAGCTGGTCCGCGCGTTCCTTGTGCCAGCGCGCGAGCAGTTCCGCGAGCTCCTTGCGCTCCGGAGCGAGCTCGACCGCGCGTTCGAGCTTGTGAATCGCCGGCACGAGCAGCAGCCGCTCGTCGTGCAGCACGCGCGCCAGGCGCGCCAGTGCCTCGGCCAGATTGGCGCGGAACACGTCGCGCTTCGGATCGCCTTCGACGCAGCGCTCGAGCTTCTCGACCGCCGGCTCGAGTTCGCCCGCCTCCAGGTGCCGCACCGCCTCGTTGTTCAGCCGCGCCAACTCGTCGGCCGAGCCCGGAGCGCCGCTCGATTGGCCCGGCGCTTGGCCCAATGACGGGCCCAACGACGGGTCCAGGCTGGCGACGGGCATTCCAAGCGGATCCTCGGAGGCTTTGGCTGCGCGCGGCTGATCGGGCAGCGCCGGGCGCCGGGCGCCGGATTCGCGCTCGGCCCGCGCCGCGTCGCCCGCCCCATCACCGGCCGCCGGCGCGGCGCGTTGGCGCGCGTAACTCCACGCTCCGTACCCTCCCAACGCGAGCGCCCCGACTGCGCACAAGAGCACGGCGACGGACGGACGGGACGACATCGGAGGGGCGCCCTTGGGACGTGGATCTTAGCTCGGTATTCCCCTCTGCCTACCGATTGCGGGTGCGCGACGCGCCCGGCTTCTCGAAATCCAGCGCGGCACGGCCCTCGAGCTGGTTGCGCACGTCCTCGATCAGCTCGTTCCAGCTCTGGTAGCGGTGCTCGGCTTCCTTGGACATCATCTTCTCGATGAAGTAGTGCAGGTGCGGCGAGAGCTTGCGCGTCTTGAGCTCCGGGCTCGCCAGCGACTCCATGATCTGCATGCGCAGCACCTCGCGGTCGTCGCTGGACTCGAACGGCAGACGCCCGACCACCAGGTGGAACAGCGTGACGCCGAGCGAGTAGATGTCCGAGCGCGCATCGGCCACCGCGCCGCCCTGCGCCTGCTCGGGAGACAGGTACGCGACCGTGCCGACCGCCGAGTCCGCGTTGCCTGACTGGCCCGCACCGGCCGCGAAGCCCAGATCGATCAGCCGCACGCGGCCGTCCTGCGCGAGCATGATGTTGCCCGGCTTGAGATCGCGGTGCACGATGCCCTGCGACTGCAGGTACTGCATCGTCTCGGCCGCCGTCTGCACGATGCGCAGCGCGTCCTCCTCGGGGAACGCGTGACCCTGGTCGAGCAGTTCGAGCAGCGTCCAACCCTCGATGCACTCGAGCTTCTCGAAGTACAGGTCGTTGAAGCGCGCGACGCCATGACCCTCGACCAGGCCCGGGTGGCGCAGCCGCTCGAGCAGCTTGGCTTCGCCGATGAACGAGTTCAGCATCGGCTTGGAGCGCGCTGCCTCGGTCTTCAGCACTTTCAGCGCGAGCAGCCGGCCGGTCTTCTTCTCGAGCGCGCGCCAGACGTCGGCCGTGCCGCCGCTGCCGAGGCGGCCGCGCAGTTCGTAGCCGGGGATCTCCGGGATCTCCCCCGCATTCGTCCGTCGCAACCAGGCAACGCGCTCGGGGGAGAGACCGCACTCGGTCTGCAGCAGCGAGTCGAGCGGCTGTCCTTGCTTGAGGAACGGAAAGAGGTGCTGCGCCTGATCGCGCACGAGATGGCCGCGGTGCACCAACAGGGCCAGGAACTCGAGGTCGGTCTGCGGGCTCATCGTGCAGGAGTCTAGCCACGGCCCCACCCCAAGCCACGCGTGACGCACGCCGCGAGTCAAGTCCGGGCCACGCCGATCCGAAAGGGGCCAGCACCGCGCTGCACCGCGAGCGCACTCGGCCCCCGTGAACCCCGACAAATCCCGCGCCCTCTACAAGTACTTCGATCTCGCGGATCGCTTCGTGCGCGTCCGCGTGCTCGATGCGGCGGCAACGGGCCTGCGGATGCATCCGGGGATGAACCGCAAGGCCTATCGCCGTTCGGTGATCCAGGCCTGCGTCAGCGAGCTCGCCGAGGACCTCGACGGGCGGCTCAAGGAGCTGTGCCCCGAGGACCCGGCGGTGGCCGAGGATCTGCTTTACCAGCTCGTCGTGCAGGTCAATCCCGGCCTCGACATCCACTCGGTCAGCCTGCGCGTCGAAGAGGCGCCCGCGCCCGAGCCGGGCCCCGAGAAGGAGGGTTGCGACGAGGCCTACCTGCGCGCGCTGCGCCGTGCGTCGGACGGGCTCGAGCAGCGGCTGCTCGAGCGCATCGTCGGTCAGCCCGAGGCCGTCTCGACCGTCGTGCGCGCCGTGCGCCGCGCGGCGGCGGGTCTCTCGCCCGAAGGCCGACCCTTGGCGAGCTTCCTGTTCGTCGGACGCACGGGCACCGGCAAGACCGAGCTCGCGCGCGCGCTGGCTCGCGAGCTGTACGGCGCGCCGGCCGCCGGCACGCGGCGCCTGGTGCGCGTCGACTGCAGCGAGTACGCGCTCGCTCACGAATACAGCAAGTTGATCGGCGCGCCGCCGGGCTACGTCGGTCACGAGGACGGCGGACTGCTCACCGACGCCGTGCGCAAGAACCCCGACTGCGTCGTGCTGTTCGACGAGGTCGAGAAGGCGCACCCGCGGCTGCACAACCTGCTGTTGCAGGTGCTGGAGGACGGTCAATTGACCGACAGCAAGGGCCGCGTCGCGCGCTTCGACCGTGCCTTCGTGATCCTGACCTCGAACGCCGGCGCGCAGGAGACGCTGGATGCCGCCAGCGGCATCGGCTTCCGCCGCGAGCGCACGCTCGGCGACGCGACGCTCTCCGAGATCACGCAGCGGGCGCTGCAGAAGCAGTTCGCGCCCGAGTTCCTCGGCCGCATCGACGAGCAGATCGTGTTCGGCGAGCTGTCGCCCGCGCACGCGAACGAGATCGCGCGCCGCCAGCTGGCCGAGCTCGCGCAGCGGCTGCGCCGGCGCGGCCACCGCGTCGCCTTCGCCAAGAGCCTGGCCGAGTGGATCGGCGAGAAGGGCTACGCGCCCGAGAGCGGCGCGCGCGAGATCCGGCGCGTGATCCAGCGCGAGATCGTCACGCCGCTGGCCGAGGACCTGAGCGACGGCGGCCGCCGCTCGCGCGTGCTGGTCGGACTGCGCGGCGGCAAGCTCGCACTGCGCGCGGCCTAGCCCCCCCCGCGCCCGGGCCGGCTCGGCTCAAGCGCACCCCTGAAATGGCCGAAACGGATTGCGGCGCTCCGCGCCCACCCGCATGAGCTCACCCCCCAACGCGGCGCCCGCCGCCCACGGCTGGTCGACGTACCTCGTGATCGGCATCACGATGGCCGCGCTGGGCGCGATGGCGGTGCCCCAGCCTGATCCGCCCGCCGCCGTGCAGCAGCTCTCGCCCGAGCGCATCGAGCTCGAACAGGCGCTCGCGCGTGGTCTGGAAACCTGGCGCACCGCGCTGCAGCAGTACCGCGAGCGCCATGCGACCTTCCCCGGATTCCAACCCGGCCGCGAGGGCGCGCGCCTGCACGGCCCGCTCGACGCCTCGCGCATCCTGCCGCAGTTGCTGATGGCGACCGACGTCTGGGGCAACAGCGGGCCGCTCGGCCATCCGGGCTTCCCGCACCGGCCCTGCCTCAGCGGAGGCGCGCCGCTCAATCCGGTCAACGGCCTAGCGACGCTGCACGTGCTCGGACCCGACGAGGCCTTCGCGCCCGAGGCGGATGGCTCGACCGGCTGGGTCTACAAGCCCTCCAGCGGAGAGATCCGCGTCAACGCCCCGGGCGCGGTCGCCGTCACCGGTCAGCCGTACTGGGAGCTGTGAGCGGCTTGCGCGCGCGCACCGGATTCACGCTGCTCGAGCTGTTGATCGCGCTGCTCGTGCTGGCGGGCGTGGCGGCGCTGGCGATCCCGGCGTGGTTCGATCGGCACGAGGTCACGCTCGAGAAGGCCACGCAGCTGCTCGCGCGCGACCTGCGCGGGTCGCAGAACCAGGCGGCGTGGCTCGACTGCCCGCTCGCGGTCGTCTTCGACGACGACGGCGGCGGTTGGCGGGTGCACAAGTTCGATCCGCTGGTGCCCGCCCCGCTCGACCAGGGCGAACAGGTGCGCCGGCGGCGGCTGATCGACGACGCGGTGTTCGAAGGCGTTCGGATCGACTCCGTGGAGACCACGCCGGAGAGGGCGCTGCGCTACGATCGCTTCGGACAGGCGCTCGACCGCGGCCGGATCACGCTGAGCTTCGACGGCGATCGGCGCACGCTGCGCGTCGAGCAGGGCTCGGGCCGCCTGAGCATCCTCGACTCGACGTCGCAGTGGTCCGATCCCGGGCTCTGAGCTCGGCGCTCGAGGAAAAAAAAGGAGCCGCTTCCCGAAGGAAGCGACTCCGCGCGGTTCCCAACGCGAGCCGTGAGGCTCAGCGCGGGTCGAGAGAGATGGCAGGTCCTCTCCCGAACGCCTCGATGCCTTGGCAGGGGGGGCCACCGAGGCGCCCTCGGCGCGTTGCCGAGGAAGGAGCGGGTTGCGCTCCATCCGCTGCAGGTGGCAGGACCCGCACCGGACGAAGTCCAAGACTAGCGCGGCCCCCCGCGGCTGCAAGGGGCGCCGGACGCAAAGCCCGGTCCCCCATCGTTGGGGCTCAAACCGATCGCCGCACGCGCCGGACGCGCGCTAACAGGCCGGAATCCGGGGATCGACCTGCTGGCGCCACCCGTCGATGCCGCCACGCATGGAAAAGACGTTCTTGAAACCGTGGCCGATGAAATACGACGCGACGTCCATCGAGCGCATGCCGCTCTTGCACGAGAACACGATCTTCGTGTCCTTCGGCAACTGCATGTACTTCTCGGGCGCGTGGTAGTCGAGCGCCTCGGCCTGCGGGATCTTGGCGGCCGCGATCTCCTCGGGCGTGCGCACGTCGATGAAGCGGAAGCTCTCGCCGGCGTCGAGCCAGGCCTTCACCTGCTGCGGATCGACCTGCATCTTCTGGTCGACCTCGTGCGCGGCGAGGATGGTCTGCACGACCGAGGTCGTGTCGAGCAGGTTGTGGTCCTTGCAGACCTGGGCCAGCGTGTCGGTGGGCTCGAAGCCGCAGGAGGAGCAGCCGCCGACGTGGTAGCGCTGGAACAGCGCGCGCTGCGCGGAGGGGTAGCGCGCGAGGATCTGCTCCATCGTCTGGTTGAGGTCGATCGGGGAGGTCTTGGTCGTGGTCATGGTGCGGTGGAGGTGCCGACGGCGCGGGGCTATGGGCCCACAATTCTAGCGCGGGCTATCGATTGGCGCCCCGTCCGGCGCAGACTACGCTCTTCGCCCCGAAGCCCGCCGAGCTCAAGCCATGCCCGCCCAGACGAACATCACCCCCCGCTCGAAGGACTACGCGCAGTGGTATCAGGACGTCATCGCCTGCGCCGAGCTCGCAGAGCCCGCCAACGTCGTGAAGGGCTGCATGGTGATCCGCCCGCACGGCTACGCGATCTGGGAGAAGATCGAGGACGACCTCGACCGCCGCTTCAAGGCGACCGGTCACAAGAACGCGTACTTCCCGCTGTTGATCCCGCTCTCCTTCCTCGCCAAGGAAGCGCAGCACGTGCAGGGCTTCGCGATGGAATGCGCGGTCGTGACCCACAGCGGCCTGCGCGCCGTCGACGGCAAGCTCGAGGTCCGCAACCAGCTCGAGGAGCCGTACGTCGTGCGCCCGACGTCCGAGACGATCATCGGTCACTTCTTCTCGAAGTGGATCGACTCCTACCGCGACCTGCCGCTCCTGATCAACCAGTGGGCGAACATCATGCGCTGGGAGATGCGCACGCGACTGTTCCTGCGCACGACCGAGTTCCTGTGGCAGGAGGGGCACACCGCGCACGCAACGCACGAGGACTCGCAGGCCGAGGTGCTGCGCATGCTCGACGTGTACCGCGACTTCGCGCACGAGGTGATGGCGGTGCCCGTGATCCGAGGCGTGAAGACCGCCAACGAGCGCTTCGCCGGAGCGATCGAAACGCGCTGCATCGAGGCGTACATGCAGGATGGCAAGGCGCTGCAGGCCGGCACGAGCCATGATCTCGGCCAGAACTTCGGCAAGGCCTTCGACATCACGTTCCAGAACAAGACCGGCCAGCGCGAGCACGTCTGGCAGACCTCGTGGGGCGTCTCGACGCGCCTGGTCGGCGCGCTGATCATGGCGCACAGCGACGACGAGGGCCTGGTGCTGCCGCCGAAGCTCGCGCCGATCCACGTCGCGCTGGTGCCGATCTGGCGCAAGCCGGAGGAGCAGGCGCGCGTGCTCGAGGTCGCCGAGCGCGTCGCCAAGGAGCTGCGCGAGGACGGCCTCGAGGTCGTGCTCGACGATCGCGACGACGTGCGCCCGGGCGAGAAGTACTACCACTGGGAGCGGCGCGGCGTGCCGATCCGCATCGAGCTCGGGCCGCGCGACATCGACGCGGGCGTGGCGATGATCAAACTGCGCGTGGTGCCCGAGGGAACCGATCCGAAGGCCGCGAAGAAGACGATCCCGCTCGCCGACATCGGGGTCTCGATCGGCAAGGAGCTCGACGCGTTCCAGGCCTTCCTGTTCGAGCGCGCGAAGAAGCGGATGCACGACTCGATCGTGAAGGTCGATTCGTGGAGCGAGTTCGAAAAGGTCTTCGCGGATCAAGGCTCGCGCTTCGTGCTCGCGCACTGGGACGGCACGACCGAGACCGAGCTCGCGATCAAGGAGGCGACCAAGGCGACGGTGCGCTGCCTGCCGTATCCGGAGGACGTGCCGGGCTTCGATCCGCGGGAAACGGGCCGCTGCGTGAAGACCGGCAAGCCGAGCGCGCAGCGCGTGCTGTTCGCGAAGAACTACTGAGCCGCCGACTCCGAACCATGCTGCCCTCCGAACGCCAAGGCTGGATCGAGCGCTACGCCCGCGGCCCCGCGCTGATCGACGCGGCGCTCGCACCTGTGCCGAAGGAGGCGCTGCAGTGGCGTCCGGCTCCGGACAAGTGGAGCGTCCACGAGGTCGTCGTGCACTGCGGCGACGCAGAGGTCAACTCGCACATGCGGATCCGCTACGTCGTGTGCGAGCGCGAGCCGCTGGTGGTAGGCTACGACGAGAATCGCTGGGTGCGCGAGCTGGATTACCACGCGCACTCGCTCGAGCTCGCGCTCGCCGCGATGCGCGCAGCACGCGCCAACACCATCCCGCTGTTGCGGCGCCTGACCGACGTGCAGTGGAAGCGCTTCGGCCGCCACACCGAACACGCGGGGCCGTACAGCGCCGAGCGCTGGCTGGAGCTGTACGCCGAGCACTTGGAGATCCACGCGCGGCAGATCGAGCGCACGTTCGCGGCCTGGCGGGCCGGACGCGCCTAGCCGAGTCACGCGCGGAGCGAGAACGTGAGGGTCAGCTCGTTCGCGAGCGCTTCGCCAGCTCGCGCAGCCGCGCCAGCACCGCACTCGCCTCGCCCGAATCGAGCGCGTTCGTTGCGCGGTCGACGCCGTCGGAGACGGTCAGGCTCAGTCCCGCGGCCTTCAGCGCCAGCGCCGCGCCGAGCAGCGCTGCATTGCGCGCCGGCCCGCTCTCGCCCGCGAGCACCCCGAGCACCTGCGCGCCGCTGGCCTTGACCAGCCCCGGATTGTCGGCCGCCCCCTGCCCGTCCTCGGCCGGCATGTACAACGGCAGCTCGGCGTCGGCCTCCGCGCACAAGCCCCAGTCCCCCGGCTCGATCGACAACGGCACCTGGCGCCCGTCGATGAGCTCGATGCCGCGCGTGCGCTTGTGGACGCTGGGGATCACGCTGCCCTCGAGCCCCTGCACGACCATGCCGCGCTTGTGGCCGAGCCCCTGGATCGTCTCGACGGCGGTGCCGAGCACCGGTCCGCTCCAGGCTCCGGCAACTATCGCGGCCGAGGAGGGCGCGATCAGCTTCTCGACCGTCGACAGCGCGGTGCGCACGCCCAAGTCGCCGCGCACGCGCCGCAGCCCGAGCCAGGCCGGCAGCATGCCCGTCGCGCTGATCGCCGCGAAGCGCGCTTGGGCAACCCACTTCTCGGCCTCGCCAGGGTCCCAGGTCATCGGCGCGTCGAGCAGTTCGAGCACGCTGGCCGGCGTCAGGCCGCGCTTGGGCGGCACGCAGCGATCGCTGATCACGAGCACGCGTGCGCCCGCGGCCGCGGCGATCAGGCCGGAGGCGACCTCGAGCGGCGCATGTCGCTCGTAGCCGTCGTGCGGCGGGCAGATGCAGACCAGGTCGGTCATGCCCTGGCACGGGATGACGGCCTTGTCGCGCGCGGCGCGCGCGAAGCCGACGAATTCCTCGACGGTCACGCCCTTCCAACGCAGCGCGATCAAGAAGGCCCCGATGCGCACCTCGCTCTCGTCGCCGGCGAGGATCGTTTGGAACGCCGAGTAGGCCTCGTCGCACTTCAAATTGCGACCATCGCGGCGGTTGGAGCCGAGCACGCGCAGAAGGTCGCGCAGGATCACGCCTCGAGCCTCCGCCGAGCGGATTCGCCCGGACGCCGTGGCCGCACTCGGACTGTCGGTCCCGACTGAAAAATGGAGGCGCCGATGGGGCCAGAATAGCCGCGTCCGCCCGAACGCGGAAGGAGCGGCACGCGAACGGCCGCGGAACCGCCGGGCTAGCGCTGCGGCGGCTGGGATTCAGCCGATGCCGGAGCCGAATCGCCGGAGGAGTTGGAGGTCTTCCCGTCGCCGGGAGTGCGCGGGCGGATGTGCGCGAACAAGAGTTCTTTCTGCTTGTCGTAGGCGATCTTGCCCGCGACGACCGTGTACTGCACCAGCGTCTCGTAGTGCAGCACGTCGCCGTCGGTGACGATCACATCGCAGTCCTTGCCCTTCTCCAGCGTGCCGACGCGGTGGTCGATGCCCAGGATGCGCGCGGGCACGGTGGTGATGCCGGCCAGCGCGGCCGCATCGGTCATCCCGCCGCGCACCGCGAAGTCCGCGTCGACGGTCAGGTGCAGGAGGTCGCGGCCGGTGATGCCGCCGAGGTCGATGCCGTTGCTGGCGGGTCCGATCGCCACCTGCACGCCGTGAGCATGCAGGATCGCCGCGTTCTCGATGCTAGAACCGCCGGCGCGCACGAGGTTCTCGTCCTTGTCGCGGCGCTGGCGCGGGTAGACGATCGCGTAGGCTCCCGCGCGGCCGAGTTCCTCGGCCACGATCCAGCCCTCGACGCAGCCTTCGATCACCGGGCGGAAGCCGAACTCCTGCGCGAGGCGCGCGATGCCCAGGAGGTCGTCGCGATCGTTGGCGTTGAACTTCGCGCGCGCGCTGCCATCGAGCACGGACAGAATCTTCTGCTCGATGCCCTTCTTGCTCGGTTCGGGCAGGTCCTTCACCTTGTCCTTGCGAACATCCCATTCGCGCTTCTCGCGCAGGTAGCGCGCGGCCGCGGCGAATTTCTCGCGCAACTGCGTCTTGCCCGAAGAGGCGCTCGTCCAGGTGAAGGACGACAGGAAGCGCTCGCGCATCACGACGCCGTCGATCTCGCCGCGCTTGAGCTTGAGCGCGCCGCCCGACTGCTCGGCGGAGGTGATCCCGACCGCCAGCGTCATCAGCAACGACGAACTGAATGGATCGTAGGCGTCGCGCAGGTCGCTCTGCGCATCGACCAGGCCGGCCTGGTCGGCCAGCAACAGGTCGAGTTCGGCATCGAGGGGACCCTCGTGGAGGTGCCCGTTCTTGCCGAAGTCGACGCAGCAGCGCATGTGCAGATCGTCCTCGGCGAGGAAGCGCGACCCCTGCGAAACGGCCAGGCTGGCCGAGATCGCGACGAGGCCCGGGTAGACCTGGAGCCCGCGCGCGGAGAGCACTTCGGTGCCCTCGGGCAGGTCGGTCGAGTAGCCGACGGACTCGATCACGCCGTCCTTGGCGAGCACGGTCGCGCCGCGCAACAACCCGCCGGTGCCGGTGTGGACGTCGCCGCCGACGACCGCGAACCACTTCGGTTCCGGGTCCGCCTTCTTGGCCTCGTCCTTCTTCGCGTCCGCCGTCTTCGCGTCAGAGGACTTCGAACCGCTCGTCTCCTGTGCGACCAGGCTCGGCATGACGGAGCCGAGCAGCGCGGCGCCGAGGAGCAGCAACGAATTCATGGGTCGTCCGGTAGCGCGGGCTGGCTTCATTGATCGATCTCCCCGTGCACGAGTTCCCCTTCGAGGATCACCGCGAGGATGCGCGTCGACACCTCGAGTGGATCACCGTCGTAGAGCACGAAATTGGCGTCCTTGCCGGGCTCCAGGCTGCCCAGGCGATCACCCAGGCCGAGCAGTTGAGCCGGCTCGAGCGTGACCGCGCGCAGTGCGACCTGGCGATCGAGGCCCGCGCCGACGACCTCGCCGACATGGCGCAGCCAGTCCTTGAGGCCGTTGATGCTGTCGGTGCGCGGCACGAACACGGGCTTGCCGCCGGCGGCTGCGAGTTCCATCGCGTAGCTGCGTTCGCGGCGCGTGTTGGGCTGCAGCGTGATGCGCGGATCCATGGCGATGCGCAGTTTCTTCTCGCCGAACTTGTCCATCACATGGTGGAAGTCGACGTCGTCACGCAGGAAGACACGCAGGTCGAACTCGAAGGTCTCCTCGCGCAGCACGTCGAGCAGGTGCAGGTAGTCGGCGGCCTTGGAAAGCGTGCACAACGCGCGCAACTTGTCCTGGCGCAGTTCGACGAAGGGCTTGGCCTTCTCGTCGGGCTCGCTGGGCACGTAGCCCTTGCGCTCCTTCTTGGCCTTGTCCTGCGGCGGGGAAGGATCGAAGGACTTGGCTTCCTCCTTCTTCTCCTCCTTCTTGTCGTCCTTCTTGGCGCCCTTCTTCTCCTGGTCCTTGTCCCACTTCTCGACGTTCTTCTTCTCCTTCTCGTCGTAGTCGTCGGCCTTCTCGAGACCGTCGCGCAGGAACTTCTTCGAACCTGGATCCGAGCGCATGTGCACGAGCAAGTAGCTCGGGTCGCGCAGCAGCATCTCTTCGCGCGTCGCGCCGTGCGGCTTGACCACGAAGCCCTGGCCCGGGATGCCCGAGCCGGCCGGGTACAGGCCCAGCGTGGTCACGCCGAGCTCGAGGATCTCGGCCCAGATCTTCTGATCCGGGTAGAGCTCGACCGAGGCCTTGGCCTGCGGCTCGAAGCCCGAGCTGCCGTCGCTGTCGAGCCCGAGGCGGGAGTAGCAATCGACCAGACCGGGCAACAGCGTCGCGCCGGGCAGTTCGATCACCGGGATGCCGCGCTCGACCTCGAGGTCCTGGCCGACCGTGACGATCTTGCCGGCCTCGATCAGCACGACCGCATGCTCGATCGTGCCATGGGCGATCGTCTCGGCCCTTCCGACGCGCAATGCGTAGAGCGAGGGCAGCGGCGGATCGGCCGGCGTGGGGATGCTGAGCAGGAGAGTGGTGAGCAGCATGGGGGATTTCTAGAAGAGCTGTCCGTCGCGCGTGCGCGAGTACTCGACGACGCCGTCGATCAGCACGAGCTCGCAGCGCGTGCGCGGATCGATCGGGTCGCCGTTGAACACGCCGATGTCGGCGTCCTTGCCCGGCTCGAGGCTGCCTAGGCGGTCGCCCAGGCCGATGCTGCGCGCGGGATGGATGGTGAGTCCGCGCAGCATCGAGTACGAATCGGCACCGTAGCGGGCACTGACCGTGCCTTGCAGGAACAACTCTTCCTGCGGCACGACCGGCGCATCGGTGTTGAGCGAGAAGTCGCGCGCCCCGGCCTCGAGGTACTCGCCGGCCGTGCCGACGAAGCGCCCCTCGCGCGAGACGCGGAAGTCGATCGTGCGCGGGCCGTGGTTCATCGGCACCTGCATGCGCACGACGTACGGGGCGATCTTGAACGCGTCGAAACAGCCGTGGCTGACGACACAGCGGGTGTCGTACTCGCCCTTCCACATGTTGACGGCCTTGCCGACGCCGTCGGAGCCGGCGCAGTGGATCAGCACCGGCAGCTCCCGCGCGTGCACCTTCTGCAGGTTCTCGAGCCTGGGGTCGACGACACCGGCCTCGTTCGCCGCGATTGCGCGCTCGTTCGCCTCGCGCAGCAGCCAGCCCAGTCCGGCACGCGTCGAGCCGAAATCGGCGCTGCGTTCGGGGTTGTACGACTGCGCGACCTTCATCGCCCCGGGGTCGGCGATCACGGCCGTGTCGTAGAGCGGGGTGTCCTTGGTCTTGTGCAGCACGCCGAAGCCGCTGATCGAAGTGCCGCTGCCCGGGATCCCCAGCAGGGTCGTCACGCCGGCGGCGCGGGCGCGGTCCAGGCTCGTGTTGCCCGGCACGTAGGCGGGCGAGGCGCGCAGTTCGGCGTTGATCGGCAGCACCATGTCGTTGATGTCGAAGGTGCCCTGCACGTGGCTGTGCAGGTCGACCATGCCCGGCAGGGCCCAGCCCTGCTCGAAGGCATGCACCTCGTAGCCCGCCGGCGCCGCCCGGCGCGGACCGACGTACTCGATCTTGCCGTTGCGCACGAGCACCGTGCCGGGCGCGAAGATGTGGTCGTGCTCGTCCATCGCGAAGATCTTCGAGCACTGCAGCGCGACGCCGGTCTCCCCGGCGCGCAGCGCGCGCGGCTTGAATCCGGGCGCGGCCAGTCCGGAGCTCGAGGCACGCTCGGGCGTGCTCGCGCAACCCGCGGCGAGCAGCAGCAAGAGCGACAGGCAACTGCGAGTCACCACGTTCGCCCTCCCTGGGTCGAGACGTGGACCACGCGTCCGCCGACCCACGCGCGCTCGATGCCGGTGCGCGGATCGACGGGATCGCCGCGCACGGCCAGCAGGTCGGCATCCTTGCCCGCTTCGATGCTGCCGACGCGATCGTCGATGCCGGCCGTGCGCGCGGGAACGATCGTCAGTCCGCGCAAGGCCTGCAGGCGCGCGTCGTCGAAGCCGTAGTGCACGCCCATCGCGGCCTGCAGCGGCAGTTCCTCGGCCGGCACCACCGGCGCATCGGTGTTGAATCCGATCTCGACCAGGCCGTGCTCCTGCCAGCCCGCCGCGAGCCCGATGATCTTGCCGTCGTGATCGACGCCGCGGCTCTTGACCTGGCTCGAGATCGAACGCGGCCCGAGGATGCCCGCGACGTCGAGTTCGCGCGCCAGCTCGCCGAGCAGGAACGCATCGAACTCGCCGTGATCGATGTAGGTCGGCAGGCCGAGTTCCTGGCGCAGGATGCGCAGCGTGTTGTAGACGACCTGGTAGACCTGCGTGTGCGTCGAGACCTGGGTCCGGCCCGCATACAGGTCGCGGAACACGTCGAACATCAGGTCGCGCTCGGGTTGCGGGCCCGTGCCGCTCTCGAACTCCGCCCAGGCCCGCGCGTAGGCGCGTCCGCGCGAGCAGAACTCGCGGATCGTCCAGTTCATCATGCCGCGGCCCATGCCGTAGCCCCAGCGCGCCGGATTGTCGGCCTGGGCGATCTTCAGCGAACCGGGCTCGCGCACCAACATCTCGTCGAAGGTCGCTCCGGCCGTCTTGAGCAGGATGCCTTGTCCACCGCAGTTGGTGCCCGAGCCCGGGATGAACAGGATCGTGGTCACGCCGGCGGCGAGCGCGCGCCGCAGGTTCGCATTCTCGGGCACGACCGCCGTCGAGACGCGCAGTTCGGGATTGGCCTGGTAGACCATGTCGTTGATCCCGAAGTCGCCGCCGATGTGCGAGTGCAGGTCGATGAACCCGGGGACCAGCCACAGCGCTCCGAGATCCTCGACGACAGCACCGGCCGGCGCCGCCAACTCCTGACGCGCGCCGACCGCTTCGATGCGCCCGTCGCGCACCACGACACGCGCGCGATCGACGACCTGAGCTCCGCGGTGCGCGCACACCAGCGCCTTCGCGCAATCCAGCGCGAGCGGCGGTCCCCCGGGGGCGCCGGCGGGCGGGCCGTCGGCAACCCACAGGGTGGCGAGGAGGAAGGGCGTGATCACGATGCGTGCGCGGCTAGAAGCGCCGGCGCTCCCCTCGCACGTCGTACACGCTGCGGCCCTCGATCCACACGCGCTCCACCGAGCTGCGCGGGTCGGCGGGATCGCCGCGGATCACGAGCAGGTCGGCATCCTTGCCGGGCTCCAGGCTGCCGAGGCGGTCACCCAGGCCGGCGGTCATCGCGGGCACGATCGTCAGGCCGCGCACGAGGTCGAGCTTGCTGCCGTCCATGCCGTAGTGGCCGGCCATGGTCGCTTGCACGAGCAACTCTTCGCCGGGGATCACCGGCGCATCGGTGTTGAAGCCGATCTTCGTGTGCCCACCCTTCTGCCAGCCGGCGCCGAGGCCGATGAAGCCTTCCTCGCGCACTTCGGCCCAGTTGATGAAGAAGCGCGAAGGCGGATCGACCGAGCGCGGCCCGATGATCGCGGGCACGCCCATCTTCTCCGCGACCGGCGCCGCCATCCAGCCGCCGATCTCCGAGTGGTCGAGGAAGACGTCGACGCCGAACTCCCCCTTCAGCATCGTGCAGGTCAGCAACACGACCTGATAGATCTGCGTGTGCACCGAGACCTGCATCTTGTGGTCGAAGATCGGGCGGAACGGCTCGAACATCAGATCGAGCTCGGGCTTCGGACCGCGGCCCTCCTCGAAGTCCTTCCAGGCTCGCGCGTAGGCGCGGCCGCGCGAGAAGGTGTCGCGGATCGTCCAGCCCTCGAAGGTCTTGCCGACCCCCATGACCCAGCGCTCGGGATTGCCCCACTGCGCGACCTTCAACGAGCCGGGATTGCGCACGACCATCTCCTCGAAGCGATCGAGGCCGGTCTTCAGCAGCACGCCCTGCCCGCCGATGTTGGTTCCCGAGCCGGGGATGTACAGCACGGTCGTCACGCCGCCGGCCACGTTGCGATCGAGGTTCGGATTGCGCGGCACGACGCTCGCCGCCACCCGCAGCTCCGGGTTCGCGAGGTAGACCATGTCGTTGATGTCGAAGCTGCCGGCCGAGTGGTAGTGCAGATCGACCATGCCCGGCATCAGCCAGTGCGAGCCGAGATCGAGCCGTTCGTAACCCTCCGGGACCTTCGCTTCGGCGGCCGTGGTGATCGCCTCGAGCTTGCCGTCGCGCACGAGCACGACCGCATCGTCGATGAACTGCGGCCCGCTGCGCGCGCAAGTCAGCGCCTTCGCGCAGCGCAGCGCGAGCCCCGGCCCGCCCGGTTGCCCGGACTGGCCGTCGATCGGAGCGCCCCAGGCTGGCGGGCCGGACCGGGCGCTGGGTGTGCGACCGATGATCGGCTCGCCCGCGCCGGCGAGCTCGCCGGCGGCGGCCAGCGCGAGCAGGGCCAGCACGGCGTCGCGGAGTCGCAGGATCAAGGCAGCACCTCGCTTCCGTTGACCCAGGCGCGCAGCACGCGCGCTGGTTCCGCCAGCGGACTCGCGTCGAGCAGCACGACGTCGGCATCCAGCCCGACGCGCAGCGCTCCGACGCGATCGGAGACGCCGAGCATGCGCGCGGCATCGCTGGTCAGCGCGCGCAGTGCCCCGCCCGCGCTCATCCCCTGAGAGACCATGTACATCGCTCGCACGAACAGGTCGGCGGCGCCTTCCTCGGCCGACGAGTGGAACGCGACCGCGATGCCCGCGGACTGCAGCTCGGAGTAGCGATTGACGAAGCTGACGCTGCCTTCAGGATCGTTGCGCCGGTACGGCAGCTCGAGCAGCACGCCCGAGACGCGCCCCACCAGCTTGTCCTTGACCTTCCACGCTTCCTGCGCGCCGTAGATCACCGGCTTGAGTCCGGCGGCGGCGAACGCGTCCACACAGGCCAGGATCTCGTCGGAGCGATTGACGTCCACGATCACGCACGCCTTGCCGAGCGCGGCCTGGCGCAGAGGTTCGAGACGCTCGTCGAGACGCGGCGGCGCGGGCTTGCCCTTGTCCGGCGCGGCCTTGTCTCCGGCCTCGGCGGCAGCGGCCTTCTTGGGCTTGGGGCGCGCGGCAACCGGGTATTCCTTCGACTTCTGCTCGGTGTCGACGTCGGCCTGCCACGCTCCGGTGCCCAGCACCGCGGCCATCTTGCCCTTGCCGATCGCAGCCGCGAATTGCACCGGGCCCTGCGTGCCGGCGCCGGACAGGCGCAGCTCTTTCTCGGCCCAGGTGCCTTGCACCTGCACGAGTCGCTCCGACACCGCGTCGCAGCGCAGCGAGCCGCGCACCTTGCCGTGTTCGTTGATGAGCTGCAGGCGCAGCTTGGCCTTGCCCGACAGGGGCGCCGGCAGATCGAACTCGCCTTCCCAGACCCCGGTCACGGGGTCGGCCGGCTCGGGCTCGTCCTTCTTCTTCTTGTCGTCCTTCTTCTCGTCCTTCTTGTCCCCTTCGGCCTTCTCGTCCTTCGAGTCGCCGGCGCCTTCGGCCTTGGCTTCTTCGGCCGGCTTCTCCTCGCCGTCCTTCTTCTCGTCGGACTTGGCTTCGGCGGCCTTGGCCTCCTCGGGCTTCGCGGCGGAGGGCTTCCAATTCGCCAGCGCCTTCTCGTACTCCGCCCACTTCTGCTGGTACTTGCCGAGCTTGTCGAGCAGATCGCGGACCTCGGCGCCGGAGCGCGCGCGATTGCCATCCGTCCAACGCAGGCGCACGCCGGTCGGCTCGCGCAGCACGAGCGAGTCGAAGTCGGCCGCGGCGGGCTTGTAGGAGAGCACCGGCACGCCCGAGGGCGTCGACTGGCGCACCGAGAGACCGACGGTCGTCACGCCGGCGCGAGCGACGCGGCGATCGGCGAAGTCGCCGGGCGCGAGCAGTCGGGACAGGCGGAAGTCGCTGCCGACCGTGCGCATGGATCCCTCGAGCCCGAGGAAGCCGAGCGCGTCGACGATGCCGGGCATCACGGCCGCGCCGCGCACGACGACCGCGCCGCGCGGTCGAGCGACGCGCTCGCCGATCTCGGCGATCTTGCCATCCTGCAACAGCACCTCGCCGGGCCGCAGCACGTGGCCGTCGCCCAGGTGCACTTCCTCGGCCGCGATCACGACCGGCTGGGCCTGCAGCGGCGCGTCCGCGCCGTCCGCGCCGTCCGCACCGCCCGCGCCCGCGCTCCAAACCGTGGTGCCGTCCGACCATGTCGACAGCACGCTCGAGCCCATTTCGAGCGGCAGTCCGCTCAACACGACCAGGTCGGCGTCCTTGCCCGGCTCGATGCTGCCGACGCGATCGGCGACGCCGTACAACTCGGCCGGCGTCAGCGTGATCGCGCGCAGCGCGACGGCCGGGTCGAGCCCGCCGCGGCGAGCCAGGAACGCGGCGAAGCGCAGGTCGCGCGGACTTGCGCCTGCGCCGGGTGCCACGGCCAGGCGCACGCCGGCGCGCGCAAAGCGCGCCGCCGTGTCGGGCTCGGGCCACTGCGCATCGACGGACTTGCCGCGGTTGAACAGTGAGGCGTCCGGATTGAACGACGGCTTGTAGACGACCGCCGCGCCGCGCGCGGCGATCTCATCGGCCGCGTCGCCGGCGAAGGTCGCGTCGTTGAGCACGAGGTTCAGGCCGAAATCGGCGCTCAGCGCCAGCGCGGCGCGCGCCTCGGCCGCGTCGCTGACCGACACCAGCCACGGCACGCGCTGTTGCACGAGCGCGCCGAGATCCATGGCCGCATAGGGACCGAAATCGGCCGCCGGCGCGCCACCGCGGGCCGCGACGAGCAATTCGCGCAAGGCCACGGTCGCTCCGATCAGCGTGCGCGGCAATTGACGCTGCGCGACACCGAGGCCGACATCGCTGGTCGGAGGAATCGGCGGCTCCCAATAGCCGGGAGCCCCGCGGGCCTCGGCGTTGATCGCGGCATGCACGGCCGCCGGCGCGCGCACGATGCGCTCGACCTCGGGGCCTCCCGCGAGCTTGACGATCGCGGCCTGGCCCGCGATCAGGCGCATGCGCGCGGGCGTCACGTAGGCGCTCGTGATGCCTTCGGCCAGCGCCCAGTCGTAGCGCGCGTACGGATCGAAGGCCTGCACCGCCGAGAGCGACGGCTCGGCCGTGCGCGCCGAGCCGAACGAGCTGAGCAGACTCGAATCCGCGAGCACGAAACCAGGGCAGATCACCGCGTCGGGTCCGTAGTCGACGACGGTCGCATCGCCCGGGATCAGCAGGTCCTTGCCGACCGCCGCGATCTTGGAGCCGCGCACGAGCACGGTCGCCCCGCCTTCGAGCACGACACCTTCCTTGACGACCAGCACCGTACCGGCGCGGATCGCGACCAGGCCGCGGCCGTCGGCTGCAGCGGCCGGCGCGACCGGCGCGCCGCTCGCCGTCACGAGCGGCAGCAGGGAGAGCAGTGCGTACATCAGCCGCGCTCCTCGCCCGCTGCATCAGCGTCGGAGAAGTGCGGCCCTGACGACTGCTTCTCGTCGGCCTTGCGCTGCTCCTCGCCGGCCTTGCGCTCGGCCGCTTCGTCCTGCTTCAGCGCGTCCTTCTTGGCATCGGCCTTGCCTGCGCCCGCCGCGCCGAAATCAGCGGCTCCGGCCTGCGTGCCGGGCGGCTCCTTGCCCTCGAGCAGGTGCTTGAGCCGGATGTCCTTGCTGCGGTCGTAGGCGGTCTTGCCCTCGATCACGACGAACTGCACGTGCGTGCGGACCGACAACGGCTCGCCGTCGAGCAGCAGCACGTTGCCATCCTTGCCTTCCTCGAGGCTGCCGACGCGGTCGCGCAGTCCGAGGATCTCGGCCGGCACGGTCGTCACGGCCGCGATCGCTCGCTCGCGCGGGAGTCCCTGACCGATCGCGAGGGCGGCCTGATACCACAGCACGTGGTGGCTGGGAAGCGAGCTGGCCTGGCCGGTCTCCGAGGCGATCGCGAACTTGACGCCCTTCTCGGCGAAGACCTTCGCAACCGGGGTCTCGACTTCCTTGCCGGTGATCGGCTCGGTCTCGACGTGCAAGAGCGGCGGAATCAGGATCGCCGGCCGGCCTGAGGCGGCGACCACGTCGGCCGCCTTCCAGCAGTCGCCCGCGAGCACGAGTGTCGTGCGCTCGAGGAATCCGTTCTCCTTGGCCAGGTCGAGCGCCTTGCGCACGTCCATCGCCGCCGCGCACCACACGTACGCATCGCGCTTGCCCTCGACCAGCTCGAGCAGTTGCAGGTCCTTCTCGTCGAGCTCGCCGCGCGGCACGAGCTCGAGCCCGTCGACGCGCCAGCCCTTGCCCTCCATCGCGCGCCCCTTGGCCTTGTCGCCCTCGAGTTCGCGCCCCTGGAACAACGCTTCGCGCTTGTCGCGCGCCTTGCCGTCGCGCTTGTCCTGCACCTGCTTCTCGAGGCGCTTGCGCAGCTCCTCGAAGGCGCGCCGCAGCGCCATCGCCTGCGTGGCCGCGCTCTTGCCGGCCTTGGGAGAGGCGGACAGCTTGAGCGCGTAGTCGGTCCGCACCGCCATCTCGTCCACGGTCATCCCGACCGGGCGCACGACCATGCCGCGCCCGCCGATCACGCAGTTGCCTCCCTGCTGCACGTTCAGCGTGGTCACGCCGTGGCGCAGGTAGTCCTCGTACGCGAAGTTGATCGGGTCGATCGAGTCGCGGATGTCGAGGAAGGGCGCGACGTCGATGTTCTCGTTGGGTCGATCCAGACCGCGCGAGGTCTGCGCCTCGACGAAGCCGGGGAACGCGACGTACTGCGGTCCGCCGATCACGGTCGCGTCCCAGGGCTTGTCGACCTCGCCCTGCGCGCCGACCTTGGTGATGCGGCCGTTCTCGATCACGATGACGCCGTTCTTGATCTCGTGCCCGGGCCGCGTGATGACGCGACCGGCTTCGATGACCAGCTTGTCGGCCGCGAGCGCGAGCCCGCTGGTCAACAGCGCGAACGACGAAGCGAGCACGGAGCGCGCGAAGAGGGTGGAAGGCGAGGTTTGCATGGGATCAGGGTGGAAGAGTGTGCGGTGGAGCGAGTTCACTTCGCGGTGCGCGGATCGAGCACGAGCTCGCCTTCGAGCAGCACGCCGACGATGCGCGAGGACGGTTCGAACGGCTTGCCGTCCCACAGCACCAGGTCGGCGTCCTTGCCGACCGCGATGCTGCCGACGCGACCGTCGATGCCGATCATGCGCGCCGGGTTGATCGTGACCGCCGCGAGCGCGGCGTCGAAGGGCAGGCCGGCGTGCATGGCGAGCCCGGGTTGCGCGGCCAGGCGCTCACCGCGTTCGAGCGCGTTGTGCCCCGACAGGGCGATGGTGAGGCCGCGCTCGTGCAGGAGCGCCGCGGAGTTCCACGAGTGGAAGGCGAAGTCGTTGCCACCGCGACCGCCGAAGGTCAGCGGGGGCAGCACGACGGACGCTCCGCTGGCGACGACCATCGGCGGGTCCTTCCACGCCTCGGCCGCCGCATCGAGGATCAGGCGCGGCAGCTTGAACTCGCGCTGCAGGAAGCAGGCGGTGCGGATGTCCTGCGTGGTCGAGGCCGACACGATCAGCGGCGCCTTGCCGCTGAGCACCTCTTCGTAGACCTGGGTCTCGCTCGTCGCGCGCGCCGCGTCGGAGCGCGCGGCAAGGGCATCGTGGAAGGCCTTGCGCAGCACCCATTCGACACCCATGCGCGTCGTCGGTCGCCGGTTGTAGAAGCTGTCGGGTTGGAAGAAGGCGGGCCGGTTCCCGTCGCTGGGCTCGTCTCCGATCGCGGCTCGCAAAGCAGCGCGCCCGGCGATGCGGCGCCGCTCGAGTGTCGGCGGCCCGCCCGTCTTGAGCGCGACCGACCAACCGCCGATCACGGCGCGGTCGGGCGGGCTGACCAGCACCGAGGTGACGCCGCTGCGGAGCTCGCGCTCGAAACGCGGGTCCCACAGATCGAGTGCGTTCTCGACCTCGAGCCTGGCGGGAGTCTCGGTCGACTGCTCGACCGAATCGAAGCCCAGATCGATGCGCACGGACAAGTCGATCAGGCCGGGCGTCACGGCGTCGACCTCGAGCGTCTCGAAGCCGCCGCCCGGCGAGACCGCCGAAACGGCGCGGATGCGCCCGTCGCCGACTTGCACCCAGCCGTCCTCGATCGGCTCGCGGTCGGCGGTGTAGACCCGCTTGGCCTTGATCAACCAATTCGTGTCGGCCGCGCCGGCAGGCGCGCACAGGAGGCCGAATGCGAGCACACCCAACAGGGCTTCGTTCATCGTGGACTTCTCCATCGCGTGGGGCTCCAGCTCAGTCCTTGACCGGCGCGGGGATCGGGGCAGCGTGCGCGAGCACGCCGTCGACGTACACGTGCGTCGGCCGGCTCGACAGATCGAGCGGATCCCCGCTCCATACGACGAGGTCGGCGGACAGGCCGCGTTCGACGCGGCCGAGCTTGTCGGCCACGCCCGCGATGCGCGCGGCGTTCGCCGTGAGTGCCTGGAGACCGGCCTCCAGCGGCAGACCGGCGCGCACGCACAGCGCGGCCGATATGCGCAGGGCCTCGGGAGAGCGGTCCGGCGCGTGCAGCGCGAAGGCGAAGGGAACGCCGGCCTCCGACAGCGCGACGACCGAGCGCAAGGCCCGCCGGTCGGAGCCGAACCAGAGCGGGTGGAAGACGACGGCCAGACCGCTCTCGCGGATCTCGGCGGCCATCTCGCCGGCGAGCTCGGCACCGAACAGGGTGCCCTTCAACCCGTGCTTGCGCGCGAAACCGATCGCGCGCGAGATCTCGTGCTCGGGGCCGACTTGCAGCAACACGGGCAACTCGCCCGCCTTGGCGCGTGCCAGCGTGCCTTTCGGCCGCGCGAGCATCTCATCGAGCTGCATCAGCGCCTGCGAGTAGCTGGTCGGCTCGCGGTTGAAGAGCAGCGCGTTGGTCGAGAGCGCGACCGCCAATTGCGCGTCACGCTTGACGATCGTCCCGCCGCTGGTCTTGACGAGCGCGGTCACGCCGCCGATCACGTTCTCCGGCCGCGGCACGAGCAGCACCGAGGTGATGCCGGCCTCGAGCAGGCGCCCGAAGTCCGGGTGCGCGGGCGCGAAGGCGTCGGCGATACGCGCCTCCGGCAGGTAGGCGCGCGTCGGATCGGTCGTTCCGCTCGCGATGCCGTCATAGCTGCCGCAGGCGATCAGGCCCGCAGTCAGCACGCCGTCGTACTCGACCAGCGGCGTGCCATCCGGGACGCGCACGCCGCGCCCCACCTCGCGGACACGACCCCCATCGAGGAGGACGACGCAGTCCTCGATCGCAGGTCCGGCGCCGATGTAGGCCTTGCGCGCGCGGATCGCGAATGCGTCGGTCGCGATGGGATGCGCGGGCGCGGGCGCCGCGGCGAGAACAGTCGAAAGCAGTGCGGTTAGCAGCATGTTGAGCCTGGATGGGGCTGCGGAAGCGTGGTCGAACGATGGGCCGCGCGTGCGAAGGTTCAGCGAGCCTCGGGCTCGAGCACGATCTGACCGCCCACGAGCACGTACTGCACGCGCGCGGCCGGCGAGAGCGGATCGCCCTTCAACAACAACAGGTCGGCTTGCTTGCCGACCTCGACGCTGCCGATGCGGTCGGCGACGTCGAAGGTCTCGGCCGCGGCCAGCGTGAGCGCGGCGAAGGCCGCCTCGCGATCGAGACCGTGCCCCACCGCGAGACCGGCCATCAGGGCGAGATCGCTGGCGCCCGCGCGTGAGCCGCCCGACCCGATCAGCACGCGGACACCGGCGGCGTCGAGCACGCCCGCCAGGCCCAGGTCGTGCTCGGTCCAGCCGCTCGGGCGGCCGGTGCCCAGCGGCGTGGGGAACACGATCACGGCGGCCGAGCGCTCGGCCAGCGCGCTCGCCAGCGGCGCGGCCTCGGTTGCGCCGGCGAGCACGAGCCGGACACGCGGGTGAGCGCGCAGCATGTCGAGCAGCGCGCGGATCTCCGGTGCGCGGTGCGCCTCGACCACCAGCGGCACTTCGCCGCTGGCAACCCGCGCCATCACCTCGTCCTCGGGGCTGGCCGAGGGCGGAGTCGGGCGCTTGTCTTCCTTGTACGCCTTCTCCTTGAACTCCTTGGCCTTCTCCTCGGCGTCCTTCTGCTCCTTCTCGCGGTCCTTCTTCGCCTTCTTGAAGTCCTTCTCGAGTTGCTTCTCCTTCTCCGCGATCTCCTTCTCCCACTTCGCGAGATCCTCGGCGAAGGTGATGCGCTGTTCGTTGAGGCGGCGGCCGGCATCGAGCGCCGCGCCGAGGCGGTCCACTTCGCCGATCCGATCGAAGGGGTCCGGATTGCCTTGGCGTGGAATGCCGATCGATGCGGAAAGCGAGGCGGCCTCGTTGAGCACCGCGTTGCCGTGGCGCGGCGCCAACACCGGTGCGTGGTGGACCGGCGCCGCGGGCGCCTCGGCCTTGGAGTCGGACTTGCCGCCGTCCTTCTTGTCCTTCTCCTTGTCCCCCTTCTCCTTCTTGTCCGCGCCAGGCTGGCTCGCTCCGGACTCGGACGCCGCGGGCTTGGGCGCGGCCTCCGGCTCCGGCTTGGGGGTCGTCGCGACATCGACGCCGAAGTCGAGTCGAACCACCGCACCCAGACCACCGACGCGCGCGCGTCCGGCGGCCTGCACGCGGGCACTGGTCACGCCGCCGCGCAGCGCCTGCCGCCGCAGGTGCGGATCGCGGTAGGCATCCAGCGCCTCGATGGTCAGGCTGTCGGCGGTCGCGTCAAACGTGCCGATGCTCTCTTCTTCGATCCCGACACTCGACCAGGGGTCGAGGAAGCCGGCGCAGACGACATCCGCCTCGAGCGTGCGCGTTCCTTCGGGGGCGACGAGGCCCTTGCCGACGCCGACGATCGCACCGTCGCGCACGAGCACGTCCGCATTGGCGAGTTCCTCCCCGGGCCGCGTCAGCAATCGCTTCGCGCGGATCAAGAGCGTGGTGCCCTCGACCGGAGCGAGCTTCGGGCGCTTGAGCGCGTCCTTGTCCTTCTTGTCGTCCTTCTTGTCCTTGTCCGACTTCTTCGCGCTGGACTTCGACTCCGCCTCGGGCTTGTCGGACTCCGACTTCTTCTCGTCCTTCTTGTCTTCCTTCTTCTCCTCTTGCCCCGGCCCGTCCGGCTTCTTCTCCCCCGATTCCTCGGGGGCGGGCGGGTCCTGAACGGGGAACGGCAGCGGTTGCGCGCTCGACAGGGCACCCAGGAAGGCGCTTGCGATCAGGACCAGCCGCAGGAAGGGTCGGGAACTCATGGGCAGCGGGATCAGGGGGAAGGCGGCTCGGGCGCGCGCCAGCAGGGCGCGTGATGATAGGGAGATGCAACCCGGTGCGCCACTAATGGCCTGTTTCTAACTTATGAATTGGCTTTGGCTTACGGTCACATTACAGGGTTCGGGGCAGGTTTCGGCCGGGTTCCCGCGGATCCCCTGTGCCCGGTCCCCCGCTCGGCCCTGGCCACTCCCGCTGTGTAAACCCCTGGAAACGACTTCATTCCGGGAACGTCAAACCAGCAACTTCGAAGCTGCATTCCGGTAGTCGTTCGTTCGATCTTCCGCTGGGAGGCGGCTCACGAGCGGATCATGGTCGGGCTCAAGGGGGCACTGCACCCGGGGCTCTTGGACGAGCGGTACTGGGGCGAACGATTGCGCGAAGAGGCGTCTGCGCCTTTGCGCATGCTGGTTTTGCCTTCCAGTGCCTCGGACAAGGGGCTCGAGTCGTTCGAGCTGCTGGTCGGAGGTCGCGATGGCGAACGCTTGCACGGCGTGCTCGTCCGACGCACCCAATCGACTGCCACGCACGCGATCGGCGCGCGGCGCGCGCTCCACCTCGTGCCCGGCCAGGCCGAGCTGCAGGGGAGCGACCTGGAAGACTGCGAGGCCGAGCTGTATTTCGAGCCTGCGCCGCACAAGCGGCTCGAGGAGCGCGTACTCGATACGCTGCGGATGCTGCGCGCGGCGCGCCGGATCGACGGGGTGGCAGGCGCGCGCGCACGGGCCACGAGCCACTGCGCGACCCCTCCGCCGGACGAGTTCCTGATCGCCGAGTGCCTGCTGAACCGCGGCTGGATCTGAGCCCGCGCGGCGCGCGCTGAGCAGCGCCCGGCCCCGGAACGGCCTGGGCGGGCCTCCCCGCGCCGACTTCCGCTAGACTCTGCGCCCCGATGAAGGCCGCCGAAGTCCGTCCGCTGGTCAAGCGCGTGGTGGGCCGGATCCTCGCCGAACGCGGGCTCGATCCCGCGGGGCGCGCCACCGGACCGAGCGGCAGCGGCGCGTGGGTCCACGTCGAGATCACGCCCGAGGAAGAGCCGCTTCGGCCGGCGCCACCCGGCGTCTCCGCCGCAGGCCCCGGGCGCGGCTCGCTGGTCACGACCGCCGAGCTGCAATTGGCCGGACCGGACCGCACGCTGCGCGTTGCGGCCGATGCGCTGGTCACGCCGGCCGCCGAGGACGAGGCCTTCCGACTCGGGATCCGGATCGTGCGCGGCGGGACCGACCTGTCGGCCCCGGGCGCGGCGCGGCGCGTCGCGATCGGCTGCGACCACGGCGGCTATCCGCTGAAGCCGCTCGTGCTGGAATTCGTGCGCGAGCTCGGCTGGCAGGCCGTCGACTACGGCACGCACTCCGAAGCGGCCTGCGACTACCCGGACTTCGCGCTGGCCGTGGCGCAGGCCGTCGCGGAGGGTCGGGCCGAGCTCGGCATCTGCATCGACGGTGCCGGCCTGGGCTCGGCCATCACGGCCAACAAGGTGCCCGGCGTGCGCGCGGCACCCTGTCCGAGCGCCGAGCTGGCTCGCAACGCGCGCGAGCACAACTTCGCGAATGTGCTGACGCTGGGCGCGAAGGGCGCCCGCGCGGCGGAGCTCCGCGAGATCGTGCGCGCGTTCCTGGGCACGCCGACCGGCGCGACGCGTCACGCGCGTCGCGTCGCGAAGATCGACGCGATCGAGGCGCGCTATTCCAAGCTACCCACCGTCAATCGCGGCTCCCGATGAACAGCGCCATCCGCCCCACCGTCACGCCCGAGGAACTCGAGCGCATCCTCGAGGAAATCGCGCGCCAGATCCTCGATCAGGGCCTCGAAGGTTCGCTGGCCGGCAATCCGTGGGCCTGCGGCGAGCTGTGCGTGCAGATCTGCCCGGAGCGCGCGTCGGCCGTGCTCGACGCCGGCGCCTGTCGCATCGGCGTCGGCTACCGCCAGTCTCCGACGCTGGCCAACCTCGGCGGCTACATCGACCACACGCTGCTCAAGGCCGACGCGACCCTGGCCGAGCTCGACAAGTTGTGCGCCGAAGCGCTGCAGCATTCGTTCGCCTCGGTCTGCGTGAACGGCTCGCACGTGCGGCGCTGCGCCGAGATCCTGCGCGGTTCGCCGGTCGCAGTGTGCAGCGTGATTGGATTTCCGCTCGGCGCGATGGCCAGCGAGGTCAAGGCCTTCGAGGCGCGCCGCGCGATCGAGGACGGCGCCTGCGAGATCGACATGGTGATGGCGGTCGGCGCGCTGAAGTCCGGCGCCGCCGACTTCGTGCGCGCCGACATCCGCGGCGTGGCCCAGACCTGCCACGCGCGCGGCGCGAAGCTGAAAGTGATTCTCGAGACCTGCCTGCTCACCGATCCCGAGAAGGTGCTCGCCTGCGAGCTCGCTCAAGCCGCGGGCGCGGATTTCGTGAAGACCTCGACCGGCTTCGCCAAGGGCGGCGCGACGGTCGACGACGTCGCGCTGATGCGCCGCGCGGTCGGCCCCACGATGGGCGTCAAGGCATCCGGCGGCGTGCGCGATGCCGCGCAGGCCAAGGCCATGATCGAGGCCGGCGCCACGCGCATCGGCGCGTCGGCCTCGGTCGCCATCGCCAAGGGCGGCACGGGGAGCGGCAACTACTAGCCGAGGCAGCGATGTTCGAAAACTCCAAACGCAAGCTCAGGGTGCCCGCGATCGGCCTGTTCGTGATCGGCGGTCTGGGATTGATCGGTCAGATCTTCAGCGCGGTCCTGTTCCTGGTGCAGGGCCCCACACGGATGCGCGAGGACATGCGCGAGGCCTTCGAGGAGATCGCGCGCGAAGTGCCGGAGTTTCCGCTCGAGGCGGCCGAGCGCGTGGCCGACCTCGGCCCGATCGTGCAGTCCATCTTCCTTGCGGTCGGCGCGCTGGGCAGCCTGGTCATGCTCGCGGGCGGCTGGAACATGCTGCGGCTCAAGAACTACGAGGTCTGCTTCGCCGCCTGCGTGATCGCGATGATCCCGTTCTGCTCGCCGTGCTGCGGCTGCCTGCCGCTGTGCCTGCCGGGCGCGGCCATCGGGATCTGGGGCCTGATCGTGCTCTTCGACGACGAGGTACGCGACGCGTTCCGGGGGATCCAACCGCCCGGCACGGGCGCGCCGGTCGTCAGCTCGGCAACGGCTCCGTGGGCGCCACCAGCCTCGGTACCGCCGCCGCCGCAGGACCGGATTCCTCCGCCGCCGCCGCCTCCGGTCTGAACCGGACACGCCGATGCGCGCCCCTCCTTCCCGCCTGCTGGCCGGGCTCGCGTTGGCGTCGTCGTTCGCCGCGCAACAGAGCGCGCGGCCTCGCGCGGTCGCGTTGCCGATCGACGAGCCGCCGCGACTCGACGGGCGCCTGGACGATGCGTGCTGGCAGCAGGCCCTCCCGATCGGCGCGTTCACGCAGGTCGAGCCGGTGGAAGGCGCGTCCCCGATCGAAGCCACCGACGTACGCGTCGTGTACACGCCCGACGTGCTCTACATCGGCGTGCGCTGCCACGACCGCGAACCGTCGAAGCTCCTGGCGCGGCAACTCGAACGCGACGCGAACCTCGATCCGGACGACCGCGTCGAGATCCTGATCGACACGTTTCGCGACCGCCGCAATGCGTTCTGGTTCCAGATGAACCCGCGCGGCGATCTGGGCGATGCGCTCGTCGCGAACAACGGCCAGAACTTCAACAAGCCCTGGGACGGCATCTGGGACGGGCGCGCCTCGATCGACGAGCACGGCTACTGCCTCGAGTTCGCGCTGCCTTTCAAGACGCTGAACTTCCGCGAGGGCATCGACGCCTGGGGCCTCAACGTGCGCCGCATCAACAAGCGCCACGAGGAGGAATCGCGCTGGTCGAATCCTTCGCAGGACCAGAACTTCTTCCTGGTCTCGGAAGCGGGTGAGCTGAGCGGGCTCGCCGGCATGCACCAGGGCGTGGGGCTCGACGTGACGCCGTTCTTCGTCGGGCGCTGGATCGACGACGAGGCGTCGGACGACCAGGACCTGCTCGGCGATCCGGGGCTGGACGTGCTCTACAAGGTCACGCCGAGCCTGAACGCGCTGCTGACGATCAACACCGACTTCGCCGACACGGAGGTCGACTCGCGGCAGATCAACCTGACGCGCTTCCCGCTGTTCTTCCCCGAGAAGCGCGACTTCTTCCTGCAGGACGCCGGGCTCTTCACGTTCGCCGATCTCTCGCCCAGCTTCGGCGGCGGGAGCACGGACCTGATCCCCTTCTTCAGCCGGCGCATCGGCCTGGACGCGGACGGCCAGGCGGTCCCGCTGCTCGGCGGCGGCAAGCTGACCGGCCGCGCCGGCCCTTGGAGCATCGGCCTGCTCGACGTCCTGACCGACGACTCCGCCGGCGTCGACGGTCAGAACCTGGGCGTCGCGCGGCTCACACGCAACGTCGGAGAGCAATCGACGCTCGGCGCGATCTTAACGTCCGGCGATCCGAGCGGCGCTGCTTCGAACCAGCTCTACGGCTTCGACGCGAATTTCAAGAGCTCGACGTTTCTCGGCGGCAAGGCCCTGCGCGCGTTCGCGTGGGTGCTCGGCACGTCGAGCGGCGACGGCGGCGGCGACGACGAGGCATTCGGTGCGACGGTCTCCTACCCGAACGACACCTGGTCCTGGAACGCGACGGCGAAGCAGATCGGCGAGGATTTCGACGCCGCGCTCGGCTTCGTGCCGCGCACCGGCATTCGCAAGTACGACGGCGCAGTCACCTTCGCACCGCGGCCGCACACCTGGATCCGCCAATACGAGTTCCAGGTCTCGTCGACGCTCGTCACGGATCTCGACGACGAGTTGGAGACCGCGAAGATCGAGGTGCAGCCGTTCGGCCTCACCACGGAGCGCGGCGACGAGCTCCGCGTGGAGATCGAGCACGTGCGCGACGTGCTCGCAGCCGACTTCGAGATCCAGGACGGAGTGACGATCCCGGCCAGCGACTACGACTGGGCGCGCGTGCGCGTCGAGGGCGGCAGCGGCGACTCGCGCGCATGGAGCTTCGGGGCGGCGGCCTCGGCCGGCGGGTTCTACGACGGCACGAGCACCGACTGGTCGGCCGAGGCCGTGTGGCGTCCGTCGCCGCGCTTCAACGGCAGCGCGAGCTACGTGGAAACGCGCGCCGATCTGCCGGCCGGCGAGTTCACGACGCGCGTCGCGCAACTGCGCGCGAACATCACCTTCAGCCCGACGCTGGCGTGGACGAACTTCGCGCAGTGGGACAGCGAATCGGACGCGCTGGGCCTCAACAGCCGGCTGCGCTGGATCCTCGAGCCCGGTCGCGAAGTGCGCGTCGCGCTGAATCGGGCTTGGGAGGAGAACGACGACTCGCTGGAGCCGACCTTCACCGAGCTCGCCGTCAAGCTCGAGTACACGGTGCGCTTCTAGCGCCGCGCTCCCGCCTCTTCACGGGTAGGTATAGGGCGCGCCCGGACCGAGCGGGATCCCGAGCTGCCAGAAGAAGACCAGCAGCGCGCTCCACAGCGTCAGGAAGATCAGCGAGTACGGCAGCATCAGCGCCGCGAGCGTGCCGATCCCGCAACTCTTGCAGTGGCGCTGGCAATACGTGACGACCAGCGGGAAGTACGGCATCAGCGGCGTGATGATGTTCGTCGTCGAATCGCCGATCCGGTAGGCGCCCTGCACGAGCTCGGGCGAGAGTCCAAGCTGCATGCCCATCGGCACGAGCACCGGAGCGAGCAGCGCCCACTTGGCCGAGCAGGAACCGATCAGGAGGTTCACGCCGGCGCTGATCGCGATCACGCCGAACACGGTCAGTTGCGGCGAGAGCTCGAGCGCTCGCAGCGCCTGCGCGCCGCGCGTGGCGACCAGCGCGCCCAGGTTGCTCTGCAGGAACACGGCGATGAACTGCGCGGCGAAGAAGGCCATCACGAGGTAGCTCGCCATGCCCTCCATCGACTTGGTGAACCCGACCATCACGTCGCGGTGCGATCGATAGCGGCCCGCGCGCCAGCCGAAGGCGATGCCGCTGACGAGCCCGGCCAGGAACAAGAGCGGCACGATCAACTGCATCAACGGCGCGTCCTGGGCCGTCAGGCTGCCGTCGGCGCCGCGCAGCGCGCTGTCCGGGCGCGCGCATAGCCAGACCAGCGCGACGGACAGCACGGCCAGCATGCCGTGACCGAGCCACAAGCCGCTGCGTTCGCTCTCGGAGAGCCGGCCCAGGGCCAGCGACTCGCCGGTGCCGTCGACCGGCACGCGCCGCGCGCGCGGTTCGACGATCTTGTCGGTGATCCACCAGCCGGCCAGCAGCACGAACACGGTGGCCGACCCGTTGAACCACCAGTTGCACAGCGGATTGACCGCGCGCGCGGGATCGACGATCGCGGCGGCGCTCTGCGTGATGCCCTGCACCAGCGCGTCGAGGCTGGACGGAACGGGGTTCGCGCTGAAGCCGCCGGAGACGCCTGCGAAGCCCGCCGCCAGCCCGGCCAGCGGGTGCCGCCCGGCGGCCGCGAACACCAGGGCGCCGAGCGGGATCACCAGCACGAAGCCGGCGTCGACCGCCGAGTGCGACAGGATCCCCGCCGCGATCACGATCGGGGACAAGAGCTTGCGCGGCGTCAGGCCGAGCAGCCCGCGCAGCGAAGTCGAGATGAAGCCGGAGTGGTCGGCGACGCCCAGCCCGAGCATCGCGACGAGCACGAGTCCGAGCGGCGGGAACGCGGCGAAGTTCCTGACCAGGTTCGTGCCGAGCGCGATCAGGCCCTCGAACGTGAACTGGTCGAGCACCACCAGTTCCTCGCCGGTGCGCGCGTCGCGCATGCCGCAGGGCGTGCCGGAAAGCAGGGCGGAGGCGCCGATCGCGGCCAGCGTCAGCAACACGAACAGCGCGGAGGGATCCGGCAGCTTGTTGCCGAAGCGTTCGAAGGCGTCGAGCCAGCGCGAGGCCTTCGTCATTGGAACTCGTGGGTGCCGAGTAACCAGCCGACCAGGACCGACTTCTGTTCGAAGCGGCGCTTGTACTCGTCGACCACGCGCGCGGCTTTCGCACGCAGCGCGGCGACCTCGCGCGGATCGAAGTAGTGGACGACCGCGCGCGACGGCTCGCGGGCGACGCGACCGTGCTCCGGATCGGTCCATGCGCCCCGCGCCTCGATCACGCTGAAGCCGCCGAGCTCGGGCACGAGCACCTCGACCTCGAAGCGCTCCCACTCGGCGGCGCCGATCGGCGCGCCGCCGGGACCGGTCAGCCCGAAGTACAGCTCGAGCCGGTCGAAGTCCGCCGGCGGCGTCGAGCGGCAGGCCGCGAGTCCGAAGCAGAGCAGCAGCACCAGCGCAGCCGCGCGCGCGAGCGCCGGCAGCGCGCGCTCGAGCAGCCGCGCGAAGCGAGCCGAGGCCTGCTTGCCGGTTTCGACGACCTCGGAGTGCGACAGCGGCTCGCCGCTGATGCCGGCCGCGTGGTTCGTGATGCAGGAGATCGCCGCGACGCGCAACCCGACGGCATGCCCGACCGCGGCCTCGGCCACCGTGCTCATGCCCACCGCGTCGGCGCCGAGAGCCCCCAGCATGCGGATCTCGGCCGGAGTCTCGTAGCTCGGGCCGAGCAGCGCCGCGTAGACGCCGCGCTCGAGCCGCACACCCGCCTCCTGCGCGGCGCGATCGAGCTCCGCGCCCGCGCGCGCGTCGTACGCGCAGGCCGCTGCGCGCTCGGCCGCCCGCAGCGGCGCGCGACCCTGCAGGTTGATGTGATCGGTGAGTCGCATCAGCGAGCCCGGCTCCCACTCGCGGCGCAGGCCGCCGGCGGCGTTCGTCAGCACCAGCGCGCGGCAGCCGAGGGCGGCGAAGGCGCGGACCGAGCGCGTGACCTGCTCGGGGCTCCAGCCTTCGTACAGGTGCGCGCGTCCCTGCTGCAGCAGCACGCGCGCGCCGCCGATCGTGCCGTGCAGGAAGCGTCCGGCGTGACCGGGCACGGCCGAGCCGGGCATGCCGTCGAGCGCGTCGAAGGGCACGCTGCGCGCATCCGCGAGCCGCTCGCCGAAGGCGCCGAGCCCCGAGCCGAGCACGAGCGCGAGCTCGCAGCCCGCGAGGCCCTGCGCGCGCATCGACGCGGCCAGCCGCTCGACGTCGCCGTCGTCACCCACTCGACCGCGCGGGTCGTGCTGGCGAGCGGATTGCACGCGCTCAGGCCTCCAGGAAGCAGCCGGCGATGGTCGCGGTCATCCAGCAGGACATCGCGCCCCCGATCATCGCGCGCAGGCCCAGTCGCGACAGCTCGGTCTTGCGCTCGGGCACCAGCGCCGAGATGCCGCCGATCTGGATGCCGATCGATGCGAAGTTGGCGAACCCGCACAGCGCGTAGGCGGCCATCGCCGCGCTGCGCGGATCCTGGAACGCGTTCTCGGCGATGCAGCGCTTGAGCGCGAGGAATCCGAGGAACTCGTTCTGCGAGACCATCGTGCCGAGCAGGCCGCCGAAGGTCTGGCAGTCGCTCCAGTTCGAAACACCGATCAGCCACGCGACCGGCGAGAAGATCCAGCCGAAGATGCGGCCGAGCGACAGCGCCACGCCGTCGGCCGGCACGTCGAGCAGCCCGATCGCCGCGAGCTGCGTCCCGACCCAACCCAGCGGCCAGTCGACGAGCTTCACTAGGGCGATGAACGCGATCAGCATCGCGATCACGTTCCACCACAGCTTGAGCCCGTCCAGCGTGCCGTTGGTGGCGGCCTCGATCGTGTTCGCCGCGCTGCGCTTCACCTCGAGCTCGACGCGCCCCGCGGTTTCGGACACCTCGGTCTCCGGCATCAGGATCTTGGCGATGACGAACGAGGCCGGCGCGGACATCACCGAAGCCGTGACGAGGTGCGCTCCGAGCTCGCCCAGTTGAGCCATGTAGATCGCCATCACCGACCCCGCGATGGTCGCGAAGCCGCCGATCATCAGCGCATTGAGTTCCGACCGCGTCATGCGCGCCAGGTACGGCCGCACGACCAGCGGCGCCTCGGTCTGGCCCATGAAGATGTTGGCGGCGGAGGCCATCGCTTCGCCGCCGGAGAGCCCCATCGTGCGGCTCATCACCTTCGCGAGCAGCCACACCAGCACCTGCATCAGGCCGAGGTGGTAGAGCACCGCCATCAGCGCGGAGAAGAACACGATCACGACGAGTCCGGTGCCGGCGAAGGCGAACACGAAGCCGGCGGGTCCGTCGGAGGCGCCGAGCGAGCCGAACACGACCTTCGTGCCCTCCTCGGTCATCCCGACCAGGCGCTGGAAGAAGGCGCCGACCCCTTCGAAGAACGCGCGGCCGGCGCTGGTGCGCAGGATGAAGAGCGCGATCAGGACCTGGCCGGAGATCCCGACCAGGACCGTGCGCCAGGGGAAGCGCCGGCGATCGCTCGACAGGCACCACGCGATCAGGCAGAACCCAATCACGCCGATCAGGGCACGCGCGTAGGGCATGTCCGCGCAGTTGGCCGTGCGCGGGGCCGGGCGTCAAGCCCGCAGCGGGGTACCAACGAGCGGCTCGGGCTCGAACGGACCGTCCTCGAGCGCGAAGGAGCCGCGCAGGCGATCGAGCACGGCATCCGGCACGCGCGCGCCGGTCGCTTGGACCTCCAACAGCCGCTCGCCGCGCTCGACGCGCTGCCCGTCGCGCGCGTGGAACACGAGCCCGGGGAAGGGATTGATGGCGTCGCCGAGCGCGCGCCGGCCGCCGCCGAGATCGACGATCGCCCAGCCCAGCGCGCGCACGTCGGTCCAGCGGAACCAGCCCGCGCGCGGCGCGAGCAGCGGCACGCGCGCGGCCTGCCAGCGTGGATCCGGCCAGCGCTCGAGCGCACGCGCGTCGCCGCCCTGGGCGGCGACGACGCGCTCGAAGACTGCGAGCGCGCTGCCGTCGTCGAGCGCGCGCGCGATGCGCGCGCGGCCCTCCGCCTCGCTCGCGGCGGCCCCGCTCAGCGCGAGCATGCTCGCTCCGAACACGAGCACCAACTCGCGCAGGTCGGCCGGTCCGCGGCCGCGCAGGCACTCCAGGCTCTCTCCGATCTCGAGCGCGTGCCCGGCCGTGTCGCCCAACGGCCGCCCCATGCAGGTCGGGAACGCGACCGCGCGCAGGCCGAAGGAGCCGGCGATGGAGAGCATCGCCCGCGCGAGCTCGGCGCCGCGCTCGCGCTCGGGCAGGAAGGCGCCCGAGCCGTACTTGACGTCGAGCACGAGCGCATCGATCCCCTCGGCGAGCTTCTTGCTCATGATCGACGAGGCGATCAGCGGCACCGACTCGATCAGCCCGGTCACGTCGCGCAGCGCGTACAACTTGCGGTCGGCCGGCACGAGCTCCTCGGTCTGCGCGCCGAACGCGACCCCGCAGTCCACGAGCCCGCGCTCGAACTCGGCGCGCGACAGTCCGGTGCGGAAGCCGGCGATCGACTCGAGCTTGTCGAGCGTGCCTCCGGTGTGCCCCAGCCCGCGCCCCGACACCATCGGCACCGCGACGCCGCAGGCGGCGACGGCCGGCGCCAGCGGGATCGAGACCTTGTCGCCGACCCCGCCCGTGGAGTGCTTGTCGGCGGTCGGACGACCGAGTGCAAAGCACCAGCGCTCGCCCGATTCGAGCATCGCGCGCGTCAGATCCGCGGTTTCGCGCGCATCCATGCCGCGCACGAACACCGCCATCAGGAACGCGGAGGCGAAGTAATCGGCCAACTCGCCGCGCGCGTACGCGCGCACGAAGCCTTCGATCTCGGCGCGCTCGAGCTTGCCCCCGACGCGCTTCTTCGCCAGCACCGCGCGCGCATCGATCACGTGCGGCGCACGTCCTTCCAGAACGAGCGGCCCGGCCCGGCCGGAACGAGCCCGAGCGACTCCTCGACGGTCGCCCCGAGGTCGGCGAAGCTCGCGCGCGTCCCGAGGTCGACGCCGGCGCGACAGCCGGGCCCGAACGCGAGCACGGGCACGTACTCGCGCGTGTGATCGGTGGTGCGCGTGTAGGTCGGGTCGTTGCCGTGGTCGGCGCTGACGAAGACCGCGTCGTGCGGGCGCAGCTCGCGCTCGAGCTCGACCAGGTCGCGATCGAACTCCTCGAGCGCGCGGCGGTAGCCCGGCGCGTCGCGGCGGTGCCCGTACAGCATGTCGAAGTCGACCAGGTTGACGAACAAGAGGCCGCGCTCGAGCGTGCGCGCGCGCTCGCGCAGCGCGCGCATGCCGTCGCGATTGCCCTCGGTGTGGATCGACTCGGTTACGCCGCGGCCGGCGTAGATGTCGGAGATCTTGCCGACGCCGACCACCGGCACGCCGGCCCCGGCCAGCCGATCGAGCCCGGTCTCGCGCGGCGGCACGAGCGAGTAGTCGCGACGGTTGTACGTGCGCTCGTACGCACCCGGCTTCCCGACGAACGGCCGCGCGATCACGCGACCGACGCCGTAGGGCGTCAGGATCTCGCGCGCGATCTCGCAGACCTCGTAGAGCCGCTCGAGTCCGAAGTGTTGCTCGTGCGCGGCGACCTGGAACACGCTGTCGGCGCTCGTGTAGACGATCGGCTTGCCCGTGCGCACGTGCTCGTCGCCCAGGCGCGCGATCACTTCGGTGCCCGAGGCCGGCGCATTGCACAGCACGCCCGGCAGGCGCGCGCGCGCGACGAACGGATCGAGGATCGCGGGCGGGAAGCCCTGCGCATAGACGGGGAACTCGGTCTCGAGCGGGCAACCGAGCATCTCCCAGTGCCCGGTCGAGGTGTCCTTGCCGGGCGAGCGTTCGGCCATGCGGCCGTAGCAGCCGGCCGGCCGGTCCGGGCGCGGCAGCGAGCGCACGCCGGGCACGCAGCCCAGGCCCAGCTCGATCAGCCTCGGAATCACGGGCATCCCGGCCGCGGCGACCAGGTGATCGAGCGTGTGACAATCCGACTCGCCGTAACGGCCGGCGTCGGGCAGGGCGCCGACGCCCAGGGAGTCACAGACCAGCAGGAAGCTACGCACGCGGAGCCCGCTCGGGGCCGCAGAACTATAGCCGGTCTCAGGGGGTGCTCGAGCTCTCGCTCAGCGCCTGGCCCTGGCCGTGCAGCGGAACGAGGTCGAATTCGGCCTCGATTCCGGCCGCGCGCAGCCAACCGCGCAGCTCGCGTGCAATGGCCAGGTAGCCGTCCTCGAGCGCCAGGCGCGAGCGGCCGCGGTCCGACCCGCCGGCGTCGCGCAGTTGCAGTTCGATATTGGGACTGGCGCCCTCGTAGGGGCGCTTGACGAGCAGCCGCCATCCCGAGGCGCGGCTCGCGCTGCTGACGCGCAGCTCGAGCTGCTCTCCTGGCTGCAGTCGGAAGATCTCGATCGCTGACAAGCAGTTCCTCCCTTTCCCGGTCTCATCTCCCGGCACTTCCCGCGACAACGGCTCCCCACCTCAGGGGTAGCGCCTGCGGGGCACCCATCCCATCGTCCGTCCGGGCGAGAGTCTGTCCTTACTCTCGAATCCCTGACAGGACTTTTTCAGTGGGCTTGCTCGATCAGTACGCGTTATGCGGCCGCGCTGTCCGCCAGCTCGCGCGCCACGCGCGCCCAGCGCGGCGTGCGACCGGCCTTCGCGGCGGCCAATCGAACGGCCGTTTCACGGAAGATCCGCGCATCGGAATGCTGCCCAAGCGCCTGCGCGGCCCAGGCTCCGACCAACCAGCCGTCGGGACCGGCCTGTTCGAGCAGGGGCTCGAGTTCGGAAAGAGCGCGCGCGGCGGCGCCGGCGCCGATCAGCGCCTCGCAACGGCCCAGCCGTGCCTGCTCGTGCTGCGGCTCCTCGGCGAGCACGCGCTCGAAGGCCTCACCGGCCTGCTCGTAGCGGCGTTGCGCGAGCCGCACCTGCCCGAGACGCAGCGCCGCGGCATGGCTCGTGGCTCCCGGCAGTGTTTCCGCGGCCCACAATCGCCCGTGCGCGGCCAGCGCGCGCTCCAGGAACTCGGCCGCCCGCTCGAACAGCCCCGGATCGGTGCCCACCCTGCTCGCCCGGTGCTCGAGCAGCGCCCCGTGCAGGAAGTCGAAGTTCGGGTGCTTGCAGTTCCACTCGCGCGCCAGTTCCAAGGTGCGCTCGGCCGCGTCGAACTCGCCGCCCGTGAGCAACGTGTAGGCATGCAGGGTCAGCACCTGCGTCGGGTCCAGCGGAACCCCGGCCGCTCGCGCGGCGCGCGCGAGTTCGAGCGCGCGCTCGATCTCGGTCCGCGCGCGAGCGCGCTCGCCGATGCGCAGCAGCTCGTTGACGAGATAGGCGCGCGGGGTCGGGTCGTTCGGTTCGAGGAGGCAGCGCGCCTCCAATAGCGCCAGGTTGCGCTCGCGCTTGCCGCGGGCCGCGCGCCACTCGGGCACCGCGCCGTAGTGCACGATCGGCGCATCGAGCTCGACGATCTTGCGACCCGGCCGTGCGACCCAAGCGCCGACGTGCTCGTGGACCACGCCCTCCCAACGCAGGTCCGCGGTGCGCCGCAGCAGGCGCGGCAGCAACACCGGCTCGACCAGCCGGCGGGCGCCGGACAGTACTTCGGCCTCGCTCGCATCGAGCGCGCTGGCGTGGTGCAGCGGCAGCAGGCCGCAGTCGAGCTTCGCGCGCCGAACCTGCTCGCGCAGCAGCTTGCCGCCGCCGGCGGCCAGGCGCTCGTCGGCGTCGAGCACCAGCACGTAGCCGCTCGGCACGCGCTCGAGCACCGCGTTGCGCGCGGCGGCGAAGTCGTCGCACCAGGCGAACTCGAAGACCTCCGCCCCGGCGGCCCGCAGCAACTCCTTGGTGCGATCCGTGCTGCCGGTGTCGGCGGCCACGATGCGATCGACCACGCCGCGCACGGAGACCAGGCAGGCGGGGAGCATCTGCTCCTCGTCGCGCGCGATCAGGCACAGGGTCAGCCGGCTCAAGCGGCGCGCACCGCGCCGCGCGCGGGCTCCAGATCCGCCGGGTCGAGTTCCTGCGAGCCGTCGAAAGGCTCGTGCAGCCGCTGCGCGGGCGGCTGCGCCGCGAAGAGTTCCTTCAGGCCGCCGTAGTCGCCGTGACAGGCGGCATCGAGCCCCCACTTCAGCGCGAAACGCCGCCAGTTGCGGCGCAGGAGCTCGCTGTGCCAGTCGGCCTTCGGACCGCCGTAGGCTTCATGCCGCACGAAGACGTCGTGGGCGACGCGCGCGCGAAAACCCGCCAGGCGCGCGCGCAGCGTGAAATCGTCGTCCTCGAAGCCCCAGGGCGAGAAGCGCTCGTCGAAGCCGCCGATCTTGTCGACGACGGCGCGGCGGACCAGGATGCAGAAGGAGGACATCAGCGTCGCGCCGCGCGAAAGCGCGTGCTTCTCGCGCGCCAGCTTGGAGTCGACCGAGTGCGCGAGCGCCATCGGATCGAGCGGCTCGCCGGCGGTCTGCTGGAACGAAATCTGCTGCCCATGCGCGGCGCGGTCCGACAGCGGCCCGACCAGACCGACGCGCTCGTCGAAACCAGCGTGCCGCTTGAGTCGGCTCAGCCAACCGGGCTGCACGAAGGCATCGTTGTCGAGGAACGCGATCCACTCTCCCTTGGCGAGGCGCAGCGCCTGGTTGCGCGCGCGGCACGCTCCCAGGTTCGTCGCGTTGCGCACGAGCTGCACGTCGGGCTGCGCGGCCAGCCATTCCGCGCTGCCGTCGGTCGAGCCGTTGTCGACGACCAGGATCTCCTGCGGATGCGCCGGGTCGGCCGCGCGCCGCAGCGCCTCGATGCAGCGCACCGTCACGCTGCGCGCGTTCTTGGAGAGCACGATCAGCGAGGTCAGCTCGCCGGCGCCCGGCGCGCCCGCGAGCACGTCGAAGGGATCCCGGCCGTGCAGCTCGAGCAGCCAACCGCGCGCCGCGTATACGAACGCTAGCCGAGCCAGCAATTCGGCGCTGGACCGGACCTGCGAAGATTCGATCGTCTGCCCGTGGAGTTCGCGCTCCATCCGCTCGAGCAGCGCGACCCCCTTGGCCGCGTGCGGCTGGAACAGCACGATGGAGTTGCGCGCCGGTTCGAGCACGGTCGTGTCGAGATCCTCTCCCGGCCTCCCGCGCATCAACACCGGATCGCCGTGCACGCGATAGAAGCGCGCCTGGTTCACGCCCAGGCGGATCGCGCGCCTCAGGTACGCATCGGGTCGCAGCTCGTGATCGTGCAGGCAGGCGGCCTCGGGCTGGTAGAGGACGCGCAACCCGCGCCGCTCGAGGCGGTAGCCGAGCTCGGTGTCGTCCATGATCGCCTCGGGGAAGTGCGCGGCATCGAAGCCGCCCACCGCGCGCACGTCGGCGACGCGCAGGCTCACGTTGCACGTGTAGAAGTTCAGCCAGCCGTACTCGTGCCCGGCCTGCATGAGCGGGTAGTCGAACAACATGCGCGTCTGCGAGAGCACCTGTGTCAGCGGGCTCTGCAACGCGGCGGGCGTGAAGTCGAAGCTCCCGAGCACGGCGCGCGGCGCCTGCAGGCGCGCGTGCGTGCGCAAGTGCGTCGCGAGCAGCTCGGGGGACGCGATGGCGTCGTCGTTGAGGTACAGGACGAGCGGCGCGCGCGCGTGCTCGAGAGCCGTGTTGCGCGCCGCCCCCGGGCCCTGGTTCGACTGGCGCTCCAGTCGACAGGCGAACGGCAGGGCCGCGACGTCCAACTGCACGGGCTCGGGCGAACCGTCGTCGACAACGATCAGCTCGAACTGGTCGGCGGGCAGCGTCTGCCGCTCGAGGCTGGCGACGAGCGCGGCCAACTTGGCGCCGCGTCCGTAGGTCGGGATCACGACCGACAGCTTCGGTGTCCGGGATTGCCGTTGGGGTGGGACCATCGGGTGGGGCTCCGGCGCGCGTATCGGCCCTTTTTTCTCGATCCTTGACGGCTGGAATCCCTTGGGCGGCCCCGCGGCTGTGCTAGGAATGGAGCATGCACCGCCGCCTCGCCGCCATGATCGTCGCCTGTGCGCTGCTCGCGGGCGGATGCAGCGCGTGGAAACAGCGCCAGCAATTCGACGGCTGGACGCTGTGGACGCGGGACGAGGCGCCCATCGACGGCGCGGCCTTCGAGCGCGCGCTCGAGCCCGCCTTCGCCGCGATCGAGCGCGAGATGGGGCCCTTCGAGAAGTCTGTCGCCGTGCACGCGTGGAGCGGCGGCGTCGAGCTCGAGAGCGGCGTGCGCGGGCGCGTGGTCGACGGCGAGGAGCCGCTGCTGGAGGTGCCGGGCATGGGCCCGGCGCGCGTGCGCGCGTTCCACTCGCGCGGCGACGGCTCGCCGTTCTCGCGCGGCGGCATCTACCTCGGCGAGGCCGAGGCCTCGGCCGCGGCGCACGAGCTGGTGCACGCGCGGCTGGCCGAACTCGAGCTCACGCCGCCGCTGTGGTTCGAGGAGGGGCTGGCCAGCCTGTACTCCGACGGCGCGCTCGTGGACGGCGCGTGGGTGATCGACGGCTTTGCGTTCTGGCCGTGGAAGGAGCTGCGCGCGCAGCGCCTTTCGGACGCCGAGCTGGGCGATCTGCTCGCGCTCGACGGCGGGCGCGATCACTCGCTGCGCGAGAACCTGCTCGTGCACTTCCTGGGCTGGGCGCTCGTGTTCGACATCGCGCGCGCGGCTCCGGAAGCGGGCTGGCGCGCCTGGCTCGAAACCGCGCTCGAGAACTGCGGCCCCGAGGTGCTGGCGCGGGATCGGACGGCCGCCGTCGCGCAGGCGCGCGCCGCGCTCGAGCGCACGCTCGATCCGACCACGCCGCTTTCCTGGTTGAAGCGCCTCGACTCCCCCGATCCCGGCGTGCGCCTGGCGGCAGCGCGCGGCACGTGGAAGCTCGCGACGCCCGAAATCGGGGATCGCCTGCTCGCCGCGATCGCGAAGGAGACCGATCGCGAGGTGCGCACGGCGCTGGTCGTCAACCTGTTGATCGGCCCCGGACAGACGCGTTACGGCTGGCAGAACTGGTGGCGCATGCGGCGCGAGGCGATTCCACACCTGCGCGAGCCGGGCCTGGACGACCCGCTCGAGACCGAAGCGGCCGCCCGGCTGTACTCGGCTTGGCGCGGACGGGGCGGCAAGGACGCGCAGGAGGCCCTGCGCGCGCTGCGCCGCCTGTGGGAAGAATGATCAGTCGGATCGGCTAGAATGTCGATCTTGACACCGGATTCCCGCTGATCCCCATGCTGATCCCGCTGCTCCTGCAGACCGCGCTCGGCGCCGCGCCAGCCTCCAAGGTCGATCCCGACCTGGCTGCGGCGCTCGCCACGGCGGGAAGCGGCGAATTCGTGCCGGTCATCGTCGCGCTCGACGAGCGCGTCGACATGCAGCAGCTGATCGCGGAGACCGAAGCACTCCCCAAGCACCAGCGCGCGTCGTTCACGCGCGCGCGGCTCGAGGGCTTCGCGCTGCGCTCGCAGGCCGAACTGAATGCTTTGATCGAGACGGAGCGCGCGGCCGGCCGCATCGCCTACTCGGAGATGCTGTGGACCTGCAACGCGCACCTCGTGCAGGCGACGCCGGCGGCACTGGCGCGCATCGCCGCGCTCGAGCGCGTCGCGCGCGTCACGCACGATCCGAACGTCCCGCTCGAGCTCGTGCAAGACGTCGCCCCGCCGCCCCTGTACTCGATCGGCGTGTTGCCCTACGCGACGTCCTTCGAGTCCGGCGCGTTGCCTGCCGAGTTCCACCGCGAACTGACGGGCCAGGGACAGGCCTACGTGACCGCCGATCACGGTCCGGCCAGCGACGGCACCTACCACCTCGCGCTCGACGGCGCCGGTCCGGGCAGCGCTCGCGCGGTGTTGCACCTCAATCTCTCCGCCGTCACGAGCGCGATCCTCAGCTTCGACATCCGCGCCTTCGACGAGCCGACCGACCCGCAGGACGTGCTGTCGATCTCGATCGACGGCACGACGTACAAGACCTTCGCTCCGATGCCGCCCGCGGGCGCGTACCGGACGCTCACGTTCGACCTCGGCCTCGTCGCGATGCAGCAGGGGCTCACGCTCGGACCCGACACGCGCATCTCGTTCGGCTGGGGCGGCAGCGGCGGACTGCCGAGCCAGGGCTACGTGATCGACAAGCTGTCGGTCGTCGCCAGCGGCCCGCCGCTCATCGCGCCCGAGCCGAATATCTCGGCCCTGCAGGCTCCGACCCTGTGGGCGGTCGGCGTCGAGGGCCTGAAGGCGCGGATCCTGATCATCGACGACGGCGTGCAGAGCCTGCATCCGGCGCTCGCGCCGCAGCGCTGGACCAATCCCGGCGAGGTCGCGGGCAACGGCCTTGACGACGACAACAACGGCAAGATCGACGACCTGTGGGGCTGGGATTTCGTCAGCAACGACAACAACCCGAGCCCGATCTTCAGCGAGCACGGCACCAACACGGCCGGCATCGTGTGCGGCAACGGCGCCTTCAACAACGGCGTGCGCACCGGCATGGCGCCGCTGTCGACCTGGGCCGCCGCGCTGGTGAACGGCGAAGGCAGCATGCTGGCCGCCTATCAATACGCGATCGCCGCCGGCTTCGACTGCATCACCTCGAGCCACTCGTGGAAGTGGCCGAGCACGCCGAACTACCCGCTGTTCCGCGCCTCGACCGATGCCGAGCTCGCGGCCGGCATCATCCACGCGAACTCGATCGGCAATCAGGGCGCGCTGACCTTCTCGTACCCGATCCCCTACAACATCGGGACGCCCGGCAACTGCCCCGCGCCCTGGTCGCACCCGCAGCAGGTGCAGTCCGGCGTGTCGGCGGTGCTCGGCTGCGCCGGCATCTTCCTCGGCTCGGATGCGCTGTACACCGACAGCGGCCAGGGTCCGGCGGCCTGGGAGGACGTGAAGTTCACCAACCCGAACTATCCGTTCCCGCAGAACCCCGCGTACTTCGACTATCCGTACCTCGGCGGCACGCTGCCGGGCCTGCTCAAGCCCGATCTCGCCGCCTACGTGAACGTCAAGACGACCAACGGCGCGACCGGCTACAACCCGTCCTTCGGCGGCACGAGCGCCGCAACGCCGCACCTCGGCGGCGCGCTGTGCCTGATGATCGACGCCAATCCGAGCGTGCCGCCGCGTCAGGTCGCGCAGGCGCTGCAGGAGACCGCGCTCGATCTCGGCCTGCCGGGCAAGGACCTGCGCTACGGCGCCGGCAAGATCCGCGTGTACGAGGCGGCGCTGCGGATCCTGTCGGCGATCACCGCGTACCCGCCGCAGGGCGCGATCGGCACGAACGCCACCTTCGCGCTGACCGGGCCGGCGGGAAGTCCGTACATCCTCGCCGCGGGCTTCGGAAAGGTCGCGATTCCGACCACGCTCGGCATTACGATCGGCGTCGGCAATCCGATCATCGTGCTCGGTTCGGGCACGCTGAACGGCCACGCGAACCCGCTGCCGCTCGTGCTGCCGATCCCCAACGAGCCGCTGCTCTCGGGTTTCCAGGTGCACTTCCAGCTCTTCACCGACGACTCGAACGGTCCGTCGAAGCGCTGGCTGGCCTCGCTGATCGAAACGTTCAAGATCCTCTGAGCGGCGCGTAACGCTCGCGCCGGCGCCCGGATGCGGAAGGGAGGCCCATCGGCCGCCTCTCATGAAGAACCTTCCGCTTGCCTGCCTGATCCTCGGACTCCCCGCCCTCGCGCAGACCGTCTCGCGCGTCAACCTGACCTCCGCCGGCGCCCAGGTGACCGGTGGCCACTCGGAGGGGCCTGCGCTCTCCCATGACGGCCGCTACGTCGCCTTCTTCAGCAAGTCGCCGGGGCTGGTGAGCGGCGACGCGAACAACCGCGAGGACGTGTTCGTGCACGACCGCTACACCGGGGCCATGGAGCGCCTGAGCGTGTCGAGCGCGGGAGTCGAGGGCAACGGCGACTCGAAATTCCCGTCCATCTCCGCGGACGGTCGCTTCGTGGCCTTCGAGAGCGGCGCGACGAACTTCGACCTCGTGCCGGTCAACAGCTACATGGACATCTACGTGCGCGATCGACAGCTCGGCACGACCGAACTCGTCGTGAAGAGCACGGCCGGCGCGCCCAGCACCTTCGGCGACTCGCTCAGCCCCCAGATCAGCGCCGACGGCTCGTGCGTCGTATTCGAGAGTGATTCGAACCAGATCACGGGAAACGACAACGGCGCATTCACCGACATCTTCGCGCGCGACATCTTCGCCGGGTTGACGGAGAAGATCAGTGTCAGCACCGGCAGCCTTCCTGGAACCAGCCACTCCTACAATCCGTCGGTTTCGGGCAACGGATCGATCGTCGCGTTCCAAAGCGTTGCGACGAACTTGATCGGCGGTGACACGAACAACAAGTCCGACATCTTCGTGCGGCGGCGCCTGCTCAACACGACCGAGCGCGTCAGCATCTCGAGCATGGGAACGCAGGCGAACGGCGACTCCTCGGAAGCCGACATCTCCGCCGACGGGCGTTACGTCGCCTTCCAGAGCACGGCGACCAACCTCGTCGCAAACGACCTGAACGGACACCAGGACATCTTCGTGCGCGACCTCCAGACGAATACGACCGAGCTCGTCAGCCTCGCCAACGACGGCAGCCAGGCCAACCTCTACAGTCACTATCCCGAGATTTCGGCCGACGGCCGCTACGTCACCTTCCGCAGCGCCGCAAACAACCTGCACGCCGGCGACACGAACACGGCCGACGACATCTACGTGCGCGATCGGCTGCTCGGGACGACCAAGCACCTGTCCAAGTCGAGCGCGGGCGTGCTGGCGAACCAGGCCTCCGACCTGCCGGCGATCTCGGGCGACGGTCGCTTCGTGGCCTTCGACTCGGGCGCGACGAACCTCGTCGCCAACGACACGAACGCGCGCGACGACATCTTCGTCTCCGACCCGGCCGGCTGTGCGCCGTCGATCGCGATCCGCACGGGTGCCGGCAACGTGCCGAACAGCCTGACCGCGAACAGCCAGCCGCTCGTCGGCAACGCCGGCTTCGGGCTCGTGTACCACAACCCGACCGCCGCCTGCGGCATCGCGCCCGGCGCGCCGGTCGTGACCGCCATCGACTTCAACGGCGTGCTCTCGCTGCCGCTGTTCGACGGCTGCGGCGGCGGCTCGGGCACGCTGCTCGTCAACGTGTTCGGACCGCTGCCGGGCCTGACCAAGTCGGGCCTGTGGACCGGCGCCCCGGGCACGGCCTCGCTGCCGCTGCCGCTCGACACCTCGCTGTGCGGGCTCGCCGCGCACGGCCAGAGCTTCTTCGTCGCGCTGCCGGCCTTCTCGATCCACCCGAGCGACGCGGTCGACCTCGTGATCGGGCAGTAGCGCGGTCAGATCCGCGCGCCGCGCGGCGCGGTCAGCTTCGCGTCGACGACGTCGCCGGTGTTCAGCACGTCGGCCGGCTCGAAGATCAGGCAGGCGGTCTCGAGTTCGGCCGCCGTGCGGTGCTCGACGCCGCGCGGGACGACGACGAGCTGGCCGGGGCGCAGCTTCAGGCTGTGCTCGCCCGCAGCGTCGCGCCAGTCGACGCGCAACTCGCCCGTGACGACGAGGAACAGCTCGTCGGCGGCGGCGTGCGTGTGCCAGACGAACTCGCCCTGGAGCTTGGCGAGCTTGACTTCCTGGCCGTTCAGCTCGGCGACGATCTTCGGGCGCCAGTGCTCGCTGATGCGCGCGAGCTTGTCGGCGAGGTCGACGACTTGCATGCGTTCCAGCCTAAGGCAGCCGCCTCAGCGCGCGAACAGGAAGTCGCTCTCCTTCGACCAGGCGGTGTAGCGGTAAAGCGGCAGCAGCCGCAGCGCCTCGTCGATCAGCATCCCGGGCACGCCCGGGTCGAGCACCGCGCCGCGCGCGCCGGCCGGCGCCGGGTAGCGCCGCTCGATCGACATCCGATGCTCGCCGGGCTTGTAGTAGCCGAGGTAGTCCTTGAGCTTCGCCGTATCGAGCTCGCCGCAGCGCCACTCCCCCTTCCAATCGTGCATGCGCAGGAAGAAACCGCGCAGCGCGTTCAACTCCTCGAGCCACGGACCGAGCCCCTCGCGCTTGAGCCGATTGAGCAGGTTCTGCCCGTCGTACCAACCGTCGGGATGCAGGCGCAGCGAAACTTCGACGTGCTCCGCTTCGAGCGCGATGCACAGGAACGCGTTGCGATACGCGGCGTCGAGATCCGCGCCGAGCTCGGCGCCCAGCTCGGCCTTGAGCCTGCGTTTCTCGGATTTGGCACGAAACGCGTAGGTCCACAGGCGCCTCACGCGCATCCCGTTGAACGAGCTCGGCGCGTGCAGGCTGGTGCGCGCTTCGAGCTCCAGGCCCTGCTCGCGCGCGCGCTCCACGAGTTCCTTGCCCAGCGTCAACAGCTTGCGCCGCGCGTGCAGCCGCCGGTCGTTGTACTGCGCATCACCGCACAGACGTTCGGAGAGCGCATGGAAATCGCCTTCCTCGAATGCGACCGCCGCGCGCAAGGACGTCGGTTCGGGCTCCGGTTTCGCGCTCGTCATGTCGATGCATTCTGCGCCGGTTCGACGCGCCGCGCGAGCGCCTCTACACTTTCGGTCCCCCCTCTCGATGAGATTCTCGCATTTCGAGTTCGACCCGCAGGCCGACCGACTCGGCGAAGGGCCGCAGAGCGAGGTGTTCCGCGCCACCGACACGCAGCTCGGGCGCGTCGTGGCCCTGAAAGTGCTGCGGCCGAACGTCGAAATCGATCCGGAATCGTCGCGGCGCTTCGAACGCGAGGCCAAGCACACCAGCCTGCTGCAGCACCCGAACATCGCGACGATCTACGAGTACGGCCAGGACCACGGGACCTCCTACATCGCGATGGAGTTCCTCGACGGCCGCACGCTCGACAAGGTCTTGAAGCAGCGCGCGTTGTCGACCGACGAGTGCGTGCGCATCGGCCTGCAGGTCGCGGCGGGACTCTCGCTCGTGCACAGCAAGGGCCTGATCCACCGCGACCTGAAGCCCGGCAACGTGATGCTGCTCGAAAACGGGCAGGTCAAGCTGCTCGACTTCGGCATCGCGCGCTCGATGCGCGAGTCCAATATCACGCAGTCGGGACTGCTGGTCGGCACGGTGCTGTACATGTCGCCGGAACAGGTGCGCGGCGACGAGCTCGACGTGCGCTCGGACGTGTTCGCGCTCGGCTCCGTGCTGTACCACGCCGCGACGGGCACCCTGCCGTTTCCCGGGCGCTCCTTCCCCGAGGTCTGCATGGCGATCCTCGACGGGAATCCGAAGCGCCCGACGCTCGTGCGCCCCAGCATCCCGCGCGCGCTGGAGGACTTCATCCAGAAGTGCATGTCGCGCGACCCCCAGCAGCGCTATGCGAGCGGTTCCGCGGCGCACGGCGCGCTGCTGGCCGTCTCCGAGAGCCTGCGCCTGACCGGCGGGGTCGAGAGCGCGGTCACGCTGCGCGGCGCCGTGTTCCTGATGCCGCTGGCGCTCGTCAACTCGCGCGAGGGAGCGCGGCTGCTCGCCAGCGGTCTCCGACGCGACCTCAAGTCGACGTTGGAGCGCGGCACCGCGTTGGAGCTGACGCTGGTCGAGAGCGAGACGTTGCCGGCCACGGAGAAGGACGTCTTCGCGCTGCGCGGCTCGCTCGACTGGCAACCGCCGAGCGGCACGCTCGAGTGGGTGCTGACGCGCGTCGAGGAGAGCGGCAAGGAAGTCGAGCTCGCGCGCGAGCGCGTCGAGCACGCGGATGCCGACGAGTGGGGCCTGCAGGCGCAGCTGGTCGGCGCAACCGCGCGCATGCTCAAGAAGCGCCTCGGCGAGCACGCGTACAAGATGCCCGCCGAGCAGAAGCGCGAGCCCGCGCGCGCGCGCACGCACATCCTGTACGCGCACGACGTGATGATGCGCGGCACTTCGCGGCACCTGCTCGCGGCGATCAGCTCGTTTCGCCGCGCGATCGAGGCCGACGACAGCCTCGCCCTCGCGCACGCCGGGATGGCCGAGGCGCTGGTGCGCAAGTTCCTGTACTTCGACGGCGACCGCACCTTCCTGGAGGAGGCACAGAAGTCGGCGCGGCGCGCGCTGGTGCTGCAGCCGGAATGCGCCGAGGCGCACACCTCGCTCGGCTTCGCGCTGGCGGTCGCCGGCGGGCACACGGCCGCGCAGCGCGAATACCGCATCTCGATCCAGATCGACAACAAGGAATGGTTCGCGCACCGGCTACTGGGCGCTGAACTGGCGCGCGAAGGCAACTTCAAGGCCGCCTCCCCGCTGCTGCGGCGCGCGATCGGGCTGAGGCCGACGAACATCGGTTCCTACGACCATCTCTACTGCGTGCTGAAGGCCTCCGACCGCTACGAGGAGGCGCTGGAGATCGCCGAGCGCGGCATCGCCGCCGGGCGCGAGCGTCTGCGCAACGTCGACGACGATCAGGACGCGCGCGTGCACCTCGCGCTGCTGCTGGCGCGCATGGGCCTCGCCGACGACGCGCGTTCTACCGCGCAGCGCGCGCGCGAGCTGTACCCGAAGGACGGCTTCACGCTCTTCCACGCCGCCTGCGTGCACGCGGTCGTCGGCGACAGCGAGGTCGCGATCGGGCTGCTCCGGGACGCGCAGGCACGCGGATACTTCCTGCAGAGCGAGCTGCAGCGCAACGGCGATCTCGACGGGCTGCGCGGCGAAGAAGGTTTCCAGGCACTGGCCCGGGGCTGAACGCCCACGCGAGAACTTCGTGGTAGCGTGGTGGCATGCTCGCCGCGCTGTGCGCCGCCCTGCTCGTGCAAGCGCCGACTGCCTCGGGCCCGCCGCCGCCGGACCGAGCGACGCCGGACCGAGCGACGCCGGACCGAGCGACGCTGGACCGGACGACGCTGGACCGGACGACGCTGGACCGGACGACGCTGGCCGCGCGCATCGAGCAGGCCGCCGAGCCCGACCCCACGCGGCCGTTTTGGGGCGCGCTGCTGGTCGTGTGGCGCGGCGAGACCGTCT
>VGZE01000003.1 GCA_016872755.1 Planctomycetota bacterium
CCGCTGGCGCCGCGGGCCTCGCGCTTGCCGAGGGCGGCTGCTCGCCGTGGAACGAGAAGGCGCTGCGCGGCTCGATGGGCAGCCTGTTGCGCCTGCCGGTCGCGCTGGCCGGAGTGGACGAGCTCGCGCAGGCCTTCCGCGACGCGCGGCGCGAGCAGGTGCTCGCGGTCGCGCGCGGCGGCGCGCGCTACGACGAGCATGCGTGGTCGGAGCGCAGCGTGCTGTGGCTGGCCGCGGAGACCGGCGCGCTGCCCGCTGCGCTGAGCGGGATCGCCGGCGTGTCGATCCCGATGGCCGGCGCGGCGGAGTCGCTCAACGTCGCGGTGGCGGGCAGCGTGCTGCTGTTCGAGGCGGCACGGCACCGCCGGAGCAGGCCGTGAGCACGTCGTTCTTCGACCAGACCGAGCCGCCGGAAGCGCGCGAGGCCCCGCCCGTGCGGCCCGATGCGCCGCTCGCCGAGCGCATGCGGCCGCGCACGCTCGCGGAGTTCGTCGGCCAGGCGCACCTGGTCGGTCCGGGCAAGATCCTCGCGCGCGTGCTCGCGGGCCAGGCTCCGCAGAGCCTGATCCTGTGGGGGCCGCCGGGCGTCGGGAAGACCACGCTCGCGCATCTGGTTGCGCGCGCCAGCGGCCTGCGCTTCGTGCCGTTCTCCGCGGTGCTCGCCGGCATCAAGGAGATCAAGGACGTGATGGCGCAGGCCGAGCGCGAGCGGCGCGCCAGCGGTCGGCGCACGCTGCTGTTCGTCGACGAGATCCACCGCTTCAACAAGTCGCAGCAGGACGCCTTCCTGCCGTACGTCGAGAAGGGCGACATCGTGCTGATCGGCGCGACGACCGAGAACCCGTCCTTCGAAGTCGTCAGCCCGCTCTTGTCGCGCGCGCGCGTGCTCGTGCTGCAGCCGCTCGCGCACGACGAACTGGTCGCGCTGCTGGGCAGCGCGGTCGCGCTGCCCGAGCGAGGGCTGAGCGGCGCAGTGCGCGCGTCGCGCGAGGCGCTGTCGGCGATCGCCAATGCCAGCGACGGCGACGCGCGTCGCGCGCTGACGCTGCTCGAGAGCGCGGCGGCGATCGCGCTGGCCGAGCCGCCGGCTCCCGGCGGCGCCGCGCCCGAGCTCGGGCCGAGCGTCCTCGCCGAGGCGCTGCAGCGCAAGACGCTCGCCTACGACAAGCGCGGCGAACAGCACTACGACCAGATTTCGGCGCTGCACAAGAGCGTGCGCAACTGCGACGCCGACGCCGCGCTGTACTGGCTGACGCGCATGCTCGAGGCGGGCGAGGACCGCGACTACCTGCTGCGGCGCATGGTGCGGATGGCGCTCGAGGACGTCGGCATCGCCGATCCGAGCACGCTGCGCGCGGTGCTCGACGCGGGCGAGGCCTGGCGCCAGCTCGGCAGCCCCGAAGGCGAGCTCGCGCTCGTGCAGGCGGCGGTGTTGCTGGCGCGCGCGCCGAAGTCGAACGCCACGTACAAGGGCTACGCGGCTGCGCGCGAGGACGTCGAGAAGACGGCGGCGGAGCCGGTGCCGCTGCACCTGCGCAATGCGCCGACCGGGTTGATGAAGGAACTCGGTTACGGCAAGGGCTACCGCTACTACCACGACGATCCGAATGCGAAGAACGAGATGAAGTGCCTGCCGCCGGGACTCGAGGGCCGGCGCTATCTCGACGCGGCGGAAGAAGAGGAGAAGGGGCAGTGATGAACCGTCAAATGCTTGCGGCAGCTTGCGCCGTCGTGCTGCTGCTGCTCGTCGGGATCTGGTGGGGGACGCGCGCACCGAGCATCGCGCCCGCGCTGTCGAGCGGCGTCGAAGCGGCGCCGCCCAGCGAACCCGAAGTCGACGCGGTTCTCGAGGGCGGGGCGCGCAGCGCGGTCGACCGAGCGACGGCGACCGTCGCCGCGCCTGAGCCCCCGAGCCGACCCGCCGCGCCGGCCGAGCCCGCCGCGAGCGCGCCGGCCGCCGTCGAATTGCCGCCGAAGGACGCGCTGGGCGAGCTCATCGTGCACGTGACCGACAAGCAGAGCGCGCGCGGGGTTCCAGACGCCAGGTTGCGGATGTACATGCTGCGCCGCGGCGACGAACCGGGCAGCGCGTACTTCTGGCCCGAAGAGATTCCGGCCGAGGCGGTCACCGACGCGACCGGAACCGCGCGCCTGAGCTACCCGGCGTGGGTCGCGGGCCTGGGACTCACCTCGACGGTCGCGTTCATGCTCGAGCACGCCGAGTATCCGTCGCGCCGGGAAGAGTTCGAGATCACCGGGCTGCGCACCGAGCACTCGGTCGAGCTCGAATACGGCGGCTACCTGATGGTCAGCGGCTGGATCGGCGATCCGACGCAGGTCGTGCGCGACGTCGAAGTGACGACGAGCCAACAGTCGGCGATCCGTGCGCGGGATTGGATCGCCGGGCGCGACGGTCGCCTCGCGACGAATCGCGCGAAGCCGGGACCGCACGCGCTCTCGATCGGCTGGACCTCACCGCAGGGCCAGCGCTACGAGAGTCGCGTGCTCGAGTTCGAGCTCGCAGCCGGGGAACAGCGCGAGCTCTCGCTCGAGCTCTTGCCGGCGCTGCGCCTGCGCGGACGCCTCGACCTTGCGGTGCCGCGGCCGATCGTGAATGGAGACGTCGTCGTGTGCGCGGTCTTCGGCGCGCGAGGCGACACGACGGGGCTGCGCCTGCACGGCGCGAAGGTCGCCGCCGACGGGACCTTCGAGATCGTGAACCTGCCGCCCGCGCGCATCGAGCTGATCGCGATGTGCGATGGCTGGGCGGCGACTTACGAGCTCGAGCCGTATCGCTACGAGTACGAGGTGCCTGGACAGGCACAGAAGCAGGTAGCCGAAGGCGAGAGCTGGAGCATCCCAACCTTCGAGGCGATTCCAGAAGCCGAGCTCGTCGTGCCGATGACCCCGACGGCCGCCGTCGAGCTCGAGCTCGTCGACGAGGCCGGCGCGCCGATCGCCGGGGCGAGCTTCGCGATGTGGCCAAACGTGCACTGGCCCACGAGCGGCTATTCACAGATCTATCTCGATCGCGACTGGAGCGCGATGACCGACGTCGCGGGCCGCGCCCGGCTCGAGAACCTGCCGGCGCACCTCGCGCCATGTGAAGAGAGCTATCGCGTGAGCAAGGGCGGCTACGAGCCCGTCGAGGACGGGCGCGACGGCGGCGCCGAGGGGCAAGTCGCGATCGAGCCGGGCGGCGTTGCCAGGCTGCGCATCGTGATGCGCGCGAAGCAGAACTGAGCCGCTCTTCCCCTCAAGCGCCCGAGCGCAGCAGCGCGCGCAGCCGATCTCGCAGCGCACTCTCGCGCCGGTTCTGCTCGGCGTTGTCGACCGCCATCTTCAGCGCGCGCAGCGAACCGACCAGCACCACGAGCTTCTTCGCGCGCGTGATCGCCGTGTAGAACAGGTGTCGCTGCAGCATCATGTAGTGCTGCGTGACGAGCGGGATCACGACCGCGGGGAATTCGCCGCCCTGGCTGCGGTGCACGGTGATCGCGAAGGCGAGCTGCAGGTCGCCCAGATCCTCGGGCTCGTACAGCACTTCCTGCTCGGGGAACTGCACGAACAGCCCGTCCTCCTCGGAGGGGATGCGCGAGATGCGCCCCATGTCGCCGTTGAAGACCTGCCGGTCGTAGTCGTTGCGCGTCTGGATCACGCGGTCGCCGACGCGCCACGTGCGCCCGCGCAGCACGAGCTCGCGCGAGCCGCGCCGCCGCTCCGAGCCCGCGGCGCGCAAGCGCTCGTTCAGGTTGTCGACGCCGCAGTCGCCGCGGTACATCGGCGAGAGCACCTGCACTTCCTCGAGCCAGTCGAACCCGAAGCGCTGCGGGATCCGCTCGGTCACGACCTCGACGACGCGATCGGCCGCGGCAGCGTCTTCGTCGGCCGGGAAGAAGTAGAAATCCGACAACGCCGCGCCGCGCTCGGGGAATACCGGCATCTCCCCCCGCAGGATGCGGTGCGCGTTCTCGACGATCAGGCTTCGCTCGTCCTGCCGATAGATGCGCGTCAGGCGCCAGGTCGGCAGGCAGCCGCTGTCGAGCAGGTCCGCGAGCACGCTGCCGGCCATCACCGACGGCAGTTGATCGGGGTCGCCGACGAACACGACGCGCGTGTCGGGTCCGATCGCCTTGACGAGCTGGTGCGCCAGCGTCACGTCGAGCATCGACAGCTCGTCGATGACGATCAGGTCGGCCTTGAGCGGCCGCTTCTCGTCGTGCGTGAACCCGTGCTCGAGCGGGTCGTAGCCGAGCAGCCGGTGGATCGTCTTCGCCTCGCGGCCGGTCGCCTCTGCGAGTCGCTTGGCCGCGCGGCCGGTGGGGGAGGCGAGCGCGACCTTCGCGCCGGCGCCCTCGGCGAGCTGCACGACGAGGCGCACGATCGTCGTCTTGCCGACGCCGGGGCCGCCGGTCAGCAGCGCGACGCGCGAGGCGAGCAGGCCGAGCACGGCTTCGCGTTGCAGCGGGTGCAGCTCGATGCCCATGCGGCGTTCGGCATCGGCGAGCTCGCGCTCGCCCGCCAGCGGGCGTGCCCGGCCGCCTTCGGTCGCGACGAGCCGCGCCACGTTGCGCGCGAGCGCGCTCTCGCAGGCGTGCAGCATCGGCGAGTAGACGAGTCGCGCGCCGAAGCGCGCCTCGGTCTCCTGCACGAGCTCGCGCCCGGCGACGAGCTCGTCGAGGCCGCGCTCGAAGTTCGCGGCGGGCATCTCGCCGCGCAGCAGGCGATCCGCGGAGCGCAGCAGTTCCTCGCGCGGCAGGCACGTGTGTCCGTTCGACTCGGCCTCCTGCTGCGCGAACAGCATTCCGGCCCGCGCGCGCTCCATCGAGTCGCGCGGCATGCCGAGGCGCTGAGCCGCGCGGTCGGCGATCTGGAAGCCGATGCCGCTGACGCCGTGGGCGAGCCGATAGGGATTCTCGCGCAGCAGCGCCTCGCAGTCGGCGCCGTGGCGCTCGAGCACCGCCTCGACCTGCCGCGGGCCCAGGCCGAGCCCGTGCAGGAACGCGCGCGACCGGTGCGCGGCGAGTTCGCTGCGCACGCGCTCGACGAGTTCCGCCCGCACGTCGGCGCGCAGCCCGGGGATGCCCGACAACTGCGCCGGATCGTCACGGATGGTCTCGAGCGTGCGCTCTCCCAGGCGGCTGACGATGCGGCCGGCCAACACCTCCCCTACGCCTGGGAACGCACGCGACGACAGGTAGCGGACGAGACCGTCGGTATCGCTCGGCGGCAGCACGCTGGCGGCCTCGAACTCGAATTGTCGGCCGTGCTTGCGGCTGTTCGACCAGCGGCCGAGCAGGCGGACGCGCAGGCCCTCGAGGGGTTCGGGCAGCGGACCCACGGCGGCGACCCGTGCACCGAACAGGTCGCCGGAAAACGGCTCTGGATCCTCGTAACCTTTTTCAGGAGCGATCTTTAGAACCGAGTACAGCGTCTCCTTCGAGTGAAAGGTGACCAGCTCGATCGTGCCCTGCAGCACCTGCTGCGCGGCCTCCGGGTCGCCGCCAGGGAACCCGGGGTCCTGCGGCGAAGAGGCGGACGCGGCGGCCATGCGCGCGAGGATCGCAGGAGCCCGCGGGGGATTCCAGCATCAGGAGTTGCGCACGCCGGCCCGGCGGATCCTTGGCAGGCACGGGTCCGGGAGGCATACTGCTCGGCCCTTTTCGTCCAGGGACATTTTCCGCATGCCCGTCAAGGTCCAAGTTCGTCCTCACGAGTCGCTCGAAGCGGCTCTCAAGCGCTTCAAGCGCCAGTGCAACTCCAGCGGCATCTTCCGTCGCGCGCGTGCCAACACCTGGTACGAGAAGCGCTCGGACAAGCGCCGCCGGGAGCGCCGCGAGCGCATCCGAACGATCCTGCGCGGCGGCCGCCGCCCGATCCGCGAGAAGGCCCCGCTGTATTGATCGGTGCCGAGCCCGCCTCGAATCCGGCGGCTCGGCATGAAATGAGCCCGCCTCGATTCCGTCGCTTCGCCGAACGAAGTGATGGAACCGAGGCGGGCTCATTTCATGCCAGCGCGCCAAAATCGAAGCGGGCCTCGCACCGCCAAGCGCCGGTCTCGAGTCGGGCCCCGTTCCTGTGAGCCTGCTTCCCAAAGATCGCGACCTCTCGAAGACGCCTGAGCACGTCGAGTTGGTCGTGCGCGCCAGTGACTTCCGCTGCGCGGTCGAGGAACTCGAGCTCCGGCTCGACGCGTTCCTCGCGCACCACCTCGACTGGCGCTCGCGCTCGTCGATCCAGCAGCTGATCCGGGACGAGCACGTGCTCGTGTCCGCGCCCGGCCCCGAGCAGCGCGCGGAGGACGTGCCATTCGCCGTCGAGCGGCGCCCGGGCCGCTACCTGCGCCACGGCGCGCGCGTGCGAGTTCTGATCCCGGAGGCCTCGCGCCTGGAGGCGACCACCAGCGCACCCGGCGACCTTTCCATCCTGTACGAGGACGACGAAGTGCTCGCGATCGACAAGCCGCCATTGATGGCGGTGCATCCGTCGGGGCGCTACCTGACCGGCACGCTGATCCAGCGCGTGCATGCGCGCTACCGCCGGCACGACGACGAGCGCGTCCCGATCCGGCTATGCCACCGGCTCGATCGCGAGACCAGCGGGATCGTGCTCCTGGCGAAGGACCCCGATTGGCATCCGCGCGTGATGGCGCAGTTCGAAGACCGCGAGGTCGAGAAGGATTACCTCGCGCTCGTGCGCGGGCAACCCGATCGCGACGAGGGGCTGGTCGATCTGCCGCTCGGGTCGGCGCGCGCGAGCGCCGTGATGATCAAGATGACGGTGCGCGAGGACGGGATGGAGTCGCGCACCGGCTATCGCGTGCTCGAGCGGCGCAAGGACTGCGCGCTCGTGCTGTGCCGGCTGCACACCGGTCGCCAGCACCAGATCCGCGTGCACATGGCGGCGATCGGGCATCCGCTCGTCGGGGACAAGCTCTACGGCGAGGACGAGGGCATCTTCCTGCGCGATCTCGCCGGCGAGCTCACCGAGCAGGACCGCGCGGCGTTGGACCTGCCGCGCCAGGCGCTGCACGCGCACCGGCTGGTGTTCACGAGTCCCAAGTCCGGCCGCCGCGTCGAGGTCGTCAGCCCGCTGGCGCCCGACATGCGCGAGTGGTTCGAGCGGCGGCCGCCGGCGTAGGCGTCGCGCGCCGGGATCCGGGCCCCTGTCGGCCGCCTCGCGTTGCGAATCGAAGCCGCAGCGGGTGCCTGCGCCTTGCCGAGCTCTCCGGCGGCACTACGGATCGGGGACATGGTCCCCGAAGTGCAGGACGTTGGACGCCTCGGCAGGATCGAACCGGCCGAGCGACGCGTATAGAGTGAGTCGGATGAAGCCCCTTCTACTGCGCGCCACGCTTGCGCTGTGCATGCTGCCAGTCGCGTGGCTCGCGGCCGAGGGCATCGGCAGCCTGTCGCTCGCCTGGAAGGCCTCGCGCACGCCGATCGTGCTGCGCGAACAGTTTCACTGCGAGTACGACCCGGACCTCGGCTGGATGAACAAGCCGAATTGGCGCGCGCCGAACGTCTACGGGCCGGGCATCGACCTGAACACGAATTCGCAGCGGCTGCGCGGCACGCGCGAGCACGCGCTCGGCAAGCCCGCGGGCACGTACCGCGTGCTGTGCCTCGGCGACTCGTTCACGATGGGCTACGGCGTCGCGGACGACGAGAGCTACCCTGCGCGCCTCGAGCAGGCTTGCCCGGGGCTCGAGGCGATCTGCATGGGCCTGGGCGGTTTCGGCCTGGATCAGGCGTACCTGTGGTACCGGCGCGACGGCGTCAAGTTCGAGATCGACACGCTGCTCGTGGCGGTCATCGATGGCGACTTCTATCGGATGGTCGCACTCGAGAAGGCGACCGAGAGCCCCAAGCCGCAGCTCGAGCTGCACGAAGGCCGGCTGGTCGTCACGAACGTGCCGGTGCCGAACTACTTCGTGCGCCCCGAGACGTTCAGCGGTGGGATGAGCTTGTGGAAGGCGTCGGCGCTGTACCGCTGGATCTCCGGCAGGTCGAAGCCCGCGTCCGCGCCCGCGGCGCCGGTCGCGTTCCGGGACATGCCGTTCGCGCCGCTCGCGCGCGCGGTGTTCGAGCAGTTGCGCGACCTTTCGCGAGAGCGCGGGCAGCGGCTCGTCGTCGTGTACCTGCCGGTGCGCAACGAGGCGGTGATCGGACGCACGCCGCTGTGCGACGAGTGGCTCGCGCCGATGCTGCGCGAGCTCGGCATCGACCTCGTCGAGCTGATCCCCGACTTCAAGGCGCTGACGCCAGGCCGGCTGAACACGCACTACCTGGCGGACGGCCACTACAGCGAACTCGGCAACACGCTCGCGGCGGCGGTCCTGCTGCGTGAGCTGCGCCGGCTCGATCCGGGCGTGCCGCGTTAGCGCGCGCCGTCGTGCGCCTGCCTCGGCCAGCCGATCCGATCGGCGATTCGAGACTCGGCGGGCGCCCCCACTAACCGGCCGAGTGGGACGAGTTTGATCGGCGCGCCCGGCAGGAGCACGCCGGCCATCGCGGCGATTGACGATGGCGCGTAGTCGGGCCCGTAGGCCGCAACCACGAAGTGACCTTGCTGCCCCGCGGCCTCGACGTTCGCGAGCTGGCCTTCGCGCACGACCGATCGCCAGGGCACTCTCCACCCGCCGCAACTCCCCAACGAGCCGAACCCAAGGCATGATCGCGCCAAAGGTCGTCTGCATGGCAGTCCCATCCGCCGGCTCTTGCTGGCGGGGGCCTTGGCTTTCGTGTTCTCTCCATGTGACTCATGAGACCCTCTTGGATCGTTCACTTGACCCTCTTGGGTCTGCTGCCGGGACTTGGCGCTCTGGAGCCCCACCGAATCCGCGTGGTGGATGAGGAGAACGGCTGGCCCGTCCCGCTCGTCGAGTTGCGGACGACGCACCAGATTTCCTTTCTTACCGACAATGCCGGGGTCGTCGCCTTCGACTTGCCCGAGCTGATGGGCGTCGAGACCTGGCTCCATCTCGAGTCGGACGGCTACGAGGCCCGGGCCGATGGCTTCGGAATGCGGGGAGTTCGCTTCACGCCGGAGCCCGGCGGGAAGCTGGAGGTGAAGGTGTCTCGGAAGATCATCGCGAAGCGGCTCGGTCGGATCACCGGCGGGGGGCTTTTCGCTGAGAGCGGGAAGCTCGGGGAAGAGGCGGGATGGACGGAGAGCGGAGTCCTCGGATCCGACAGCGTGCAGAACACGGTCCATCGCGGACGGATGTTCTGGGCCTGGGGCGACACGAATGTGCCGCGCTATCCGCTGGGACTCTTCCACATGACGAGCGCCACGACGGCGGTGCGGCCGCTCGCCACCTTCGAGCCGCCCTTGCGCCTCGCGCTCGACTATTTCCGCGACGAGGGGGGGCGCGTCCGCAATGTCGCAAACCTCTTCGCTGACGACCCGGGGCCGACATGGATCAGTGGTTACGTCAGCTTGCCGGATGAGAAGGGTGCCGAGCGGCTCGTCGGTTGCTATTCGAAAATCGAGCCGCCGATGAACGCCTATCGGGTCGGCTTGTGTGTTTGGAATGACGTGACGGAAAATTTCGAGTCTGTCGAGGTGTTGTGGGACAAGAAGGACGGCGGGGCGGAGCCGAAGCTACAGCCGGTGGGACATCCATCTTTCTGGATGGATGAAGAGGGCGGGCGCTGGTTGCTTTTCGGAGATCCCTTTCCCTCGATCCGCATGCCGGCGACTTTCGAGGGCTGGCGCGACCGGAGACGATGGGAGTCGATCGACTCGCCCAAGTCTCTGACAGGGAGCGATGGGCGCACCGTGAAGCCGCACCGGGGCTCGATCGCCTGGAATGAGTACCGGGGAACGTGGGTGACGGTCTTTTGTGAGATGGGGGGCGATCCCTCACCGCTCGGTGAGCTCTGGTATGCGGAGGCGGCGTCTCCATTCGGCCCGTGGGGAAGAGCGGTGAAGGTGCTCAGCCATCGGAAACTCACTTTCTACAACCCGCGGCTTCACCCGGAATTCACTCCGGCAGATTCGCCCGTCTTGTTGTTTGAAGGCACCTACACGCACAGTTTCTCGGGCGAGCCTCGTCAGACGCCCCGCTACGACTACAATCAGATCCTCTATCGCCTCGATCTGGACGATCCGAAACTGGCTCCGGCGCGCGGCGGGTGAGCGCCGGGTCCGCCGGAATTCGGGCCCCGAGCGGCCGCCCCGTGCTACGGTTCGAGGGCGCAGGGGCCGCCCTCGCTGGCCCAGCCGCACGGCCCCGCGCACGCGCCCGAGATTCGCATCCGAAGGAGTCGTACTCGCATGCTGGCCTCTCCGCTCCACCGTTCGCGCCGCGCCCCGGTCTCCCTCGCCGGGTCGATCCTGCTCGCCGTTCTAGCACCCGTCACCGCCCCTCTCGCCCAGGAGAGCGCCACGTACTTCGACACGCCGCTCATCGTCGTGGACGGCATGCACCGCTTCGAGCGCACGCTCGATCTCAACAATGACGGCTATGCCGATGCGGTCGGTTGGTACTGGAAGGACAACTACTACGGCGAGGCGAAGGTGCGCGCCTACTTGAATGATCAGACGGGGCGCCTCGTTACGCAGCCCTGGACCGCAACCGTGTTCGGCACGTTCGACATAGGTAGCGCATCGGCCTCGGCAGTCGCCGATTTCAACCTCGACGGGCGCGACGACTGGGCGCTCGCGATCGCCTCCGAGGTACGCGTGTTCCTCTCGAATGGAGCGGCTGCCCCGACGGTGATCGTGATCAGCGATACGGTCTTTCAGTCGCGCGGACTCGCCGCCGGCGATTTCACCGGGGACGGCTGGCCCGACCTCGCGCTGGTACAAGACAGCTGGCCGGGCGACGACGAGCTGAGACTCCATGTCAATCAGGGAGCGGCGGGCGGCTTCGCGCCCGGCGCCTCGATGCCGGTGGGGCCAAGCGTCGATCACATGATGACCGGCGAGGTGGATGGCGATGGAGTGGCGGATCTGATCGTCAACAACGCTGGCACGAGCCTGATGGTCACGGCGGTGGGTGGCAACCTGTCGCGCGGGACGGGCTTCTCGCACGGCTACACGACGAAGGCGATGCCGGCCTACGGAGACATCGACGGCGATGGCGACTCGGACATCGTCGTGTTCGGCATGACCAACTACCGCGTGCTCCGCCGCACCGGCCCCGCGAGCTGGTCGCTCGAGCCGGCGGTCGTGGGCGGGCCGGCCACCGGCCTGGCCGACATCGACCGCGATGGTGACCTCGACGGCGTGTGCTGCGGCAGCGGCGGCCCGACCGAGGTCTTCAATACGGCGAACTCGCATTTCGAGATCGCGATCAATGCGGGCGACGGGACCTTCGCGCCGTCGTTCCGCATCCAGGGCCTGGGCAGCCACCATCTGGCCGGCGCCGTCGACCTCGATCACGACGGCGATACCGATCTCGTCGCGGGACGTTGCGTCTACTACGCGCGCGGCGCCATCACCGCCGATCCCGTCCTCGATCTTGGTCTGCCTTCTTCTTCTGCGGTGCCGACGCCATCGCCGCAGAGCGCATTCGACGCCGAGAGCGATGGTGACATCGACTACGTCGCCGGCACCAACGTGCAGTACTTGAACCGCGGCGATGGAAAGACGTTCGCCAGCTCCGCCGTCATCAGCGGCACGCCAGCGGGCATGCAGTACGACGGGCCCGGCTTCAACGGCGATTTCGATGGCGACGGCATCGACGATCTGATCGTCGCCATGTCGAACGGAACCGTGTTCCAGTCGATGCGCATGCTGAAGGGCAATGGCGGTGGCGGCTGGGAAGACGTCGGGAACGCCGGTGCCCCGGGCATCAACTTCAATCTGGGCGAGTGCCTCCTGTGCGCACCGCCCAAGCCCCACGATCCGGCGCTCGGACGCGTGGCCGACGTCGACAACGACGGCGACCTCGACCTGGCGACGAACCGGCCCGGCTGGTCATCGGACAGCAGGCTGTGGCTGAACAACGGCAGCGGGTACCTGACGCTGTGGGGCGCGGTCGGCGGGCACACCGTCGTCGATGTTGGCGACTTCAACGGAGACGGCAAGGCGGATCTGTTGACGTCGAATTCGTCGAAGCTCGGCTTCTTCCCGGCGCAGACCGGCGCGAGCTGGGGGGCTTGGGTGATCATCGGTAACTATCAGGTGAAGCAGATCGATCAACCCGCCGTGGCGGATCTGGACGGTGACGGCGATCTCGACATCACGACCGCCGAGTACGTGAGCGTCTACTCGTCGGACTCGATCGTACTGTGGAACAACGGACTGGGAGCGTTCACGAAAGAGGTGCTGCCGCAGATGTACGTCAGCACCTACGGCACGAGCTACCCGCACGCGCGCCGCGCCTGGGCGCGCGATATCGACGGCGACGGGCAGCTCGATCTCGTCCTCTATCGCGCGCTCTACAACATCTGGCCGGAGACTGTTCCGAGCGTGTGGATCCTGCGCCGCGCTCCGGGCGGAGCCGGCTGGCTGCCGCCGCTCGCGCAGCTCGCGGATCCGACGCTGATCGACGACGTCGATGGCGACGGCGATCTGGATCTGATTGGAAACAAGGTCACGCTCGCCACGCGCTGGACCGCGCCGCAAGACGGCGCGCGCCTGCAGTACGGCACGGCCAACGCGGGCAGCGGCGGAATGCGCCCGACGCTCGGCGCCAAGGGCCCGTTCCGCCCCGGTGAGACCCCGCAGGTCCGGCTGCGCGGAACGCTCGGCGGCGCGCCGAACTTCCTGCTCGTCGGATCCGGTTCGACCGCGCAGCCCGGCTTCCCGGTGGCCGACGCGACGTTGTGGGTCGACCTCGCCCTGCCCGGCTGGGTTCTGGTCAAGGTGCCCAGCGCGGGAACGGCTGGGGCCGTGGGAGGCGGTTCGTTCACGATCCCGGTCAATGTCGACGCCGGGTTGATCGGCGGGACGTTCTACCACCAGGGCTTCGCGATCGACGTCGGTGCGCCGAACCTGGTGACGGCGAGCAACGGTCTGATCCTGACCTACGGCAACTGACCAGCCGCTCGCGGGCGCGTAGTTGCGTCATTGGACGCGGCGGAGTCCCGTCGCGGTGCGTTCGTTGCCTTCCCGGCAACGCCGCTCATCGTGTCGCCCACACTGGGAATCCAGTCGCGGTCGGCGCTACCGTGTGAGGTCATGAGCTCGACACCTCCGGCCCGCATGCCGCGGCAGATCCCGTTCATCATCGCGAACGAGGGCTGCGAGCGCTTCAGCTTCTACGGGATGCGCAACATCCTGACGGTGTTCCTTGCCTCGACGTTCTTCGCGACGCTGCCCACGGCGGAAGCGCAAGGCGAGGCGAAGGAGATCTTCCACGTGTTCGTGGCCGGCGTGTACTTCTTCCCGCTGCTGGGGGGATGGATCTCGGACCGCTATTTCGGCAAGTACGCGACGATCCTGTGGGTGTCGCTGGTCTACTGCCTCGGACACGCGTTTCTCGCGATCTACGAGGACGAGCCCAAGGGCTTCTACACCGGGTTGTTCCTGATCGCGCTCGGATCGGGCGGCATCAAGCCGCTTGTCTCGTCCTTCATGGGGGACCAGTTCGATCAGTCGAACAAGCACTTGGCGAAGGTCGCTTTCGACGCCTTCTACTGGATCATCAACTTCGGTTCGTTCTTCGCTTCGCTCTTCATGCCGAAGCTGTTGCAGGGCGCGGGGCCGGCCGAGTGGTGGGGCTGGCCCGCGGCCTCGGTTGCGTTCGGCATCCCGGGCGTGCTGATGCTGTTCGCGACCGTGTTCTTCTGGATGGGGCGCAAGCGCTACGTGAAGGTGCCTCCGGCGCCGCCCGATCCGAACTCGTTCACGCGGGTGGTTCACACGGCGCTGACGGCGCGCGGAGGAGCCACGCCCGGACTCGTGATCGCCATTGCCGGGTGCGTGCTGGCGGTTGCGTCGGTCGCGATGATCCCGCTGCTCGGCTGGAAGCTCGTGATCGGGCTGTGTCTCGCGCTCGTGCTCGTGTTGTCGGGCGTGGGCCTGGGGGCGTGGATCCAACTCGAGGATGCGCGCGGCAGGCACCCCGATGTGGCCGTCGACGGCGTGCGTTCGGTCCTGCGCGTGCTCGTGATCTTCGCGCTCGTGACGCCGTTCTGGTCGTTGTTCGATCAGAAGGCCTCGACGTGGGTGTTCCAAGCCGACGCGATGACGAAGCCGTCCTGGTTCAGTCCGGCGCAGATGCAGGCGCTGAATCCCGCGCTGGTCATGCTGATCATCCCGTTCAACAACCTGATCGTGTATCCGTGGCTGCGCAGGCGCGGCAAGGAGCCCAGTCAGCTCGGGCGGATGGGGTTGGGGATCGCGCTCGCCGGCGTGTCGTGGATCGTCGTGGGCCTGATGCAGCTCGTGATCGACGGCGGAGAAGCCATCTCGATCGCCTGGCAGGTGCTGCCGTACGTGCTGCTGACCGCCGGCGAGGTGCTGGTCTCGGCAACCGGGCTCGAGTTCGCCTACAGCCAGGCGCCGGCGTCGATGAAGGGCGCGATCATGAGCTTCTGGAGCCTGGCCGTGACGATCGGGAACTTGTGGGTGCTGATCGTCAACGTCAGCGTCAAGAACGACGTCGTGCTGGGCACGATCGAGCGCTCCGGGATCAGCACGATCGCATTCCAGATGTTCTTCTTCGCCGCCTTCGCGCTGGTTGCGGCGCTCGTGTTCCACCTGGTCGCGCGGCGCTACCGCGAAGTCGACCACTATCGGCGGGCCTGAGGCCGCCGCCCGCGTTTTCGCTGCCGCGACCCCGACGCGGCTTTTTCTTGTCGGGTTGCGGCTTGTGCGCGCGTTTCGGTGGGCAACGGAGCGTTTCTATACGCGGACTCGGGCGCGGGCGGCGTGAACGTCGTCCAAACCGGATGCGGCGGCTTCTTCGAGCCGCTGATCACGCTGTCCGGCGCGCCGATCATCGGGTCGCACGTGCAGGCGCTGGTCCTCGGCAGTGGCTCGCCGCTGATCGTGCTCGGCCATGTCAGCGCCGTGCCCGTTCCGCTGTGCCCGACCAGCGGAGGCTGTCAGCTCGGGGCGTTTCCGTTCATCCAGCTCTTCGCGACGAACACGAAGACCTTCCAGATACCACTCGATGCGACTCTGGTCGGTCAAAAGGCCGCACTGCAAGGCGTGCGAACGAATCCGCTGACCACGGGGCCGGTTTGCGGGCCGCCCGAATACCCGTTCCCGTTCCGCACCAGCGACACGCTCGTGCTCACTTTCCAGTAGGCCTGCGCCGTGCCGAGAGCCGCGCGGTATCCTCGGTGGAACCAGGGGGGGCGGGCGCGTCGGCGGCCCGCCGCGCGACCGACCACCACCGAGCACGAGCGACCTGCATGGGAACCCGCGATCCGCGTGTCGATGTCTACATCCAGAAGGCGGCACCCTTCGCTCGCCCGATCCTCGAGCACATCCGCGAGGTCGTGCACAGCGGCTGTCCGGACGTGACCGAGCAGATCAAGTGGGGCATGCCCCACTTCGACTACAAGGGCATGTTCTGCGGGATGGCCGCGTTCAAGCAGCACGCCGTGTTCGGCTTCTGGAAACACGAGCTGCTGCTGGACCCGCGCGACCCGAAGTGGAAGGAGGCGATGGGCAGCTTCGGTTGCCTGAAGTCCGTTCGCGATCTGCCTGCCAAGGTCGTTTTGAAACAGCTCGTCAAGCGCGCGATGAAGCTGAACGACGAAGGCGCCAAGGCGCCGTTGTCGAAGCGCGGCAAGCGCGCGCCGATTCCGACGCCGGCGGACCTGAAGGCGGCGCTCGCGAAGAACGCGAAGGCGCGCAAGACCTACGAGGCGTTCCTGCCGAGCGCGCAACGCGACTACAACGAGTGGATCAGCGAAGCGAAGCAGAACTCGACGCGCGCGAAGCGCCTGGCGACGACGCTCGAGTGGCTCGCCGAGGGCAAGCGCAGGAACTGGAAGTACGAGAACTGCTGAGCGCGCCGCGACGGGCTCGCGCACGAAGCATCAGCCGTGCCGTGCGCGGCACTCGCCGGCACGAGTAGGTGCAGTACCGCTGCCCGAAGCCCGCCTGGAAGGACCGTTCACTCCGGCGCCGCGATTCCCGCCCGATGCAGCGCGGCGGCCGCCTTGCGCGCGATGATCGAATTGCCGAGCGCGTTGAAATGGCCGTCAGCCTTCGAGATCACGACACCGCGCGCCCATTCGGCCGGGCTGAAGCAGACGTCTGCATACGGGATCGCGTTCTGATCGCACCAGGCGCGCAACGCGCTGATGCGCGGCACAGTCGCGTCGAGCACGAGCAGAGGCAGACGGCGCTGCGCGCACCACTCGCGCACGCGCTCCAGCGCCGCCTGCGATGCCGGCCAGCCGTTGGCGTACTCCGGCAGCGCCTCGACCGGAGGATTCGCGCGGCCGGCCGCGCGCGACAACTCGCGCTGCACGCCGGCGATCGTCACGAGCCCATGGAGGCCGAAGAACGTCTCGCGCAAGCTCGTGCCGATGCGCGCGAGCGGGCCCGGATCGGCGGCCGCGGCGGCTGCGGCCTGCTCCATCAACTTGAGGTAGGTCCCGTACTGATCCTCGATGTCGTTGACGACGTAGGTCAGCACGACCGCGTCCGGCTCGAGCGCGTCGCCGTGCACGGCGAGCCAGTCAGCTTCCTGGATCGTGTTGTACTTCGGGTGCCCGGCGTTCAGGCACTCGAGCGCGCGGCCGTCATGTGCTCGTGTCGTGCGCTCGACCACGCGCACCCAACCGTCGCGCTCCTCGACGCCCCAGGCGAAGGTGACTGAATCGCCCAGGAACAGCGCGCGCAATGGACGATCCGCGGACTGCGGACGCGGCACGCTCGGTGCCGCGCCCGCGTCCGCCAGGCGCAGGCCGTGCGCGTCGGTGTGCAGCGTGAACTCGCTGAATTCGAGAGCCAGGTGCTTGCGGTGCTCGAACAAGCGGCCCAGCGGCTGCTGAGCGCCGGACGGCAGCTCGATGGCCTCGTTCACGTAGCGGATGTTGTCGCGGTACAGGCAGATCCCGAACGGATTGGCGAGGCGCGCCCACGCCTCGACACCCAGCAGCGCGACGCCGGTCACCGCCACGAACAGGGCCACGCGCAGCAGGCACGAGAGCGGGCGAATGGGCCGCATCGCCCGCATGCTACCAGCGCAGCCGCGTGCACCCGGCTAGCAGTCCGTTGAACAAGTCGCGTCGCGAGGCGCAGCACGCGTTCGTGATGCAAGGAGAGCGACAGAGGGCCGGCGCAGGCGGCCTTTCTGGCCGCTGAGCACGGCCCGACGAGCTCGACGCCGCAGCGCGAGCGCGTGCTGCGCCGCAGTAGCGACTTGTTCAACGGGCTGCTAGGGCTGGATCGTCACCGCGACCCCGCGCGAGGCCGATAGCCCCGCGGGTCCGCACGCGTCGAGCCATGCGCTCTGCGCGAACAGGGTCAGACCGGCGAGCCCGGCGTCATTGGGAATTCCGATCGGCTTCTGCGCGAGCCCGGTCGGACCCGCGAGCGCGGGGTAGAGCAGCGCCGGCGGCGTGAAGACCTCGATGTTCGCGGTGATGCCGAGCAGCGTCAGGCTCGCGGGCGCCGAACCGACCGCGAACACGCCGGGCGCGTTCGGCGCGGTGTTCGTCGTCGCCAGTGCGAAGCCCGGAGTGTTCACTTTCGGCACCGTGTTCGCCGCCAGCACCGGCGCGCCCGCGCAGCCGTTCGTCGCGACCCCGTAGGGCACGAGCGGGCCGCCCGCCTCGACGCGCTCGACCGACAGCCGCAGCTCCGCGGGGCCGAAGGGCAGGTTCGGGATCGTCAGGACGCCGCTCGCGTCGGCCTGGATCGCGGCCGAGAAGACGATCGTGAACGGCGCGTTGACGAGCGCGAGCTCGACCCAAGCCGGTTCGTGCGGCGCGAGCGCGAACGTCTGCAGCCTGCGCAGCGTGACGCTCGCGCGCGCGGTCGGCGCCGGCGCATTGTCGGCGGGAAAGGCAGCCGTCGTTTCGAGCCACAGCTCGCAGGACCAGGCATCGGCGGTGTCGACGATCGAACTCGTGTCCCAGTCGAACCAGCCGCCCCAGGAGCCCCACGGCGCGCCATTGGCGGGCACCACCGGATCGCCCGGATCGGGTTGTTGCTGCGGCACCGCGAGGTTGTGGTCGACGTCGTGGAAGGCCGGGAACGACTGGTCGTTGCGATAGCGCGTCAGGTACTGCGCGGCGAACTTCGGCGAGCCGTTGAAGTGCGCGCCGGCCCAGCCGGTCGGGCTTCCGGCGGTGTGGCCGCGCTCGTCCCACCAGATCGCTCCGCCCATGCGCCATGCATTGAACGCGTCGTAGCTCGGCGGCTTGCCGTCCCACAAGGCCTTCGTGTCGGTCGTGCCGTCGACGAAGCGCTGGTACGGGAGGTCGACGGTCGCGTACAGCGTCGTCGGCAGGTAGATGTCGTAGAAGCCGATCGCTCCTGGCAGCGTCGTCGGCAAGTTCTGCTCGAACGTGCCGAACATCGCCGGGCCGTCGTCGTTCATCACGTTCGTCGGCATCACGTACGACAGGCTCGCGGACAGCCGCTCGGGGTACGCGCGAGCGAACAAGTGCGTGCCGCGGCCTCCCCCGGACAGGCCCGACAGCGCGGTGCGCTGCGGATCGACGCCGCGAGCATCCTGCATCCAGTCCATGATCCAGTTGAGGCGCCGTTGCGAGTAGTTGGCGACGAGCGTGCCTTCGGCGGGCACGAGCGTGATGTCCTCGAAGCGGTCGTAGTTGTCGCAGTGGCCGAACCACCCGGCGGTGTTCGACACGACGTTCGAGCCGACGCGCAGGTACATGTGCGAGTCGGGCGTCACGTACAGACCGTTCTCGACGTGCTGGTTCATCTGGTGCGCGCCGCTCGTCGACGGCCGGTAGTTCCAGTACGAGCCGCCGCCGCCGTGCAGGAAGACCACGCCCGGCATCGGCGCGGCGGGCAGGCCGATCGTCGGCTCGAACACCGTGAACAGGTGCGCGGTGCCGTTGCCGGAGGCGCTCTCCATCACCGGGAAGTCGGCGCGGCCGGACTCGTGATCGTCACGGCCGTCGACCCACAGCGCGAGGATCTCGTACGGATGGCCGGCATCGAAGCCGGTCTTCTGCACGTGCGGCACGACCTCATCGAGGTTCTGCACGATTGGGCCGGTGCTCGTGAACGGGCCGGTCGCGAAGTTCTCCGTCTTCACGACCGCGAAGTACTCGGGTACGGCCTCGTGCGGCGTGTAAACGAACAGGCCCTGGCCGGACAGCAGCGCGAGCGGCGCGCCACCCGCGTCGGGGATCGTCCAGGTGGCGCCAGGATGCGACTGATTGAGCCGCGCGGCCTTCCAGTCCTGCGGATAGAGCCGACCGATGCGCTCGGCGGCCTGCAACTCGCCCAGCGTCGAGATCGGCGCGCTCGAGCGGTAGATCGACACGCTCTCGGTGCCCGTGAAGGTCAGGTTGTCGTCCCAGACCAGCCAGGTCTGGCCGTCACGGTTCCAGCCGGACAGGTTCTGCTGGGCGGCGCTGGAGCCGGCGAGCAGCAGCAAGGGCAGGGCGCGGGCGAGTGAGGATGCGAAAGAACTGGAGATCTTCATGGCGTTGATCCTGGTAGAGGCGGCTCGTGCGCCGCTGCTCCGAATTGGCTTCGAAATTCGCACGAACCCGCGTGCGTCAGGTGCCGATTCTAACGCACATACTCGAAAGGCACGGTCGCGTCGATCTTGCCGTACCACAGGACGTCGTACTGCGTCGAACGCAGCGCGACATCGCGGTCGCTCTCGAAATACACGCGCATGCGCAGGTCCTGCGATTCGAGCGCCCGCTGCACCTCATCACGACCCTCCCGCGGAATCGGCGACATGCGGAGCGCAAGCGTCAGCTCGAGCCGCGCGCCGGCATCCACCGCGCTCAGCGGCGCTGCATCGAGCTGGAACGTGCCGCTGGCCAGCGGAGCCTCCGCCCCCTCGAGGAACAGCATGACCCGGCCCGCGAACGGAGCCGGCCGCAGCATGCTCGGCAAGTGCAGCGTGCAGATCGCGCCCTCCTCGCCCGAGGGGTCCTCGCGCAGCTCGATGCGTCCGCCGAGCGGCGCCAACGCAGGCTGCATCAGTTCGTCCAGCCCGACGACGGCCTTCGGATAATCAGCCGGATACGTCGGATGCACGATCAGGCCCCCGTGCTGCAACGGCACGCGGATCAGCGTGCCTGTCGTGCGGCCCGGACGGCACACGCGCACCGTCACCTCGTGCTGCAGCGTCGTCGAGATCGGCGCGTTGCTCGCGAGCTCGGATGCCGACAGACCGAGCACCTGCGCCGTGTCGAGCGCGAAGCGCAGCTCGCACGTGCGCACCGCGATGTTCGGAAACACCTGCTCGCCCGTCGAGAAGTGCGGCGCCCTGCCGTCTCGCGCGATCGAGATCCAAGCGCTGACCTCGACGTCAGGGGGCACGTTCTCGGCCACGTCCACCCGTACCGGCACCTCGTAGAGGAGCGGCAGGTCTCGCGCGAGCACCGAGCGCAAGTCGAGATCGATCCTCGTCACCTCGTGCAGTCGGCGCACACCGGCAGGATGCTGTTCGTCCGCGAGCTCCGCGAGCTCGGTTGCGCTCAGCGGTCCGATCCGTCGCGCGAGCTCCGCGGTCGCGAGCGCTTGCAGCTGCTGCTCTTCCGCGGCGCGCCTCGCGGCAGCGGCGGCTTCGAGCTGACGCGCGGCCGAACTGCGATACAAGAAGAACAGGAGTGCGAATCCGAGCAGCATCGCCGCGGCGCCGAGCCACAGCAGCGTCGTCCAGCGCAGACCACTGCGCCTGCTCCCCGCCTCGCTCGACGCATTCGCGCCGGCCATGGCGGCCGGAAGCGACGGCGGAACGATGCGGGCGGCTGGTGCGGCCGGCGCGGCCGGGGCGAGCGTCGCGGCGCGCTCGAGCTCGTCCCAGCGCGCGGCCAGGTCGCGCAGGTCGGACGCGAACGCGGCCGCCGACGGGTAGCGCTGCTCGGGTTGATGCGCGAGCGCGCGCAGGAGCACCTGCTCCAGCGCCGGCGTGATCGCCGCCTCGACCGCGCGCGGCGGCACGATCCGTCCCTCGGAGACCTCCGACAGGTACTCGCTGCTCGTCTCGCCGCGGTACGGGAAGCGCAGCGTGACGAGCTCGTAGAGCGTGACGCCGAGCGAGTACACGTCGCTGCGCCCGTCGATCGGCTGCACGCGCCGGAAGGCCTGCTCCGGGCTCATGTAGCGAGGCGAGCCGAAGATCTCGCCCGACAAGGTCAGCGTGTCACGCCCCTCCTCCGACGCCAGTCCGAAATCGGTCAGTCGCGGCGTGCCATCCTGCTCGAGCAGGATGTTCGCGGGCTTCACGTCGCGGTGCACGATGCCCTGGCCGTGCGCGTAGGCGAGCGCCTCGGCGACCCGCGCGGCCAGTTCGACCGACCAGCGCCGACGCATCGACGGCTCGCTCGGCAACGCGCCGACCACGCCCGCGCGCAGGTCGGCGATCACGGCGGCCAGCGAACGCCCTTCGACGAGCTCGAGCGCGAAGAACGGCGTGCCGCTGACCTCGCCATACGCATAGACCGGCACGATGCCCGGGTGGCGCAGGCGCGCTGCCGCCTCGGCCTCGCGTCGAAAGCGCAGCGCGAGTGCGCTGCTGCCGCCCAGCGCCGGCGGCAGGATCTTCAGCGCGACGCGGCGCTTGAGCGAGAGCTGCACGGCCTCGTAGACGATGCCCATGCCGCCGCGGCCGAGCTCGCGCACGATCTCGAACTCACCCAAGCGCGCGGGCGGTGTCACCGGCGCGCTGTCGGCCGAGGCCGGCGCCTCGATCGCTTCGAGCACGCGGAAGAATCCGTGCAGCGCGGCCGCGTGCTCCGGATGGGCGGCCAGCAGCGCGGAGCGGTCGACGAGCTCGCCGCGGTGCAGCGCGTCGAGCACGGATTCCTGGATGGCTTCGAGGGTCTCGCTCATGAGGGGGGTCCGGAGGACTGGGGGTCCGGAACTCCCAATGGCGCCGCGGGTGCGCGTGGAGGCGCACATTCCGAGGAATCCGCGTCCAGCCGGCCCGCGAGCTCGCCGAATGCGCGCGCGACGAGCGCCTTGACCGCCGTTTCACTGCGCCCCATGCGCGCGGCGACCTCCGCGGTCGACAGTCCTTCCAGATAGCGCAGTCTCAGCGCCTCCGCCTGCGCTTCGGGCAGCTCCAACAGCGCCGCGCGCACTCGGTCTGCGCGCTCGGCGCGCGCGGCCGCGCGGGTCGGCGAGGTGATGCGGCCGGTCGGGTCGCGCACGAGCGGTTCGGCGCCGCCGCGCTTGTCGGCGGACTCGGCGCGCTGTGCTTCCGACAGCTTGTGGCGCGCGATGCCGACCAACCAGGCGTAGAACGAGCGCGGTCCGCGCGGCTCGAAGCGGTCCAGCTTGCGCGCCGCCTCGAGCAGCGTCTCCTGCGCCAGGTCCTCGGCCGGCACGCGCCGGGTGAGCGCCGGCGGTGCGGCCAACGCGATCCACGCGACCAACCGACTGCGGTGACGGCGAAAGACCTCATCGAGCGCGGAGCGCTCGCCGCCCAACGCGCGCGCGACCCAGTGCTCGGTGTCGCTCATGAGTGGGTGCGAAGGCGCTCGCGCTCGAGCACGGCTCGACCTCTGCCGGACGCGAGCACTTCCGCGGCACCGCGCAGGGGGATCGGCGCCGCGCCGGTGATCCCGAGCCTGCACTGCCACAGGCCCGTGTCGTGCCACGCGCCGTGCTTGTGGCCGGCAGCGCGCAGCACGCCGACCGGCTCGAATCCCAGCGCTTCGTGCAGCGCGATGCTGGCGTCGTTGGGCAGGCTGATCACGCCGAGCGCGCTGTGGAATCCCTGCAGCCGCATCAAGTCGAGCAGCGCGCGATACAGCGCGCGGCCGATGCCGCGGCGCTGAGCAGCGTGTGCGACGTACACGGTCACTTCGGCCGTCCAGTCGTAGGCGGGTCGCGCGCGATAGCGCGAGCCGTACGCGTATCCGAGGACTTGCCGCGCCTCGTCGACGGCCAGCAGCCACGGTGCGTGCTTCGAGTATTCGCGGATTCGATGCGCCATCTCCTCCTGCGCGGGGGCCTCGAGCTCGAAGGTGACGCAGGTGTCGCGGACGTACGGCGCGTAGAGCTTCGCGCAGGCGGCTGCGTCGGCTTCGGTCGCGGCGCGCAGGCTCACGCTCATGGCCGCCCAAGGTAGCGCGCCCGTGGCGCCGCGGTGTCTCGCTCGCGCCCGCAGAAGAAAGTGGGCGGTGGAGCCGGCTGGCGCCACCGCCCTGGGCCCCCCCGGGCCACTATGGACTCCGTCAGCGTCACCCTTGGGCGTGCAAACGGGTCGCGAGTTCGTCCAGAGCTTCGCAACCCCCGTGCCGTCAGCCGGAGCCCCTGCGGGGCGGGATGTGGGCCAGGCCGCGTGGCGCGAGCGACACAACGGTGCGCGGATGCGGTTTTCGACAGGCTATCCACAATCTGTTGTGGTCCGTTGCCCATCCAAACCGCCATGGGTAGATTGCCCGCGCCCCACCCCCCAGCACCTCGGATCCGTCCTTCCCGATGTCCGCCCCGCTGCGCATTTACCTCGTAGGAGCCCACTCGACCGGCAAGACGACGCTCGCCCGTTGGGTGCGCGACAACTACCAGGTTCCGATGATCTCGGAAGTCGCGCGCGGTGTGCTGGCCGAGATGGAGGCCAAGCTCGAAGTGCTGCGCAGCGACATCGACCTCGTCAATCGCTATCAGGTCGAGGTCTTCCGCCGGCAGATCGAGGCCGAGGAGCAATACAAGGGCTCGTTCGTGTCCGACCGCGCCTTCTGCAACCTCGCCTATGCCGCGCACCACGCGACGATCCTGGGCGAGATCGCGACCGATCCGCTGCTGCGCCGCTACATGCAGTCGGTGCAGAGCGGGATCGTGTTCTTCGTGCGCCCGCACCGCGAATTGCTCACCCAGGACGGAGTGCGCGCGAGCGTCGAGTGGGAAGAGGTCGTGCGCATCGACGGGATGGTCAAGCTGCTGCTCGAGATGTTCAGCATCCCGTACATCCCGATGGGATCGCTGTCGATGCAGGAACGCGTGCGCTTGATCGAGCGCGTGCTCGCGCTGGCCGGCCTGCACCCGAAGACGCGCACTCCGGAGAAGCTCGAGCGCGAGCACGACGAAGACGACGGCAACGGCAACGGGAACGGCTCGCGACACGGCAAGATCGGCGGGCTGCGCTGAATCGCGCCGGGCGCGGCACCGGCCTGGGACGCCGCGCTAGACTGACACGCGGCGCTAGAATGGGACGTCGCGCTTCGTGCGCGCCCTGAGCCCCCCTGAGACCCTTGGCCGAGCCGCCTCGAACGACCGCGCTCTCGCGCCTGTGCTGGCTGCTGCTGCCGACCGTGCTCGCGCTGTGTGTCTGCGAGCTGGCGCTGGCGCTGCTCGGCCTGGGCGCGGCGGAGCAGCAGGTCGGGCGCGGCTTCAGCCGCGACGTCTCCTACCTACTCCCGGACCCACAGCGAGCGGGAGCCTGGCGCACGCAGATGTTCCAGGGCGAAGAGCCCGAGATCTCGATCGCACCCAAGGGCGACGCGCGCCGAGTCGTTCTGTTCGGAGGATCGAACACGGCGCGCTTTCCGGGTGGGAACCTGCGGCAGTTCCTCGACGCCGCGGGCCCGGATCGCTGGGAGGTGGTCAATCTCGGCCGCAGCGGTTACGGCAGCGCGCGCGTGCTCGTGTTGTTCGAGCAGGCGCTCGCGCTCGAGCCGGATCTCGTCGTGATCTACTCGGGCCACAACGAGTTCGTCGAGCTCGGCTTCGAGATGCAGATCGAGCGCGAATGGGGCGCGCTCGAACGTCCGCTGGTGACGGCCGCCTCGAAGCTGCGCACCTTCCACGCGCTGGTGGCGGCCTTCGAGACCGGCGCGACGGCGCCCGCCGGGCGATCGCCGGTCGCTCCTGAACGCTCGGCCTTCGAGCACGACAAGTTCCGCTCGTTCCAGTACGCGCAGACGCTGCGGCGCCTGCAGGCCTACGAGGCCAATCTCGATCGCATGTGCGCGCTCGCCCACGAGCGCGGCGTGCCGGTGCTGCTCGGAACCCTGTTCTCGAACGACCTGTCCGCGCCCTTCGTAAGCAACATCGATCCCGCGCTCGGAGCGGAGGCGCGCCGTCTTGCGATCGAGGGCCTGATGCGCGTGCATGCGGCCTGGCCGGCGCGCTGGAAGGAGATCCTCCCGCGCGAGCCGCCGGTCGTGTTGAACCTCGGTGACTGGGAGTTCGGCGACGGCTCCGGCGGCGCGGCACCGGCGCTGCGCGCGCTGCCCGAACCGCTCGCCGCGCGCGGGCCGCTGTGGGCCGATCCATCGAAATGGCGAGCGCGAACGCACGAGCTGATGAGCGCTTGGGCTCGCTTTCATGCCGGCCCGACGCCGGACGAGCGGGAGGCGCTGCCGAAGCTCGCTTCCGAACTCGAGGGCGTGCTCGCGCGCGTGCCCGACCATCCGCTCGCCCACTACCTGCTGGGCCTGTGCCGACTGGCCTCGGGGGAGCCGGAGCGAGCGCGCGAGTCGCTCGAGCTGGCCGCGCGCTACGACCGCGCGCCGCTCAAGGCGAGTTCGCTCACGAACGAGATCGTGCGGCGCGTCGCAGGCCGCCATCCCGGTGTCGCTTTGTTCGACTTCGACGAGCTCGTGCGCGCGCGGTCGCCCGATCGGATCGTCGGATTCGAGTTGATGCAGGACCACTGCCACGCGCACGCGGACACGTACTTGATGCTGATGCGCGATCTCGCGGAGATCATCGCGCGCGAATGGGCCGCGTCGAGCGGGGCGCGCGCAGCAGCGGGAGGCCGGCGATGATCGGCTCGCTGCTGCGCTCGGCGCGCGCGCACCTGTGGTGGTGGCTGCCGCCGTTCGTGCTGACCTTCGCGCTGCTCGCGTACCTGGCCTGGAAGCAGGCGCACGCAGCCTCGAATCCGTTCACCTACGACTTGGGCTGAGCAATCGGCGGCGCGCGAAACGCGAAGGCGACCGCGATCGCGAGGACGAGCGCGGCTCCCAGCGCGGCCCACGGCGCTCCGAGCAGTTTCCACGCCGCCGCCGCGACGATCGCGGCGCCGAAGGCCAGCCCGCCGAGCAGACCGGCCCAGTCGAACGGCGCCTCGAGCTCGTTCGGCGCGATCGACAGCGGAGCATCGTGCGCGCACTTCGAGTACAGCGCCCGCAGCGCGAGGACCGCGGTCAGGAACGCGACCGGCGCGAGGCGCGCCGCGAAGCCCGCACCGATCGTGGCCGCGACCAATGCGAAGAGCGCGACGTAGAGCGGCACCAGGAAGCGCACGACCAGCGCCTTGCAGGCCCCCAGCTCGATGTCGCTGCGCTCGACCGGCGCGTTGTCGACCAGCCAGCGCGCGGACGACGAATCCGAGCACGGCACCTGTGCGAGCAGCACCGGCAGGTACACGACGACCGAGAACAACAGCAGCGAGCCGAAGGCCTGCGCGCGCGCCGGGTCGGCATCGCGACCGCCGAGGACGAGGAACGCCAGCGGCAGTCCGAACAGCGGATAGACGCGCAGCGCGAATTCGCGCTCGCGCGGAAGAGCCAGCGTGACGAGCTCGTAGGCGCCGCGCTCCGCTCTGCGGACCCAGGTGCGCCGCACGAGGTGAGTCAGCGGCGAGAGCAGCCGATCGAGCAGGCCGGCACCCGCGCGCGGCGCCGCGCCGGACACGGACGGGGCGACGCACAACGCGAGCACGGCGAGCAGCGCGACCGCCGTCGGCACGAAGATCCACCAGCTCGGCGCGCGCTCGTGCAGCGCGGCGGCGAACCAGGCCGGTGGAAGCCAGGCGATCGCGGCGGGAATCCACTCGTCGCCGGAGCTCGCCGCGAGCTCGCGCACGAAACCGATCCGGCGCAGGCCGAGGATCAGCCCGACCAGGACCCCAACGACGAGCAGCGTCTGCAATCCGACCAGCAGGCTCTCGGCGCGGCCGCCGAGCAGGGCCTGCGCGAGCAGCAGCAGCGCGGCCAGGCACAGCACCTCCGCGCAACCCAGGCCGAACAGCGCCAGGCGCGTGTCGAAATCGGCGCGCATCAACAGCGCCGCCGGCAGCAGCGACGCGCTCGCGACGAGCAGCAACAGCAGCAGCACGTGGATCACGCGGGCCAGCCCGAGCTCGCGTCGCGTGATCGGCTGGGCCTCGATCCAGGCCTGCGCGGCGTCGCGGCGCAGGATGCTCCCGAGGTCTCCGAGCAACGGGATCGCGGCCAGCGCCGCGCAGAAGGAGAGCGCGCACAGCGCATAGCCCCACGTGTCGAGCTCGTCGCGCACCAATCCGCACAGCAGCGCGGACAGGCCGGCATGCGTCATCAGCGGCGCAATCGGGGCGCCGCCGGCGGCTTCCGCCTTCCAGCGCGCGCGCAGCAGCAGCAGGACGCGTCGCAGCATGTCGTCGCGCCGAGGGCGCGGTCAGACCAGCAGCACCATCTGCAGCTGGTAGCGGTACTTCACGGTCAGCGGATGGTCCGCGCCGAGCGCGCCGAAGGCCTCGAGCATCGCTTTCTTGGCCGCGCCGCCGTCGAAGGACGGCTGCGACTTGACCAGCTCGAGCAGCGCGCCGAGCCCTTCCTCCTCGCGCTTCGCGCCGATCAGGCTGCGCGCGTGCTGGATCCGCGCGGCGACGTCATTGGGATTCTTGAGGATCGCGGCCGCGGCGCTGTCCAACTCCGAGGCCTGCCGCGTCAACGCGAGCTGCGCGGCCAGCGCCTTGGCCGGTTCCTTGGCGCGTGCGTCCTCGGGCAGCTTGTCGTAAACCGCCTGCGCCTCGCTCGTCCGGCCGGCATTGCACAGCATGGTGCCGAGCAGCACGCGCGCTTCGTGGTGCTCGGGCATCTCGACCAGGATCTCGCGCAGCAGTCCGAGCGCCTGTTCGAGCTCGCCTTCCGCGGCCATCTCGCGCGCGATCGCCAGCGGATCCATCTGCTTGCCGACCAGGTTGTCGAGGAACTTGCGCACGTCGCGCTCCGGAAGCGCGCCCTGGAAGCCGTCGACGATGCGCCCGTCCTTGACGGCCATGACGGCCGGGATGCCTTGGATCTGGAAGGCCTGAGCGAGCTCGGTCTCCTTGTCCGTGTTGACCTTGGCGAGCACCCAGGCGCCGGCTCCTTCGGCCACCAGTCGCTCGAGCACCGGCGTGAGCTGCTTGCACGGACCGCACCAGGGGGCCCAGAAGTCGATCAGGACCGGTGTCTTGCGGGAGCGCTCGACGACCTCCTTCTGGAAGGTTGCCGCGGTGACGTTCACGACGTGGACGGAGTCAGCCATGTCGATAACGTAGGACGTGCGCGCGGCAGGCGCCACTTCGCGTCCGGAGGATCGAACGACGCTGGAACGGCGCGGTCTGCGCTACGCTACTGGAATGGAAGTGTCGGTACCGGGCCCGGCCGGGCGCCTCGAGGCGCTGTGGTGGGACGTGCCCGCGGGCGTGCGCCCGCGCGCGCTCGCCGTGGTCTGCCACCCGCATCCGCTGTTCGGCGGCACGCTGCACAATACGCTCGTGTTCCGCTGCGCGCGCGCGCTGCGGGCGTGCGACGTGGCCGTGCTGCGCTTCAACTTCCGCGGCACCGGCGCCAGTGAGGGCTCGCACGACGGCAACGGAGCCGAGGAGGACGACGCCTCCGCGGCCTTCGACTGGGTCCGTGCGCGGCATCCGGGCGTCGAGCTGTGGGGCGCGGGCTTCTCCTTCGGCGCGCGGACGATGGGGGCGCTGGCCGCGCGAGACCTGCGCATCCGGCGCGTGATCCTGATGGCGCTGCCGATCAAGCGCTTCGCGTGCCCCGGCATCGAGCGGTTGACCCAGCCGGGATACCTGTTGTTCGGCGGCAAGGACGAGTTCGGCACGCGCGCCGAATTCGTCGCGCGGCATCCCGACCTGCCGCCGCAGCTCGAGCTCGACGAAGTGCCGGAGGCCACGCACCTGTACCACGGCTGCACGCCGCTGCTGGAGCAGCGCGTGCTCGCCTACGCCCAACGTTCGCTGGGTCTGCCCGTCACCAAGCCGGCCGAGCGCGCCGCCGTGCCCGTCGATTCCGGTGGGGGGGCCGCATGAGCCCGGACGATCTGCCGCCCGACGATCTCGAGCCGCCGCGCGGACGCGAACCGGCGATCCGCGTCGTGATGATGCCGCGCGACACGAACGCGCTCGGCACGATCTTCGGCGGCGTGATCCTGTCGCACATCGACCTCGCGGCCGCGATCGAGGCGCACCATTACCACCATGGGCGGGTCGTGACCGTCGCGATGGACGAGATCGTGTTCAAGAAGCCGGTGCTCGTGGGCGATCTCGTGTCGTTCTACACGGAGACCGTGCGCGTCGGCACGACCTCGGTGACGGTCAAGGTCTCGGTGTGGGCGCGCAGGCGCTTCGGTTCGAGCGAGTACGTTCCGGTGACCGAGGCGCAGGTGACGATGGTCGCGGTGGACGACCAGTTCCAAAAAGTGCCGATCCGCCGGCGCGAGTCGCCCTGAGCGCCGTCATTGCCCGAGGATCCGCCGCGCCGTCGCGACCGGATCCTCGGCGTGCGTGAGCCGCGCGAATACCTGCTCCAGCGGGCCCGCGCCGCCCGATTGCGCCCGCAATTCGTCGAGCGAGCCCGCGGCGATGCACTCGCCGCCGTCGACGACCACCATCCGGTCGCACACGCGCTCGACGACATCGAGCAGGTGCGACGTGTACAGCACGGCGCCGCCGCGATCGGCCCACAGGCGCAGCACTTCCTTGAGCGTGGCCGTGCTCGGCGCGTCCAGTCCCGTGAGCGGCTCGTCGAGCACCAGCAGGCGCGGTCGCGGCAGCAGCGCGCACGCGATCGCGAGCTTCTGCCGCATGCCGCGCGAATACGCGCCCACGGCGCGAGCGCGATGCTCGACGAGCTCGAAGCCGGCAAGCAACCGCTCCGCCTCACGCGCGGACTCGGCCGGATCCAGCCCGTGCAGGGCGGCGACCAGGCGCAGGTGCTCGTCGGCCGACAGGTTCGCATACAACGGTGCGCCATCCGGCACGTAGCCGAGCGCGCGTCGCGCCGCGATCGGCTCACGCGCGACATCGTGGCCGTCGATCACCGCTTGGCCGGCATCGGGCGCGAGCAGGCCGCACAGAATGCGCACGGCGGTGGTCTTGCCGGCACCGTTGGGCCCGAGCAGTCCGAACACCTCGCCCGCGCGCACCTCGAGCGACAATTCGCGCAGCGCGCGGCGCTCGCCGAAGGACTTCGACACGCGCTCCAGACGAGCGAGGACGTTCGACACGGTTGCGCGTCAGCGTAGCGCGGTCGCGCGCGAAAGCGCGACTACAGCTCGCCGATCCACTGGATCGGCGCGCCGGTCTTTTCCGTCACCTTGGCGGCGATCTCGTCGAGCTTGGACTTGGCCGGGGCCTTGCGGCCCTTGGTTCCCTTGGCCGGCACCGCCAGCTGCACCTGCGCGGGGCGCACGCGAGCCAGGATCGCGAGCCAAGCGCGCTGTTCCGCGTCCGTGACATTGTCGATGTCACCCTGGGACAGGCAGGCTTGCACGACGAGGCGCGGATGCTCGACCGCGGCCAACTGCTCGATGCAGTCCTTGAGCGCCTTGGCCTTGCTGCCGTGCAGCTGCGAGAAGACCTTCTGCGTGCCCGCGTCGATGCGCACGAGCATGCGCTCGTACGTCGCGCAGGCGTGGCGCGCGTCGGAGTTCTGCAGGTTGAGCATCGACGCGACCAGGCAAAGCGGCACCTTGGGGTACCACTTCTTGCCGAGCTCCTTGAGGTTCTCCGTGATCTCACGGAAGTCGCGGTGCGCGAGCGGATCGATGGTCCCGGTGACCGCGATGGCCTCGAGCTTCTCGGACGCCTTCGACATCTCGATCAAGCGGCGCGCAGCGGTCGTGACGATGATCGCCTGGCCGGGGTAGACCCCTTCGCGGCCGGTGTCGGCGGTCGGCAGGATCTCGAGCGCGTTGCCGATGCCGGCGAGCTTGGACGGTCCGCGGACGACTTCGAGTTGGAGCAGGGCGAGAGCCATGGAGGGTGGTGGAGCGGGCTGAGGCCGTCTTGAAGTGGGCCCAGGCTGGGGCGAGGGGCCAGCCAACCCGACAGGCGGCGATCTCGACGCTGAGGGCGAGTGCGACGGTGGGCCTGGACGCACGCAGCGCGGACCGGTCCAGCATTATAAGAACAGCAGGCCGGAATCCCAGCGCCAACCTCGGGCGTGGTGTGAGGCGCGCCCGTTGAGTCTTGGGTAGTTGAAAACCACTTGAGCATCCGTGGCGATGGCGAGACCCCAAATGAAGGCCATATAAATGCCAATTAGAATCCATTGTGGCGGTTGATGGGCGCCTTTGCCCGGTGCGAGCGTCCGCTCGCCCCTCCATCGCCTCGTACAGGCCCGAGTTCGCCTGCTGGGGCGCACTGTCCAGGCCGCGAGGCTCCTGAGTGCCCTTGCGTTGCTTGACCCCCCCGCCGCCGCGTCTCTATGCTCCGCCGTTGCCTGTCGCAACAGGTTTCGTCGAGCCCAGTTCCGAGCCCCTCGGAGCCCCCCCTCGACGGGTCCGTGGGGCGCCAGCTGAGCGCGCATCGCTCGTCCGACCGCCCCCTCCAGCAGGGGGTGCTCCGGCAGCGTGCGCCCTGCCGCGCCCACCTCCCCCGATGTACTTCGACTACTTCACAGTCCTCGTCTTCGCCAGCGTCGGACTGGCGTTCGTCTTCGCGAACCTGCTGATCGCGTCGGTGCTGCGACCCCAGCGCACGCAAGATGAGGGCCTCGAGACCTACGAGTGCGGCGAGGTCACGATCGGCGAAGCCTGGATCCAGTTCGACATCCGGTACTACACAGTCGCGCTGGTCTACGTGGTGTTCGCCGTCGAGATCGCGTTCCTCTTCCCGTGGGCCATCGTGCTGAAGGAGGCCTACGCCGGAACTGGAGCCGGCGCCGGCGCGGGCATCGGCATCTTCGCCCTGATCGAGGGCGTGATCTTCCTCGCCGTGCTCGCGCTCGGCCTCGCCTACGTGTGGGCCAAGGGGGATCTGGACTGGGTGCTCACGTACAGCGCGCAGCCGTACCAGCCGGCCGGCCGCGAATCGTCCAATCTCCCGCTCGTGCAGGAGCTCGAGAAGGAACAGGAACGCCTCGCGGAAGAGCGCAAGAAGGCCGCTGCCGCGGCGGCCAGCTCAGAAGCGGCGGCCTAGCCGTCTCTCCACGATCCCCGATCTCCGCAGCCGATCCCCTCCCGACGCCCGACCCGCACATCCATGGGAATCCTCGAGAAGCAGTTCGAAGAAAACGTGCTGACCACGCGCGTCGATTGGCTGATCAACTGGGCGCGCCTCTCGAGCATCTGGCCGATGACGTTCGGTCTGGCCTGCTGCGCGATCGAGATGATGGCCGTCGGCGCGGCGCACCACGACATCGATCGCTTCGGCGCGGGCGCGTTTCGCGCGACTCCCCGGCAGGCCGATCTGATGATCGTGGCCGGTACGGTCAACTTCAAGATGGCCGAGCGCATCCGGCGCCTGTACGACCAGATGCCGGGCCCCAAGTACGTGATCGCGATGGGCGCGTGCGCGACCGGCGGCGGCCCCTACTACAAGTACGGATACACGGTGGTGAAGGGCGTCGACCGCGTCGTGCCCGTGGACGTGTACATCGCGGGATGTCCGCCGCGCCCGGAAGCGTTGCTCGAAGGCCTGATGCTCCTGCAGGAGAAGATCCGCCGCTCCTCGGTGGTCCGTCGGCCCGCGCGCCTGGCCTGAACGTCCCGCCCACAACACGATCCAGAACACCCTGCATGGACTTTCAAGCCATCCACGACCGACTGCGGGTGCTGCGCGCGCCGGGTCTGCTGGGCAGCGACGAGCCGCGGCCCGCCGATCCCAAGGACAAGCACTCCAAGGGCCGCGCCGGTGATCCGTTCCTGCTCGTCGACGCGCAGAAGCTCGTCGATTTCCTGGTCGTGTGCCGCGACGACGCGCGCTTGTCCTTCGAGATCCTGGCCGACCTGAGCGCGACCGATCCGTCCAAGGACGCGGCGGACCTTTGGATCAACGTCAACCTGCTGTCGGTGCGGCACAAGCACCGGTTGGCGATCAAGTGCACGCTGGCCAAGCAACAGGCGCGCATGCCGAGCTCGGTGCGGGCCTACCGCGCCGCGCAGTGGGCCGAGCGCGAGTGCGGCGAGATGTTCGGCATCGAATTCACCGGGCACCCCGATCCGCGCAACATCCTGTTGCCGGACGACTGGATCGGTGCGCCGCTGCGCAAGGACTACGAGTTCCCCAAGGAGTATCACGGCATCTCCTGCGTGTAGCGGGAGCAAGAGGAACACGATGGCCCAGACCGCACCGGACTCCAAGCAGGGCGCGAGCCCGTCGATGTCGCTCGACGAGGCGCGCGTGCTGCCCAGTGGCGAGCGCGAGTTCATGCTCGACGTGCGCACGCAGGACATGGAGCTCAACATGGGGCCGCAGCACCCCGCGACCCACGGCGTGATGCGCATCCTGCTGCGCGTCGACGGCGAGATCGTCACGGGCGCGCAGCCGCATCTGGGGTATCTGCACCGCTGCGCGGAGAAGATCGGCGAGAACGTCGAGTGGCTGCAGTACCTGCCGTACACCGACCGGTACGACTACCTGTCGTCGATGAACAACAATCTCGGTTACAGCATGGCCGTCGAGGCGCTGATGACCGGGCTGGAGATCCCGCGCCGCGCGCAGATGCTGCGCATCATCTGCGCCGAGCTCAACCGCATCGGCAGCCACTTGATCGCGTACGGAACGTACGGCCTCGACATCGGCGCGTTCACGCCGTTCTTCTACGCGTTCCGCGAGCGCGAATGGATGATGGCGCTGTTCGAGAAGATCTGCGGCGCGCGCCTGACCTACTCGTACATCCGCATCGGCGGCGTGTTCAACGACGCTCCTCCGGGATGGCTCGGCGAAGTCGAGCGCTTCTGCGACGTGTTCGAGCAGAAGTGGGTCGAGTACTACGACCTCTTGATGGAGAATCACATCTTCGTCAAGCGCACCGCCGACGTGGGCGTGATCTCGCGCGAGATGGCGCTGGATTTCGGTCTGACCGGTCCGATGCTGCGCGGGTCGGGGGTCGACTGGGACCTGCGCCGCGACATGCCCTACTCGCTCTACGGCGAGATCTGGAAGGACGGCGCCTTCAAGATCCCCGTCGCACGCGGGGAGAAGGGCTCGCTCGGCGACTGCTGGGACCGCACCTGGGTGCGCGTGATGGAGATGATGGAATCGATCAAGATCGTGCGCTGGTGCCTGGCGCACATCGAGCCCGGTCCGATCATCGGCGACGTGCCCAAGGTGCTGCGCGTGCCGACCGGCGAAGCCTACGTGGGCATCGAGAATCCGCGCGGCGAGCTCGGGCACTACGTGGTGTCCGACGGCGGCAAGGTCGCGATTCGCGTGCGTGTGCGCGGCCCCAGCTTCGTCAACGTCGCCGTGACCGAGGCGCTGATGACCGGCACGTTGTTGTCCGACGCGGTCGCGATCGTCGGTTCGACCGACGTCGTGATCGGGGAGACGGACCGCTAGCCCATGCTCGCCGTCACTGAAACGCCGCTCGCCGCGCCGGCTCCCGTCGGCGACGGGAACCTGGTGCTCGACCTGCTCACCGGCCTGCGTCCCGAGAGCGTGCCGCTGTGGGCCGTCATGGCAACCTCCGCGCTGATCGCCGTCGGCTTGGCCGTCGCGCTGATCTCGCTGATCGCGATGTTCTCGACCTGGATGGAGCGCAAGGTCGCCGGCCACATCCAGTGCCGCTACGGCCCGATGCACGTCGGTTGGCACGGCTGGCTGCAGCCGATCGCGGACGGCGTGAAGCTGTTGCTCAAGGAGGACATCATCCCCAAGGGCGCGGACAAGGTGCTGTTCGTGCTCTCGCCGGCGATCGTGCTGGCGAGCCTGCTCGGCGCGATGGCGGCGCTCGCGCTGTCGCCGAACTTCTTCTTCGCCGACATCGACCTGGGGGTCTTCTTCATCCTCGCGATGACCTCCACCACGACCATCGGCGTCGTCATGGCGGGCTGGGCATCGAACTCGAAGTGGTCGCTGTACGGCTCGATGCGCGAGGCCGCGCAGGTGATCGCGTACGAGGTTCCGCTGGGCATCTCGCTGATGGTGCCGCTGATCGTCGCCGGGACGTTCAATCTGCGCGAGGCCAGCGCGGCGCAAGGCGGCTGGTACGGCATGCACTGGTTCGTGTTCCAGAACCCGTTCATGCTCCCGGCCTTCCTGCTCTTCTTCACGGCCGTGCTCGCCGAGACCAAGCGCGCGCCCTTCGACTTGCCCGAGTCCGAGTCCGAACTCGTCTCGGGCTTCCTGACCGAGTACTCGGGCATCCGCTGGTCGTTCTTCTTCATGGAAGAGTACGCGGCGATGTTCCTGTACTCGGCCGTCGGCGCCTTCTTCTTCTTCGGCGGCTTCGAGAGCCCGTTCACCTGGGCCGTCGCGCAGATGGCGCCGCACACGATCGATCTCGGCGAGACGATCGGCACGCTGAAGCTGCTCGGAGAGGGCAGCCTGCTGCACAACCTCGTCGCCGTCGCGACCATCGTCGTGAAGGCCTTTGCCGGCGTGTTCCTGATGATGTGGGTGCGCTGGTCGTTGCCGCGCATCCGCATCGATCAGGTCATGACGCTCGGCTACAAGTACCTGACGCCGCTTTCCATGGTGTGCGTGCTCGGCGCGGCGCTCTTCGAGCTCGCCTGGATCCGCTTCTTCGGAGGCGCGAGCTGAGCCGAGGCCGGTTCCCACCGCGGCGCCAACCACTCGAACGACGAGAGCCCGATGAACGCAACTGCGAAATACGCGAAGAACGTCTGGGACGGTCTGAAGTCCTCCCTCGTGGGGATGCAGATCACCGGCAAGTACCTGCTGCAGAAGCCGATCACGGTGCAGTACCCGCTGGAGCGCCTGCCGATCCCCAATCGCTACCGCGGCATCCACTACCTCGAGCAGGAGAAGTGCATCAACTGCCTCGCCTGCGCGCGCGCCTGCCCGATCGACTGCATCGAGATGGACGCGGTGCGCCACGGCAAGGAGCTCGAGTGGGTCAGCTTCACGCTCGACTACCAGAAGTGCATGTTCTGCGAGCTGTGCGTCTATCCCTGCCCTAAGGACTGCATCCACATGGGCACCGAGTTCGCGTTCGTCAGCTACGACCGCAGCGAGTTCAAGCACGACCTCCTGTCGTTCAAGGGCATGGCGCGCGAGGCGAAGATCCGCATGCTCGAGGCCGAGGAGAAGAAGAAGCGCAAGGAGGCGGCCAAGGCCGCCGGGCAAGAGGTGGCGGACGAGCCCGAGAGCGACGCGGACGCGGAGGCGGAGAGCTAGGCCGATGGTTCCAGCGAGCTCCGGCCCGGGCCCGATCGGCGGCGACCCCAACCTGCAGCGCCTGTTCTACGGGGCGCTGGCCCTGCTCGGCCTGGTTGCGCTCGTCGCGGGCGGACTGCGCGCGGGCGCGCCGGGCGTCGCGTTCGGGTTGATGGCGCTGCTGACGGTCGGCGGCGCTCTCGCCTGCGTCTGGGAACGTTCGGTCGTGCGCAGTGCGTTCGCGCTGATGGCGACGTTCATGGGCACGGCCGGCATCTTCGTGTTGCTCGAGGCCGATTTCCTCGCCATGGCGCAGGTGCTGATCTACGTCGGCGGCATCCTGGCGCTGCTCCTGTTCGGCGTGATGCTGACTCCGCCCGATCTCGGCGAGCGCAAGCTCACGCGGGTGCTCGGCGGCCTCGCGGTCGTCGGCGCCGCGACCATCTGGATCGGCATGCAGGTCGCCGGGAGCGCGAACTTCTCGGGGCAGCCCGTGCTGACTCCCGGCGAGACCGCGGATCCGGTCACGGCGAAGGACATCGGTGTCGGTTTCCTCGCCTACGACCAATACGTGATCCCGTTCGAGCTCGCGGCGGTGCTGTTGACGGTGGCGTTGGTCGCCTCCGTGTACATCGCGCGCCGCAAGCGCTCGGACTACGCGGAGGAGCGCCGATGAAGCTCGCCTCCGCCATCGCTTTCGCGCTCGTCGGTTGGGGCGCACTGCTGCTCCTGACGCTGGCCAGCGCGCGCTTCGCGCGCGGCCTGCGGCTGGCCTGGCGCGAGTTTCACTGTGCCGCGCTCGGCCGCGCGCCGTCGACCAAGCGGAGGAACGCCTGATGAGCCTGGGTGCCTACGTCGCCGTGTCGGCCGCGTTGTTCGCGATCGGGATCGTCACGATCGTCACGCGCCGCAACATCCTGTACGTGCTGATGGGCATCGAGATGGTGCTCAACGCTGCCAACATCAACTTCGTCGCCTTCGGCCGGCACTATGGCGGCCTGCCCGGCGGGGGGGGCGGCCTCGAAGGGAAGATGTTCGCGATCTTCACGATCATCCTGGCCGCGGCCGAGGCCGCCGTCGCGCTGGCGATCGTGCTCAACGTGTTCCAGGCCTTCAACTCGGTCAAACCCAGTGAGGCAGATCAGCTGCGCGAGTAGCTCCGTCGCGGATCCTGATCTTCGGTCCACCTTCCGTCCCCAACTCCCCCGATGCTCCAGTTCGACCCCGCGATCGACTTCAAGCTGCTGCTCGCGGTGCCGCTGATCCCGTTGTTCGGGTACGCGATCCAGATCTTTTTCGGCAAGTACCTGCCGCGCAAGGGCGACTGGCTGCTCCTCACGGGCATGTTCGTCGCGATGTGCATCACGCTGTACATGGCGGCCAAGGCGATCAGCGCCGGCTACGCCGGCGAGGAGTTCCGGCACAACTCGCTGGACCATGGCTGGGGCTTCCGCTGGCTGTACTCCGATCGCGGCTCGGAGGCTGGCTCCGGGAACATCGTCGCCGGCATCTTCTATGACGGCCTCGGAGCGGGAATGCTCGCCGTCGTCGGCGTCGTGTCGTTCTTCGTGCACCTGTTCTCGGTCGGGTACATGCACGGCGACCGGCGCTACCACATCTTCTTCGCGAACATCAGCCTGTTCACGTTCGCGATGCTCGGGTTGGTCCTGTCGGACAACCTGCTGTTCCTGTTCATCTTCTGGGAGCTGATGGGCCTGATGAGCTACCTGCTCATCGGCCACTTCAGTCACGACCCGAACAGCCCGCGCATCAAGTTCGCCGCATCGGCGTGCAAGAAGGCCTTCCTGACGACGCGCGTCGGCGACACATGCCTGTTCATGGGCATGGCGATCCTCTACTACAAGTTCGAGACGCTGCGTTTCACGGAGCTGTGGGAGCTCGTGCGGGTGACCGTCGAGCAGAACGGCGGCGAGTACCCGGGCTGGTTGACGGCGGCGGGTCTGTTGTGCCTGGGCGGCACGATCGGCAAGTCGGCGCAGTTCCCGCTGCACATCTGGCTGCCGGACGCGATGGAGGGCCCGACTCCGGTCTCCGCGATGATCCACGCGGCGACGATGGTCGCCGCCGGCGTGTTCCTGACCGGCCGCCTCTACCCGGTGTTCAGCCCCGAGGTGCTGGAGGTCGCCGCCATCGCGGGCGGCGTCACCGCGCTGTTCGCGGCGACGATCGGCACGACGATCAACGACATCAAGGGAGTGCTCGCCTATTCGACGATCTCGCAGCTCGGCTTCATGGTCGCAGCTGTCGGCGTGGGCGGCGTCGTGCCAGGCATGTTCCACATGCTCACGCACGCGTTCTTCAAGGCCTGCTTGTTCTTGTGCGCCGGCTCCGTGATCCACGGCTGCCACCACGAGCAGGACATGCGGAAGATGGGCGGGTTGCGCAAGTTCATGCCCATCACGTTCGTGTGCATGCTCTTGTCGACGATCGCGATCGCGGGCATTCCGCTCTTCTCGGGCTTCTACTCGAAGGACCAGATCATCGCCGCGGCCTTCGAGCGCAACATGCTGCTGCCTTCGAGCACGGCGACCTTCGTGTCGATCGCGCTGCCGGCGGCCGCCCTGCTGACGGCGTTCTACATGTTCCGCCTGATCTTCATGACCTTCTTCGGCACGTACCGAGGGGGTCAGGCCGAGCACCACGTTTCACTGGCGGCAGCCGGACACGCGCACGTCGGGCATGCTCACGACGAGCACGGTGGCGGCCACGGTCACGCTCACGGCGGCCACGGTCATGGTGGTCACGGTCATGGCGGGCATGACCACGCCCACGGCGGCCATGGGAACGATCACTCCGGCCACGGCCATGATCACGATCACGGCCACGGCGGCCATGCCCACACGCCGCACGAGTCGCCGCTGCCGATCACGCTCGCGCTGATGGTGCTCGCCTTCCTCGGCGTGTTCGGCGGCCACTTCTGGCCGGCCACGCCGACCGATCCGCTGGCTCACCACGGCACCTGGTTCCAGAAGGTCGTCAGCCACGACTCGCTCTACGGCGAGAAGGTCGCGCGATTCGTCGAGGCGCGGCAACACCACGCGCTCGGCCCCCAGGCCGTCCCGCATGATCCCGAGCACATCGAGCACGCCAAGCACGCCGCGCACGGCAAGGCCGTCGTCGTGTCGCTGTCGGTGGCCGGCGCCGGCATCCTGCTCGCCGCGCTGATGTACCTGTGGGGCAAGATCCGCCCGGAGAAGGTGGTCGGCGTGATCCATCCGCTCTACGAGCTGGTCGCGCACAAGTACTACTGGGACGAGATCGTGAACCTCCTGGTGATCAAGCCGACCATGGCGCTGGCGAACTCGCTCAAGTGGATCGACGAGAAGCTCGTCGACGGATTCGTGCTGCTGGTCGGATTCACGCAGCGCGCGTTCGCATTCTTCTGGGCCTGGTTCGATCGCACGATCGTCGACGGCCTCGTGAACTTCGTCGGCCTGGTTTCGCAGTCGCTCGGCGCGATCACGCGCCTCGTGCAGACCGGGCGCATCCAACAATACGCGGCATTCGCGATGGGCGGCGGCCTGCTCGCGGCGGCCTGGCTCATCCTCAGCTAGCCGCCGCCCCAGCCAGCCCTCGAGAGGGACAACTCAACACATGCAAGAGCACATCCTGTCCTGGATCACCTTCCTCCCGCTCATCGGGATGGCGGCGATCCTGTGCGTCCCCCGGACCAACACCGGCCTGATCAAGGCGATCAGTCTGGCGGCGACGGGCATTCCGTTCGTGCTGGCGACCTGGCTCTACTTCGATCTGTTCGACAAGAGCTCGGCGAACCTCCAGTTCGTCCAGCGCCTCGACTGGATCACCTCGCTCGGCGCCTACTACTACGTCGGAGTCGACGGACTGTCGCTAGCGTTGGTGTGGCTGACCACGCTGCTTTTGTTCATCGCGGTGCCCGCGAGCTTCGGCATCGAGAAGTCGCAGAAGTCCTACTACGCGCTGTTGATGTTGCTGGAGGTCGGCATCATCGGCGTGTTCGTCGCGCTCGACTACTTCCTCTTCTACGTGTACTGGGAGGTGATGCTCCTCCCGATGTACTTCCTGATCGGGATCTGGGGCGGCCCGCGGCGCGAGTACGCGGCGATCAAGTTCTTCCTGTACACGCTGGCCGGATCGGTGCTGATGCTCGTCGCGATCGTCGCGCTGCGCCTGCAGGCGGGAACGTTCTCGATCCCCGAGCTGATGGCGCTGGCCCAGTCCGGCGCGATGGACGGCAGCAAGCTGCCCGGCGGCGGCGAGCTGCTCGGCATGGGCTTCCAGACCTGGGTCTTCTGGTTCCTGTTCGTCGGCTTCGCGATCAAGGTCCCGGTGTTCCCGTTCCACACCTGGCTGCCCGACGCGCACGTGCAGGCGCCGACGCCGATCTCGGTGATCCTGGCGGGCATCCTGCTCAAGCTCGGCGGCTACGGCATGCTGCGCGCCTGCTTCCCGATCGTGCCCGACGCGTTCCGCGCCAATACCTACGTGCTCGGCATTCTCGGCGTGATCAGCATCGTGTACGGCGCCTACGTCGCGCTCGGACAGAGCGACTTCAAGCGCATGGTCGCCTACAGCTCGGTCAGCCACATGGGCTACGTGCTGCTCGGCATGGCCGCGCTGACCGAATGGGGCATGACCGGCGCGGCGCTGCAGATGTTCAACCACGGGACGTCGGCGGCCGTCCTGTTCCTCGTGGTGGGAGTCATCTACGACCGTGCCCACCACCGCGATCTGAACGGCTTCGGCGGCATCAGCCAGGTGATGCCGAAGTACTGGGCGCTGACGACCTGGGGTTTCTTCGCCGCGCTCGGGCTGCCGACGCAGGCGGGATTCGTGTCGGAAGCGATGACGCTCTTGGGCGCCTACCAGTCGGCGGACACGCGCTTCCAGGCGCTGGTCGTGATCTCACTGATCGGCATCGTGCTCACCGCGGCGTTCCTGCTGTGGGCCATGCAGCGCGTGTTCCTCGGCACGCTGAACGCGAAGTACAAGGACTACGGCGACATGAACGCACGCGAGGTCTTCTGCCAGGCGCCGTTCCTCGCGCTGTGCCTGATCCTCGGCGTCTTCCCGTGGTTGCTCACGGATTGGATGGCCCCCACGATCAAGTTGGTCGTCGGCACGCTCTCCAAGTCGGCCTGAGCCCCGTTCCCACCGAAAGGCGCGGCCCCCGTGTCGAACTACCTGCAATCCCTGCCCAGCATCGCGCCTGAGATCGCGATGACGGTGCTGCTGTGCGCCGTGCTCGTCGTCGACCTCCTCCTCAAGGGACGCGACTCGCGCAAGGTCGGCTACCTGACGCTGGGCGGTCTGGGAGTCGTGGCCTGGTTGCTGCTCGGCCAATGGGGCGAACTCGGATCCGCCGGCGCGGCGAAGCGCGTGTTCGGCATGATCGACATCGATCGGTTCAGCACGTTTTTCAAGCTGTTCACGGTCGGCTCGTTGGCCGCCGTCGTGCTTTTCGTGCTGCTCGATCGCCGCGAGCGCCGGCACGGGATCGGCGAGTACTACCTGCTGCTGCTCGGCGCGGGTTTGGGGATCTTCTTCATGGTCAGCACGAGCAATCTGCTCCTGCTGATGCTCGGGTTGGAGCTGCTCTCGCTTGCGTCCTACTCGCTGGCCGGTTTCCACAAGGGAGACAAGCGCTCGGCCGAGGCGGCGATGAAGTACGTGGTCTTCGGCGGCTTGTCCGCCGGGGTCATGCTGTACGGCATCAGCCTGCTCTACGGCATCACCGGGACCATCGACCTGACCGAGATGGCGAGCGGGCCGCACAGCCTGGCCGCGCAGTTCAGCAGCGGCCCGGTGCCGGTGGCCGTCGCGATCGTGCTCGTGCTCGCGGGCTTCGCGTACAAGGTCTCGGTCGTGCCGTTCCACTTCTGGACGCCCGACGTCTACGAGGGCGCGCCCACCCCGGTCACGAGCTTCCTCGCCGTGGCCTCGAAGGCCGCCGGCTTCGCGGCCCTGTTGCGCTTCGTCGGCAAGCTGTTCCTCGTCGACGGGGCCGATGGCGCGGTCCAGCAATACGGGGCGCGCATCGGCGCGCTGCTCGCGATCCTGTCCGCGCTCACGATGACGCTGGGCAACCTGGCCGCACTGCGCCAATCGAGCATGAAGCGCATGCTCGCGTACTCGTCGATCGCGCACGCCGGCTACGTGCTGATGGGCATGGCCACGATGGAGTCGAGCGGGTGGAACGCGGCGATGTTCTATCTCGCTGCGTACTACCTGATGAACCTGGGCGCGTTCGGATTCGTGCTCTACTTCGAGTCCGTCACCGGCTCGGACGATATCGCGAGCCTCAAGGGCCTCGGCGCGAAGGCGCTGTGGGTCACCGTGCCGATGGTCGTGTTCCTGGTCAGCCTGACCGGATTGCCGCCGACCGTCGGCTTCACCGGCAAGTACATGCTGTTCGTGGCGGGCGTCGACAACGGGCTGTTGTGGTTGTCGCTGGTGATGGCGCTGAACTCGGTCGTCAGCCTCTTCTATTACTTCCGCATCGTGAAGGCGCTGTTCCTGGCGGAGCCGGCCGAGCGCAGCATGCCCGGCCAGTCCGCACTGGCGGGTTCGATCTTCGTGCTGGCAGTGTTGACCGTGCTGTTCGGGCTCTACATCGCGCCGCTCCAAGCCTGGTGCGACGCGAGCGTGGAGAGCCTGCGCCTCGGCGCGGGTTGAGCCGGCGAGTCGGAAGGTTTTTCCGCCTTCGAGCTCGAGTGCGGTTCGCGGCTTCCGCGACGCCCAAGGGGGGTAGTCTTGATGCGTCGACACCGAGGTCCCCGCCACCCGCACTCGTCGCAGCCCATGAGTCAGCCAGAGGAACAGCCCTTTTCCGAATCGCACCTGGAGTCGCCCGCCTATCGCGAGCGGCTGATGCGCAAGCTCAACTGCCTGATCGCAGTGCTCGAGGTCGCGTGCGCGAAGGTGCGTCAGTCGCTGTCCTCGCCCGCGGCGGATACCGAGCGCCTGCTGCGGATCCAGAAGAACCTGACCGACACACTCGAGGTTTGCCAGCGGGCGCGCCGCGCGCTGACCAACCACGAGGAACTGCCCGGCGACATCTCTCAGCAGCTCGGCCTCGTGGCGAGCGAGCCCGCTGTATCCAACTCACCGGCTCGCATGCGTCGACCACGAATCGCCGGCGACATCAGCTCGACGGAAGAGGCGCAGCGCTTCGAGCGCCTCGGTCCGATCCGCTCCGCCGATCTGGGCAGCATCGACTTCGACGCACTCGCGCGCTTGCTGCAGGGCTGAGACAGCGCCGAAAACACAGGAACGCGTCAGCCCTGTCGGGGCCGACGCGTTCCGTCGTTTCCAGCGTGAGCCGGCGGAGTCTCTTGCTCAGCTCGGCTCGGACTCGCCGAGCAGGCGGCGCGCGGCTCGCTCGAGGCGCTCGGCGGAGTAGAGGCGGCCCGAGTCATGCTCCTCGCGCAGTTCGCTGACGCGGCGCTCGTAGACTTCGTCCTTGCGGGTCGTCGCGGCGGCCAGCGCACGCGCGCGCTCCGAGAACTCCATCCGGTCGGCGTTGCGATCGCGCCCGCGCTGCTCGGCGCGCTGCGTCGACTCGTCGCGGCCGAGCAAGATCTCGTCGCGGCCGACGCGGGCCCCTTCGCCCATCGTCTGGCGGAATTCCCGCAGTTGCCGGGCGGCGGCCTCGGTGCGTGCGCGAATCGACTGGATCACCTCGGCGCGCTGTTCCTCCAGGCGCTCGGGCCTGACTGGCTTGATCGGTCCTTCTCGATAGATCTCCATGCTTGGCTCCTTTCCCGCATCCGGGAGAAAAGAATCTGCTGTCCAGTTATCGGCGCGTCGGATGCGCAACTGAGCCAATTGCCATAGAATCGAAAGCTCGTCCCGTGTCCAGGCTGGACCAGGCCGAGCATACGGGTTTCAAGTACTTGCGAACAATGCAGTTACGTAATGCCCCCAGGCTGGTTCCCGCAACGCGCTGGGGCCTGTCGAGCCTGCTGCTCTGGGCCCTGGCCGGCGCTTCGGCCCTCGGACAGCCGGGCCGGGAGCCGCAGGGCGGCCAGCGCGAAAGGCAGTGCCGGGTCGACTACGAAATTTCTGCACGGCTGGAGGACGCCGGCGGCCGCCTCGAAGGTCGCGAGCGGGTGCGCTGGTCCAACCGCAGCGCGGATCACGTCGACACGGTCGAGCTGCACCTGTACTTGAACGCATTCGCCAACACGGCTTCGACCCACCTCGCGGCGTCGGGGGGCGTGCTGCGCGGCTTGCGCATCGAGGACGGCTGGGGGTGGATGCGCCTGACGGCGGCCTCGCGGATCGAAGCGGGCGGCGCGCAGGACCTGTTCGGCACGCTGAGCTACGCGAGCCACCCGGACGGGAGCAGCGAGGATCGCACGGTAGCGGTGCTCCGGTTGTCCCGACCCGTCGCGCCGGGAGAGGTGCTCGAGCTCGACCTCGCGTGGGAATCCCAATTGCCGCGCGTGCGTCGCCGCACCGGCGTCAAGGGCGACTTCATGCTGGTCGCGCAGTGGTTTCCGAAGCTCGGCGTGTACGAGTCGGGCCGCGGCTGGAACTGCAAGCCGTTCTTCACGAACACCGAGTTCTTCTCCGACTACGGAACATACCGCGTGACGCTCGACCTTCCGGCCTCGTACGAAGGCCGGGTCGGCGGCGGAGGGGTGCAGGTGCAGTCGCTGCGCCGACCCGACGAGCGACTGATCGTTGCGTTCGAATCCCCGAGTCCGGCCGACAAGCGCACATACGACGAGACCGCCCGCGAGCGAGTGGTGCACGACTTCACGTGGACCGCCGATACGGACACGCTCGTCGTGCGAGAGACGTTTCGCTGGAGCGACTGGGCAGAAGCGTATACCGACGAAGTCGCGCGAGTGCGCGCCGCCTTGGGCGTCGAACCCACCGGCCGCGATGTCGACGTCACGCTGCTGATCCAGCCCGAGCATGCCGAACAGGCCGAGCGCCATTTCCGCGCCACGTCCGCGGCGCTGTTCTTCTACGGCCTGTGGTTCGGCGCCTATCCGTACGAGCACATCACGGTTGTCGACCCGGCCTGGGGGGCCGGCGCCGCGGGCGGCATGGAGTACCCGACGCTGTTCACCTGCGGCACGTCGATGTTCACGCGTCCCGACTCCGGCTCTCCGGAGGGAGTCACCGTTCACGAGTGCGGGCACCAGTTCTGGTACGGCCTGGTCGGCAACGACGAGGTCGAGCACAGCTGGCTCGACGAGGGATTCAACTCGTTCACCGATTCCGAGGTGATGCAGCTCGTCTACGGGCCGAGTCGCGCCTCGACGCGCTACGCGTCGCTGCCGATGCCGGGTGCCGGCTTCGCCGGCGAACCGGGCGGCGGAGCCTTGGCCGATGCGCTCGCGCTGCGGCGGCTCCGGCTGCCGTTGCTGGGCACGGTCGAACTGCTGCGCGACAGCGGTTTCGTCGACTGGTGGCAGGAGCAGCCGTACCTCGCGGCCTGCGCGCAGATTTCGCACCCGCGCATGGAGGATCGCGTCGGTTATCTGCGCAGCCCGTCCAGCGATGCGATCGACACGCCCGGTTGGCGCTATGTCGACCGCGAGTCGTACCGCAACAACTCCTACCCGCGAACGGCGACCGCGCTGCGCACGCTGAAGGGCCTCGTGGGCGAAGCCGCCTTCCTGCGCGGCATGCGGCACTTCGCGCTGAGTTGGCGCTACGCGCACCCCGAGCCCGACGACTTCTTCGCCGCCTTCCAGGCAGGCGACGGCCTCGACGCGGACCTCTCGTGGTACTTCCAGCAGCTCTTCCGCTCGACCGACACGGCGAACTGGAGCGTCTGGGCGGAGAACCGCAAGGTCGATGCTCCGTTCGGGATGTTTCCGGGCGAGGACGGCCGCTACGAACTGCGCGAGCGACCGCGCGACGGGCTCTTGGATCGCATCGGTGCCGCCAGCCGTCCACGCGACGCGCAACCCGACGTGCCCCGCGACGCTCGAACGCGCGACCTCGCGGAAGTCGTGGTGCGCCGCCATGCGCCGATCGCCCTGCCGCTGGCGGTCCGCGTGACCTTCGACAACGGTGAGGTGCACGAGGAGACGTGGACACGCGAGGAGCAGCTCGAGCGTGCGTGGAAGCGCTGGGAATTCGAAGGGCGCGGGCGCGTCGTCTCCGCCGAGCTCGATCCCGGCCGGCTTCTGCCGATCGACTCGGACCTGTCGGACAATCGGTGGCTGGAACGGAAACCGGAGTGGGTCGGAGCGCGCTATGGCGAACGCGCATTCGGCCAGTGGGTGCACCGACTGGCGTGGTACGCGGGGCTGGGCGGGTGAACCGATGAGCGAGCGCACAGCGAGTTCAGCGGCGGAGGAACGCCAGCAGGCACCGCGCATCCCACGCAGCCTGAGCGCGCTCGCCCGTTCCATGCGCCTGCCCGGCGCGTGGATCCCGTTCGCGCTCGTGCCGCTCGCGCTCGCGCTCGCTCCGGCGCTGGGCTGGATTCGTTGGTTCGAGAGCCCCGCTGCCCAGCGCTACTCCGAGACCGAGCTGCTGCCCGCGCTCGACGAGACCTTCCGCTTCGATCATCGGCTGGACCTGGCCGATCTCGCGGCATCGACGGGCGCGCTCGGCGCGTGGCTGGCATTGCTCGCGGTGTTGCTCGGCTGCGCGTGCGCAGGCGGCGCGCTGGCGCTCCTGGCCGCCCCCGCGGGTGAGCGTTCGATCGCACGCTGGGCCACCGGCGCCACACAGACCTGGTGGCGCTTCGTTCGCGTCGTGCTGGTCGAGCTCGCGCTGCTCGCTGCGCTCGGTTGGCTGCTCTACGGCCTGCCCTGGCGCGTGCTCGTGCTCGAGCTCTGGTGCGGGTTGCCGGGCGGCGATCCGCAGGAATTCGCGTCCGAGGCGAGCGCGGTGCGGATCGGCTGGCTGCGCGACGGGCTGTACGCACTGGGCTTTGCCGGCATCGGCCTCGCGGCCGTGCACGCGCGCACGCGCATCGCGCTGGGGGACTCGCGTTCGGCGTTCGTGGCGAGCGCGCGCTCGGCGTGGTTCCTGCTCCGGCATCCGCTGCGCGCTGTGCTGCCGGCAGCGCTGCTCGGCGGCGCGCACGTGTTCGCGGTCTTCGCGCTCGGCGCGTTCTCGAATGCGCGCAACCACGCGTTCGAGACCGAGGGAGCCGGATTCCAGATCGGAGTCCTGCTCGTGTGCACGCTGCTCGCGATCCTGATCGGCGCCATCGCGCGCGTCGCGCAGTACGCGCTCGCGCTCGAGCTCTTGCCCGAATTCGAGCCCCGGCTCGCGTCCACGCGTGACTGGCCGCCGGCCGTGGGCGCCCCCGGTGGCGCGCAGTACCCGATCGATGGGGACGAGTTCGGCGTGTCGGTCTGAGACGCTCGCGACCGTGCCGAACTCTTACCCGCGGGCCGCGCCGGCGGTGTTAAGGTGGTGCAGCCATGTTGCTCACCAGCCTGTTCTTCTCGCTCGTCTCCATTCCGGGTCCCGGCGTGCTCGACGCCGCCGATGTCAAGTCCTCGGACGTCGTCGCGACGAACAAGGCACGCGCCGCGAACGGCGCGCCGTACTGCGGGCTCGGCAAGGAGTTTCATTCCGGCCGCCGCTCCGAACTGCGCAAGCGCCTCGGCAAGGGCTGGGTGCTCGTGCGCGGCCTGCCCGACACACGCGACTACACGGCGTTCCGGCAGGACAAGGTGTTCTGGTACCTGACCGGCATCGAGACGCCCAACGCCGCGCTGTTGATGAACTGCGACAGCGGCGAAGAGCTCTTGTTCCTGCCGCGCCCCGACAAGCGCAACGAGAGCTGGGAAGGGGAGAAGTGGGACAGCCGTGACGGATGGGTGGCGGAGCTCGCCGGTTTCACCGACGTGCGTGAGAACGACACGCTCGTCGCGGCCGTCAAGGAAGCGCTCGAGCGCGAGAAGCAGGTGTGGATCAGCATGCACCCGACGGTGATCCTGTCCGGCTCCATCGATCGCGCCGGTCCGTTCGACAATGCCCAGGCGAAGGATCTGCTCGACGGGCGCACGAGCCGCGAGAAGGCGCTCAAGGAGCAGCTCGAGCTGCTGGGCGCCGAGCCGAAGGACATGGCGAGCGAGCTCAGCGAAATGCGCCGCGTCAAGCAACCCGAGGAGATCGACGCGCTGCGGCGTTCGTGCCGCGCGGGCGCGCTGGCGATGATGGAGGCGATTCGCTCGACGCGCGCGGGCATCTACGAGGGCGACCTCGGCGCGCTGATGGGGTTCGTGCAGCAGCGCGAGGGCGCCGACGGGCCGGGCTACCAGCCGATCACCGGCGCGGGCCCCAATTCCTGCGTGCTGCACTACTCGGGCCAGCACCGCAGGCTCGGCGCGGGCGAAATGATGTTGATCGACTTCGGGCCCGAGCTCGACCACTACGTGACCGACATCACGCGCGCCTGGCCGGTCGACGGGAAGTTCACGCCGCGCCAGCTCGAGATGTACGAGGCGGTGCGCGCGTCGCAGGCGGCCGGGATCGCGGTGATCAAGCCCGGCGCGAAGATCCGCGACGTCGAGAAGGCCTGCAGGGAGGTGCTCGTCGCGCGCGGCTTCATTAGCATGATCAAGCACGGTGTATGCCACTTCGTCGGGCTCGAGGTGCACGACGTCGGCGACTCCGGCAAGCCGCTCGTTCCGGGCGTGACCTTCGTCGTCGAGCCGGGCCTGTACGACGTGGAGACGGGCATCGGGATCCGCATCGAAGACGTGGTCGTCGTGACCGAAACGGGCTGCGACGTGTTGACGAGTGAATGCCCACGCGATCCCGCGGAGGTCGAGCGGCTCATCGCGGAACAGGGCATCCTCGAACTCGATCGAGGACGGTGACGCGGCCGGGGTGGATCCGTAGAATCCGCGGCCCCGAGCCCGCCCTATGCCCTCCGCACGCGACCACCAAGACCAGAACGAGGCCTCCAAACAACGGCTGGCGCAGCTGAAGGAGAGTCTTTGACTACGCCAAGAAGCGACAGCGCCTGGCGGAGATCGAGGACATGCAGAGTCGGCCCGACTTCTGGTCGGACCAGGCCAAGGGCCAGCGCGTCGTCGGCGAGCTGAAGCTGATCCGCAGCTTCACCGAGCCGGTGCAGCGCGTCGAGCGCCTGCAGGCGGACATCGACGCCTGCCTCGAGCTGGCCAAGGAGTTCGGCGAGTCGGAAGTGCTCGCCGACCTCGAGCGCCTCGGCCCCGAGCTCGCGCGTGAAATCGAGGCGCTCGATCTGCGCGTGCTGCTCGGCGAGCCGCACGACGGTGACAACGCCTTCGTCTCGATCAACGCCGGCGCCGGCGGCGTCGACGCGTGCGACTGGGCGCGCATGCTGCTGCGCATGTACCTCGCCTGGGCCAAGGCCAAGGGCTTCGAGGTCGAGGAGGTCGAGCTCGCTTCCGAGTCCGAAGGCGGCATCCGGTCCGCTACGATCGAAGTGCGCGGTCCGCTGGCCTTCGGCTACTTGAAGGCCGAGACGGGCGTGCATCGGCTCGTGCGCATCAGCCCATTCGACAGCCAGGCGCGCCGCCACACCGCGTTCGCATCGGTCGACGTGACGCCCGAGCTCGAGGACGAGGCCGAGATCGAGGTCAAGGAAGCCGACCTCGAGGTCGAGACGATGCGCTCGGGCGGCGCCGGCGGCCAGCACGTCAACAAGACGGAATCGGCCGTGCGCATGCGCCACCTGCCCAGCGGCATCGTCGTGCGCTGCGAGACGCAGCGCAGCCAGCACAAGAATCGCGAGGTCGCGCTGAAGATGATCAAGGCCAAGCTGCTTGCGCTGCAGGTCGCCGCGCGCGACAAGGAGATGGCGGCGTTGTACGGCCAGAAGGGCGAAGTCGCCTTCGGCAGTCAGATCCGCTCCTACGTGCTGCATCCGTACCAGATGGTGAAAGACCACCGGACCGAGCACGAGACAGGCAACATCCACGCCGTGCTCGACGGCAAGATCGATTCCTTCATCGAGGCCTGGTTGCGCCAGCGCAGCCAGAAGGCCAAGTCCGCTACCACCTGATCCACATGTCCGTCCCTCCGACCCCCACTTCGGCGCAGGCCGGCGCCGCGAATGCCGTCATGTCGAACAAGACCGAGCTGCACAAGGTAGGGCGCGCCCTGGTTTCGCTGTCAGACAAGAGCGGCGCCGAGAACTTCGTGCGCGCGCTGGCGCAGCGGGGGATCGAGATCCTCTCGACCGGCGGCACGGCGGCGATGCTGCGCAAGGCGGGCATCGCGGTGCGCGAGGTGAGCGAAGTCACCGGCTTCCCCGAGATGATGGACGGGCGCGTGAAGACGCTGCATCCGAAGGTCCACGGCGGGCTGCTCGCGCTGCGCGACGACGCCGGCCACACGGCGAGCATGCGTGAGCACGGCATCGGCGGGATCGATCTGCTCGTGATCAACCTGTACCCGTTCGAGGCGACGATCGCCAAGCCCGGCGTCACGCGCGAAGAGGCGATCGAGAACATCGACATCGGCGGACCCGCGATGGTGCGCTCGGCCGCCAAGAACCACCGCTTCGTCGGCGTGGTCACCGACCCGGACGACTACGGGCGAGTCCTCGACGAGCTCGAGAAGCTGGGTGGCGGATTGTCACTGGAGTTCAAGCGCGAGCTCGCGTTCAAGGCCTACGCGCTGACCGCGCGTTACGACGCCGCGATCTCTCAGTGGCTGTGGCGACAGGAGCTCGCCACCGGCCGGCAGGCGAGCCCGTTCCCACCTTCGATCAGCCTGGCTGCCCGCAAGGTCTCGGACTTGCGCTACGGCGAGAACCCGCACCAGCTCGCGGCCTTCTACCGCGTCGATGGAGCGACGGAGGTCGGCGTCGCGACGGCCGAGGTCCTCGGCGGCAAGGCGCTCTCGTTCAACAACCTGGTCGATCTCGACAGCGCGCTCGCGCTGGCCAAGGAGTTCGACGAGCCGTTCGCCTGCGTGATCAAGCACAACAATCCTTGCGGCGCCGCGGCGGCCAAGACGATGGTGGACGCGCTGGAGCGCGCGTGGTCCGGCGACGCGCTCTCGGCCTTCGGCAGCGTGCTCGCTCTCACGCGACCGCTCGACAAGGCCTGTGCGGAGTTCCTCGTCTCCGGCAGCCGCTTCGTCGAGGCCATCATCGCGCCATCCTTCGAGCCCGCGGCCGTCGAGCTGCTGACGACGAAGCCCAAGTGGGGCAAGAGCGTGCGCCTGCTCGCCTGCGGCCCCTTCACGCCCGCCTCGCGCCGCGCCGACGAGCTCGAGCTGAAGCCGTTGGTCGGGGGCATGCTGTTGCAGCAGCGCAACCTCTCCTCCGAATCGCGCGCCGCGTGCAAGGTGGTCACGCGCACCGAGCCGACGGGCGCGCAGTGGGAAGGCATGCTGTTCGCCGCGAAGGTCGGCAAGCACGTGAAGTCGAACGCGATCGTGCTGGCGCACGGCAAGCAGATCGTCGGCGTCGGTGCCGGCCAGATGAGTCGAGTCGACTCCGTGCACCTGGCCCTGCGCAAGGCCGGAAAGCGGGCACAGGGTTGTGTGCTGGCGTCCGACGCGTTCTTTCCGTTCTCGGACGGTGTGACGGTCGCGATGGATGACGGGGTGGCGGCCCTGCTGCAGCCCGGCGGCTCGGTGCGCGATGCGGACGTGATCGCCGCCTGCGATGCGCGCGGCGTGCCGATGGTGTTCACCGGTCTGCGGCACTTCCGCCACTAGTCTCTGCTGTTCAGCGGCCCGAGTACCGGAAGGCCAGCACGCACACAGACTCGTTTCGAGGGCTACTTCGGGACTCTCAGCGCGTGGTCGCGAACGAGCGCCAACGCACAGCTCCGCGCTGGCGTTCCGGGCTCGCCTCAGCGCGGGGCCGACGCGACGATCGGTTTCGCGGCCGGGGCGCCCGCGAGGTGCCCGTAGCCGACGCCGTCGAGCCACGCGTAGACCTTCGTCAACGGCACGACCAGTCCCATGTGCGGCACCACGGTCGGTCGCGAAGTGCCGTAGTTGTAGATCTTCGAGAAGATCCCGATCAGCTCGTGCGTCTGCGCATCGAAGATGCCGCCGCCGGAATTGCCGATGTACGTCGGCGCGTTGATCATCCAGTAGCTCTTGCCATCGACCTCGTGCTGGATCGAGGAGATCTCGCCCAGCGTCGGGATCGGGTCGTTCCCCAGCGGGCAACCGACCGCGTAGATCGGCTGGAAGACCGATACCTGCGCGAGCCGCTCGCGCGAGGCCAGGCCGGCTCCGACGGTGAGACGCTCGTTGTGGTCGAGTTCCAGCAGCGCGGAATCCACGTCGGCGTCGTATTGAAGCAGGCGCGCCTTGAGCTCCTTCTTGGAGCCGTCGCGACCATAGAGCGTGACCGGCACGGGCATCGTGCGGTCCTTGCTGTCGCCTTGGATGTCGCGCACGACGTGCCAGGCGGTCAACAAATAGTTGTGGTAGGCCCCCTCCTCGTTCGCGCGCGAGGCGAGCAGCACGCCGCTGCCGATGCTGTTCTCTCCGGAGATCTGCACGGTCGGCCCCATCAAGTCCTGCCAGCGCGACTCGAAGTCCTGCTCGCGCTGCTCGCGCTGTTCGAGCTCGGTGACACGATTCTCCGCGCGCCGACCGGAGTCGACGGCTGCTCGCACGAGTTCGTCGAGCTTCTCGCGACCCGAGCGCAGGTTCGATTCGAGCTCGGCCAGCTTGTTGTTCAGAGGATCCGACTCCAAGCGCCCGCGCAGCGCTTGCAACTCGTCGAGATCCGCATTCTGTTGGTCGAGCGTCGCGTGGAACTCCTTCAACGAGTTCTCGAGCTCGGCGATGCGCGTGCGCAGCGCAACCGTGTCGGCGCTGGTGCTCTCCAGGCGGGCAGCCTCCGCCTCGAGCCCGCCGAGCTCGTGCTGGAGCGCGGCGAGGTCCGCGCGCAGTTGGCTGCTCGCGAGCATTCCCTCGACTTCCGCCGACTCGAGTTCGGCCACCCGCTGGTGGAACACGTCGATCCCGGTGTAGCCGGCCCAACCGCCGGCGAGGGTCAGGGCGGCGCAGGCGTAGACGGGGAAGCGTCGGATCAGGGGGAGATTCAGCAAGGTGTCGCCTCCAGTGGATCTGGCAAAGCAGGGCCAAGGCTAGGTATCGGATTTCCGCCGGCGGCCCGGCGAATCGAGTTCTCCACTTTTTGCAGCGACCCGGAGAACAGCCACAAGACGATTATTTACAACGACTTCGAGCCGGAAGCCGGCACTTGTCCACAGGCCCTCGACGCCTCGTCCACCGCGTTTCCCCAGCTCTTCCTCGCGTTCTCCACGCGCGGATGTCCGCTGCGGGAGGTCAGCGCGACGCGACCCTGAGCTCGACGATCGCCAGGATCCGGTCGCCGATTTCGAGGCGATCGAGCACGTCCGCGCCCGCGCGCAGATCCCCGAAGGCCGTGTAGCGGCCGTCCAGGTGAGGTGTCGCGCGATGCGTGATGAAGATCTGGCTGCCCCCGCTGTCGGGATTGTCATTGCGCGGCATGCCCAGCGTTCCGCGAGCGAACTTGCGCGGCGTGAATTCGTTGCGGAGCGAATCGCCGCGCCAGGAGGCACCGCCGTTTCCATCGCCGCGCGCATCCCCGCCCTGCACCACGAAGTCCGGCACGACGCGATGGAAGGGCGTGTCCTCGTAGAAGCCGGCGCGCGCCTTGGTCAGGAAGCTGTGCACGTGCAGCGGACACTCGGCCGGGTAGAGCTCGAAGACCAGCGATCCGCGCGTCGTGTCGATGCGCACCAGCGGATTGCGCGCCGGACGCTCGAGCCGCGGCTCCGCGGGCGGCGCCGAGATGGGGGCCGCGGGCGGACCGTCCTCGGGAACGTCGAAGCGCTCGAAGCACGTGGAGCGGGCGACGCTGCGCACATAGGCATCCTCGTGGGCGGCGAGCGCCAGGCACAACCGGCGCGCCTCCTCGCCGCCGATGCGGCCGAGCAGCCGGGCCGTGTTGAACGCGATCTCCGGCTCGATCTCGCCGCTCGCCAGCGTGAGCGCCTGCTCGAGCAGCGGAACGTCTTGTGGGTTGGCTGCCTCGCCCAGGGCCATCACGGCGGCAAGGCGCACGCCGTCGTCGGCGCCGACGAGTGCAGCGCGCACGATCGACAGCGCCTCCGGAGTGCCGAGCTTGCCCAGCTCTTCGATCGCCGCGCCCGCAACCAGCGGGTGCTCGTCCGAAGTCAGTTCCGCCAGCAGCGTGACCGCCTCCGGGGCGGGGAGCAGCGCGCTCGCCGTGGCCGCTGCGACGCGCAAGTGGGGGTCCGCGGCGCGCATCCACTCGCGCAGGTGGTCGTGCGCGCTGCGCGCGGGCGCGAGGGTTCGAGTGCTCTGGCGCGCCTGTGGCTCAGCGTCCGATGGCTCCAGGAGATCCAGGCGCGTTCGCGCGATCAGAGCGCCGCCGCGCACGGCCGGCGAGACATCGCGCAACGCGCGCTCGACGCCTTGCACCGCCAGCTCGCGAGACTGCGCAGAGGCCCGCTCCACGCAGCGCGGCAGCGCGAGAGCGGCGGCGCGGCGTACGTGCGAGCTGGCGTGCTCGATCGAGCGCGACAGTGCGGCGGTGGCGCCTTCGGTTGGGCGCGCCTCCAGCGCCAGCGCCGCCTCGCAGGCCACGCGCCAGTCGAGGTCGTTCAGCGCAAGCTGCAACGTGGCGCCGATCTCGGCATCCGTCGCGAGGGTTGCGAGGCCCTTCATTGCAAAGATGCGGGCGAGCGGATTGCTGCTCTGCGCGCCGGTCAGGAACGCTGCTCGGCCCAACGGGCTCGAGCGCCGCGAGAGCGCGAACAGTGAGGCTGCTTCGAAATCGAGTGTCTCGTTCGCGGCCGCCCCCGCCGCGCCGCCCGGCGCGGCCGCGCGCTGCCTGTTCGCCAGCGCCGCGATCAGCGCCTGATCGGCGGCCTCGCCTCCGGGAAGATCGCGCTTCCACCGCGCGATCCCCAGCGCGGCCTCGACGCGCACGCGCGGGTCGGGATCCTGGAGCGCGGCGAGCACCGCGGAGCGCGCGAACTCGTCATCGTGCCGGCTCGCGGCTTCGACGAGCCGCGCGCGCACCTCGATGTCGGATGCCGCGGGAATCAGGCTGGCCAGGATCGGTCCGGAGCCTGCTTCGGCGCGCAGCCCCAGCGCGAAGGCCGCGCTCGCGCGCACGCCTATGTCCGCGTCCGCCAACCGCGCGCAAAGCAGCGGTCCGATCGGCGGCTCCGCCCTCGGCGCGCCGGGCAGGTTCGGGCAGCGTCCCAGCGCCAGGCAGGCACGCGCGCGCACGCGCGCATCGGCGTGCTCGAGCAACTGCTGAAGTCGGCCCGACGTGTCGCGCGCGTCCTCGAGCCGCGCGATCTCGTCGAACTCCGCGCCGCGCGGCCACGCGATCGGACTACCGACGAGCACGCGCGTGTCCGGCGTCGGCAAGAGCTGGGTTTCCACGCGCATCGGACGCGCTGGCGCGCAGCACAGGCACAGCAGGCCTGCGAGCAACGACCAGCTCGGGCCGCGCCGGCGCACCGAATTCGATCTGCGTTCCATGGGGAATCCCCGGCTGTACGGGTGGGCCCACTATCGCGATCGCCGCGCTCGAGGGCCAGCGCGGTACATTGATGGGCAAGGCGGGACGTCGATCCCGCGCACAAGTCCACCCCGATGCCGATTCAACCCAGTCCCATTCCCGAGATCCTCGACGAGCTGCGACGTGGTCGCATGGTGATCCTGGTCGACGATCCCTCGCGCGAGAACGAGGGCGACCTCGCCATGCTCGCCGAGTTCGCGACGCCCGAGGCCGTCAATTTCATGGCGCGCGAGGCGCGCGGCCTGATCTGCCTGCCGCTGTCCGGCGAGCTGTGTGACAAGCTCGAACTCGCCCCACAGGTGCAGAACAACAAGAGTCGCATGGGCACGGGCTTCACGGTCTCGATCGAAGCGGCCAGCGGCGTCACGACCGGCATCAGCGCGCACGATCGCGCCCATACGATCCGCACCGCGGTTCGCGCCGATGCGCAGGCCGCCGACGTGGTCAGTCCCGGACACGTGTTCCCGCTCCGGGCGCGGGACGGCGGCGTGCTCGTGCGCGGCGGCCAGACCGAGGGCATCGTCGACCTCGCCCGGCTGGCGGGCGCCCGGCCGGCCGGCGTGATCTGCGAGATCATGAACGAGGACGGCACGATGTCGCGCATGCCGGAACTCGAGCGCTTCGCGCTCAAGCACGGGCTCAAGCTCTGCACGATCGCCGACATCATCGCGTGGCGCCGGCAGAACGAGCGCCTGGTCGAGCCCGTCGAGATGGACGTGCCGCTGCCAACGCGGCACGGTCAGTTCGCGGCGCACCTGTTTCGTTCGAAGATCGATGGTCAGGAGCACATGGCGCTGACCATGGGCATGCCCGGGCCGGGCTTGGACGGTCCGCGCCAAGCCGTCAGCGACCCGGTGCTCGTGCGCGTCCACTCCGAGTGCCTGACCGGCGACATCTTCGGCTCGCTGCGCTGCGATTGCGGGCCGCAACTCGACCTCGCGCTCGACAAGATCGGCCGCGAGGGCCGCGGCGTGTTGATCTACATCCGCAACCACGAGGGCCGCGGCATCGGGCTGGCGAACAAGCTGCGCGCGTACCAGTTGCAGGACCGCGGCATGGACACCGTCGAGGCGAACGTGGCCCTGGGCTTTCCGGCCGATCTGCGCGAGTACGGAATCGGCGTGCAGATCCTGGCTTACCTGGGGGTGCGCCAGATGCGCCTGCTGACGAACAACCCGAAGAAGATGGCCGGCCTGAGCGGGCACGGCCTGCAGGTGGTCGACCAGGTGGCCCTGATCACCGACCCTAACCCTAGTAATTACAAATATTTACATACGAAGCGCACGAAGCTGGGCCACTTGCTCGATGAGCTCGCCCCGCCGCGCTCGTAGACCCACCATGCCCACGCATTCCTCACCGGGGGGGAGGGAAGGGGGCCGGCGGCCCACCGGGCCCGAGCAGGCGGAAGAAACCTCGGCGGCGGGCGTCCACCCCAACGTGGGACCGGTCGCCCGAAAGTCGATGTCAGCAGCCGCGCCATCGGCGCGCCCATCGTCCTCGTCCAAAGCGGAAGAGCGCGACGAGGACGATGCCCTCGTAGCCCTCGTGCTCGGCGGTGATTCGCGCGCGTTCCAGGCCCTGGTCGAGCGGCACCAGCAGCGCATCTTCGCGCTGGTCCGGCACTATGCGAGCGCGGCCGATGTCGAGGACATCGTCCAGGAGACCTTCCTCAAGGCCTTCCGGCGGCTCGACAGCTTCCAGCGCCAATCCTCGTTCTCGACCTGGATCTACCGGATCGCGGTGAACTCGGCGCTCGACTACCTGAAGCGCCGCGGGCGCTCGCCGGTGCAGGTCGCCGAGGATCCCGAGGCCGACGTCACGCCCGCCGCGCGCGTGCTCGCGCCGGATGCGCGCCTGCAGCGCGAGGAGATCGCTGCCGTCACGCACGATGTGCTCGCCTCGATGCCGGAGATCTTCCGCACCGTGCTCGTGATGCGCGAGTTCGAGGGGCGCGCCTACCAGGACATGGCCGACTTGCTCGGACTTTCGATCGGCACCGTGGAGTCACGGCTGTTCCGCGCTCGCGCGCGCTTCCGCGACCTGCTGATCCAGCGACACCCCGAATTCGCGGCGAGCGAGGGCTGAGGCCGAGTTCCGGCGGAGACGAACATGCGACGAGACGACGATCATCCAAACCCAGAACCCGGCGAGCCGGTCGAGCTCGGTTGCGCCTCCGCGCTGCAGCTCGTTCCGGGCTACCTCGACGAGGAGCTGTCCGAGGAGCAGGCCGCGCCGCTGCGCCGACACCTGCTGGCGTGCCATGCCTGCCGCGAGGAGGCGCAGGCCGAGCGCGCGCTGCGTCGCTGGTTCGTGCCGAGTGAGCCGGTGGCGGTGCCCGAGGGCTTCGCGGCGCGCGTGACCCAGCTCGCCTTCTCCGGTGCGACGAGCGTGTCGGCGCGCCCGCTGCCGCGCGCGGTGCCGGCCGCCGCCGCGCTGCCCGCGAGCCCCCGCGATTTGCAGCGCTTCGTGCTGCGCCTGGTTGCGGTCGCGGCCGCCGTGCTGCTCACCTTCGCCCTGGCGCTGCACTGGCGCAACCGTCCGGCGGGCGAGGAGCTGTACGCCGACGAACTGCCCGCGATGTGGAGCGCGCCTGCCGTGCAACAGCCGCAGCCGTCCCCGATCCGCGCATCCCGCAAGGCGCAACCCCGTCCGAACGCGGACTCGGCCACGGGCTCGTCCGCTACGCCCGCCTCCCAACGGCCCTCCGGTCAGTAGCGGGCCGGCGCTCAGATGCTGGATTCCCTGCGCGGTTGGATCGTGTTGCTCGCGGCGACGAGCTTTCTCGCCGGGGTCGCGGCCGGCGTGATCTTCGGCCTGGAGGTCGCTCCGGCCCCGCCCGAGCGCGGCCCTTTCGACGAGTACCAGGCGCGCCTGGGGCGCGCGTTCCAGCTCGACCGCGAACAGCAGCGAGTCCTCGCGCTGCGCCTCGACCAGTACAGGCGCGAGATCGAGGCCGTGCAGTCGAAGTACATGCCGGGCATGGAGGCCGAACTCGTCAAGGCCGGCCTGGGGTGTCGAGACTACATCCGCGATAGAGTGTTGCCCCCCGCCGAGCGCAAGCGCTTCGACACGCTCGTACAGACCGGGCAGCTTCCCGAACCGACCTTCTGATCCGCTCCTCGCGAGCCAACGCTCCAGCGCCTCTCCGAACATGGCAAGATCCTGCGGCATCCGCCTGGGCCAGCAACGCTTCGAGATCGTCGTGCTGGAAGGCAGCTCGAAGAAGGCGAAGGTGATCGCGGCCGGCTGCGGAGAGATCCCGGCCGGGCCCGACCCGCTCGCCGCGACCGTGGACGCACTGCGCGAGGCCGCCAAGCGCATGGGCGTGACCTCCGAGAACGTCGGCCTGGCCGTCGACACCGGCATGGCCGCCTTCCGCAACGTCACGTTGCCGTTCGACGACCGCGCCAAGATCGAGGAGGTCATCAAGTTCGAGGTCGAGAGCCAGCTGCCGCAGTGGAGCATCGACGAAGTCGTGATCGACTTCCTGTCGCTGTCGACCAAGCCCGCCGAGTCGCGCCTGCTCGTCACCGCCGTTCCGAAGGCCGGCCTGCGGCAGCTGCTCGATGCGTGCGAGCGGTCCGGCCTGCCGGCCTTCGATGCGGAGCTCGAGGCCACGGCCGTGCTGAACGCCGCGCATGCCGCCGGGTTGTTCGAAGCCGACGGCGCTCAGATCCTCGTCCACGTCGGCGAATCCGCCTCCGCGATCATGGTGGTCGACGGCGGCGTGTTGCGCTCGATGCGCGCGATCCACATCGGCGGGCTGCCGCCGCGGCTGCCCGCCGTGCCCGAGAGCGAGGAAGCGGCGCCGAGTACGGAGGACGACAAGGCCGGAGATGCGCCGAAGCCTGCCGAGCGCCCGCTACCGACGGCGCAGGAGAGCGCCGCGCGCCTGCGGCGCGAGCTCGGGCGCACGATCCTGGGCACGCAAACCGACCAGCCACTGCGCGCGGTCTACTGCGCGGGCATCGAGATCGAGGGCCTGCTCGACGAAGCCGCGGTCGGCGCGCCGGTGCGCCGGTTCGAGCCGTTCCAGGCCGGCGAGGGCGGCGCCGAGGGCGCGCCCAGCCAGTACGCGGCGGCCTACGGCGCGGCCCTGGCCAGGCTCGGCGAGGTGTTCCACCGCGCGCACCTGCGCCGCGAGGATCTCGCGTACTCCGGCAAGTTCGAGCGCCTCGAACTGCCGCTGGCCGTGGCCGGCCTGCTGCTCGTCGCGTTCCTCTCGGTCTTCCTGATCATCAACTATCGCGTGATCAACAATCGCGAGGCCGAGCTGTACTGGTACCTCGCCTCGATCAAGGAGTACGTGATGGGCAACCCGAAGAAGGGCACGCCCGGCTACCTGAAGCGTCCTCCGGAGAATCTGCAGAAGTACTTCACCGATGCGCTCGAGGACAAGGACGTCGAGCGCACGCGTTTCGAGCAGATCGGGCGCACGAAGACGATGATCTCCAATGAGATCATCGCCAAGCAGAAGCTGCTCGGACAGGACAAGGACATCGCCAAGCCGCAGTCGGCGCTCGAGGGGCTGACGCTCGTGCTCGGCGTGCTATCGGAAATGGGCGATCGGGTCGGGCGCGTCGGGCTGCGCGAGATGGCCTCGGATTACAGCGCCGGCAGCGGCAACAAGCCCGATGCGGTGACGGTCAAGATCTCGCTCTCCTTCTACGCCGACGACGCGCTGATCGCGACCGAGCACTACAACGCGTTCCTGAACGAGGTGCAGTCCAAGCCCTGGTGCACGGATGCGCCGTCGAAGCAGACGAAGCCGCTCGACTCGGGCGGCGGCATCTACGTGGAGGGACTCACCGTGACCCTCGATCTGTCCAAGCTCCAGCGCGAGGAGGTCGTGGCGGCCAAGTAGCCGCACGAGGCGACACCATGAAACAATTCTTCGCGAGCCTGAACTTCCCGCGCGCCGTGATCCTCGGCAGCGTGGTGCTGTCCGCGATCCTGGCATTCTTCGCGTGGCAGGCCCACTCGCGGCGCGTCGAGCTCACCGATCAGTGCGAGAAGCGCGTCAAGAAGCTCTCGACCGAGATCCTCGACCTCGCGCTGCAGCTCAACCAGTACGACCAGCGCGTCGACGCCGATCAGTTCGGCAAGGCCCGCGATCCGGAGTCCTACATCCGGTCGGTGGCCTATGAGCCGAACGTCGCGATCGGCGATGTCGACATCACGCCGAAGCCGGTGCCTTTGCGCACCGGGTTGGTTGACAAGCGCTTCATGATCAAGCCGAAGAACCGGCAGCAGCCGTTCACGCGGCGCGAGATCTCGAACTTCCTGTACCGACTCGAGGAGAAGAGCCGGCGCGTGCGGATCACGCACGTCAAGGTCGAGCCGCAGGGGAAGGTCAAGCCCGACGAGATCCACAAGGACGTGTGGACCTTCGACGCGGAGATGACCTCGCGCGAGACGACGGACGAGGCGCCGAAGAAGAGCTAGCCCGGTCTGGCTGGTTGCCAGGGCCGGGCAGGCCCCCGACCGCTACGCCCGCTGCAGCTCCGCGCAGCGTCGGTGGTATTCCTGCAGCGGCCGCACTTCCCAGTCGCCGCGGTGCATCGCCGCCAGCGCGCTCACCACCGCGCTGATCCCCGGGCGCGTCGTGATGCACGGGATCCCCAGCTGCACTGCGACCGAGCGGATCTGACTGTCGTCCTCGCGCTGCTTCTTGCCGTAAGGCGTGTTCAGCACGAGCTGGATCTCGCGGTTCTTCAGCATGTCCACGATGTGCGGACGCCCCTCGTGCACCTTGTTCACGCGCTTGACCTCAAGCCCGTTGCTCTTGAGCGCCTTGTAAGTGCCCTCGGTGGCGACGAGCTCGTAGCCGAGGTTCTGCAGGATGCGCGCCTCGGGCACGATCGAGCGCTTGTCGGCGGACTTGACCGTGAGGAGCACGCGGCCTGACTTCGGCAGCTTCATGTTCGCGCCGAGGTAGCCCTTGAGGAACGCGAAGCCCAGGTCGGGATCCGTGCCCATGACCTCGCCGGTCGAGCGCATCTCGGGCGAGAGCAAGAGGTCGATGCCCGGGAACTTGTTGAACGGGAAGACCGGCACCTTGACCGCGAAGTAGGGCGGGATGACGGGCTCGGTGAAGCCGAGTTCCTCGAGCGTCTTGCCGCACATGACCTTGGCGGCGAGCATGGCCAGCGGGACGCCGGTCGCCTTCGCGACGAAGGGGACGGTGCGCGACGCGCGCGGATTGACCTCGAGCACGTACACGGTGTCGCCCTTGATCGCGAACTGCACGTTCATCAACCCGATCACCCGCAGCTCGCGCGCCATGCGCTCGGTGGCGCGGATCATCTCGTCGATCAGACCCTGCCCGATCGTGTGCGGCGGCAGCACGCAGGTCGAGTCGCCCGAGTGGATGCCGGCCTCTTCGATGTGCTCCATCACGCCGGCGACCACGACCAGCTTGCCGTCGCTGATCGCATCGACGTCGACCTCGATCGCGTCCTCGAGGAACTTGTCGACGAGCACCGGACGCTCCGGCGAGGCCTGGACGGCGTTCTGCATGTAGTGGTCGAGGGCGTCGTCGTCGTAGACGATCTCCATCGCCCGGCCGCCGAGCACGAAGGACGGGCGCACGAGCACCGGGTAGCCGATGCGCCGCGCGGCCTCGAAGGCCTCGCCCGGATTGCGTGCGATCCCGTTCTCGGGCTGACGCAGGTCGAGCTTGCGCAGCATCTTCGCGAACAGCTCGCGATCCTCGGCCATGTCGATCGAATCGACCGAGGTGCCGATCAGCGGCGCGCCGGCCCGATGCAGACCTCCCGAGAGGTTGAGCGGAGTCTGCCCGCCGAACTGCACGATGATGCCCTTGGGCTTGGTCAGGTCGACAATGTTCATCACGTCTTCGTGCGTGAGCGGCTCGAAGAACAGATCGTCGGACGTGTCGAAGTCGGTCGAGACGGTCTCGGGATTCGAATTGACCATGATCGACTCGAACCCGAGCTCGCGGGCCGCGAACGACGCATGGCAGCAGCAGTAGTCGAACTCGATGCCCTGTCCGATGCGGTTGGGGCCGCCGCCGAGGATCATGATCTTCGGCTTTCCAGCGGTGCGCGCTTCGGTCTCGTCTTCCCAGGTCGAGTAGTAGTACGGCGTCTTGGCTTCGAACTCCGCCGCGCAGGTGTCGACGAGCTTGTAGGACGGACGCAGGTCGTGCTCGTTGCGCAGCGCGAGGACCGCTTCGGGCGTCGAGCCGACCGCCAGCGCGATCTGACGATCGGAGTACCCGAGCCGCTTGGCCTGCAGCAGGAGCTCGGGCGTCAGCAGCGCGCCCGTCAGTTCCGTCTCGAACTCGATCAGCTGGCGGATGTTCTCGAGGAACCACGGGTCGATCCGCGCCGCCTCGTGGATCTCCTGCGTGCTCCAGCCGGCGCGATAGGCCTCGCGGATCGCGAGCAGGCGCTTGTCGTTGGGGATGCGCAGCGCGCGCGCGAGCTCGTCTCGGTCGATGGCGAGCGGCACGATCTTCTGGCGCGGATCCAGGCCCATGCCCGCCCAGCCGACCTCCAGCCCGCGCATGGCCTTCTGCAGCGACTCCTTGAACGTGCGCCCGATCGCCATGACCTCGCCGACGCTCTTCATCTGCGTGGTCAGCGTCGGGTCGGAGCCCTTGAACTTCTCGAAGGCGAAACGCGGGATCTTCACGACCACGTAGTCGATCGTCGGCTCGAAGCAGGCCGGCGTGGACTTGGTGATGTCGTTCTGGATCTCGTCCAGCGTGTATCCGACCGCCAGCTTGGCCGCGAACTTCGCGATCGGGAATCCGGTCGCCTTGGAAGCCAGCGCCGAGCTGCGCGAAACGCGCGGGTTCATCTCGATCACGACCATGCGCCCGTCGGCCGGGTTGATCGCGAACTGGCAGTTCGAGCCGCCGCATTCGATCCCGATCGCGCGCATGATCTTGATCGACGCATTGCGCAGGTTCTGGTACTCGCGGTCCGAGAGCGTCTGGGCCGGAGCCACCGTGATCGAGTCGCCGGTGTGCACGCCCATCGGGTCGAAGTTCTCGATCGAGCAGATGATGACGACGTTGTCGGCGCGGTCGCGCATCACCTCCATTTCGAACTCCTTCCAGCCGGCGAGGTACTCGTCGATCTGGATCTCGGAGTTCATCGAGAGCGACAGGCCCCGCGCGGCGATCTCCTCGAACTCCTCGACGTTGTACGCGATGCCTCCGCCGGAGCCGCCCATCGTGAATCCGGGGCGGATCACGCAGGGGAGTCCGATCTCGGCCAGCACGCGCCGCGCATCGACCATCGTGTGCGCGATCCCACAGCGCGGCAGCTCGAGGCCGGCGTTCTGCATCGCCGCGCGGAACTGGTCGCGGTCCTCGGCGCGGCGGATCACGTCGGCGCGCGCTCCGATCATCTCGACCTCGTAGCGGTCGAGCACACCCGAGTCGTACAGCGCGATCGCGGTGTTCAGCGCCGTCTGTCCGCCCAGCGTGGGCAGCAGCGCGTCCGGTCGTTCCTTCGCGATGATCTTCTCGACGGCCTGCGGCGTGATCGGCTCGATGTACGTGACATCGGCCGTGCCAGGATCGGTCATGATCGTGGCCGGGTTCGAGTTGACGAGGATGACCTTGTAGCCCTCCTCGCGCAGGGCCTTGCAGGCCTGGGTACCGGAATAGTCGAACTCGCAGGCCTGGCCGATGACGATCGGGCCGGAGCCGATGATGAGGATCGATTCGATGTCGTCGCGGCGGGGCATGGGGCGGCTACGATCCGCGCGGGGGGAGCTGCGCGCGGCAGGGGCGGTCCGACGGTCTGTCGCTGACGTTTGAGGAAACAGATCCCAAACTCGTCAGAGGATACGCGAGCCGCGGGACTTCGTCCAACGGGGTCTTGCGAGCTGCGTGCCCGCCCCGGCGGCGGCTACTTGCGCTCGATGCGCACTTCGCGGGTGCCGCTCGTGCCCATCTCGAGCACCTGCCTGCCCAGCTCACCGTCGTTGTTCGACGCGACGACGATGTACTCGCCCGGGGGCAGCGGTCCGACCCGACGCGTACCCTCCTCGGACGATCCGCCGAACATGGCGAAATCGATGCCGTGCCTGCCGAGGACCTGGACGCGAGACGGAACGGCCGCGCCCGCCGAATCGACGACGGCGACATCGACGCGGCCGCTGCAGTCGAGAGCGAGCGCGAGTTCTACACGCTTGCCGGCCACGACCACCGCACTGTCCCAGCGCGAGCAGGTCTCGCCCGAGCGCGCGCAGACGTCGTAGGCGCCCGGCCGCACCTTCTTCGAGTCGGAATCGCCGACCTTCACGTATTCGGAATCCTGCGCGGCCCGAGTCTCGTCCCACATCAGGACCGTGGCCCATTCCTTGGTATTGCCCTGCCCGGTCACGGTCAGCACCAGGTTTCCGGCCAACTCCAGTCGCAGCTCGAGGCCCTCGAGTTGTTGGTTTTCCGCCAGCCCGAACGGTCCGAAGGTCTGGTTCGCGAGCGGCCTCTCCCCATCGCCCCAGCGATTGACATCGATCGTGTAACTGCCGGCGCGGAGGTCGCTGAACGAAAAGACTCCATCGCCGCCGACTTGGGCGTTGCCATGCGTGCCGGTGCCGGTCGTGTCGACGGCCCTGAGGGAGAGCCAGCACTGGCCGATCGGCTTGCCTTCCGGCCCCAAGACCGTCCCGGAGATCGCTGCACCGCCCAGCTCGAAGTCGAGTACTTGCTCACCCGACTCACCGAGCTCGACGTGCCTCGTCTGCGTCGTGCCACCCTTGCCACGGCAGGTCACCGCGTACTGGCCTGGTTCTCCCAGCGCCAGCTCATAGCGGCCGATGCCGTCGGAGCGCGTCGTGTACGCCTTTTCGCGCTCGCCCGACAGCGTGGCGGTCACGCGCATCCCTTCGCGCGGCCGACCGCCGGCCATGACGCGCCCCGAGATCCGCTGCTTGCCCGACGGCGGCGCACCCAGGACGATGCTCGCGTTCTCGCCGGCCCGCAGCTCGAACACGTGTGGCAGGCGCAGCGCCTGCCGCTCGCTCCAGTCCCAAGTTGGGCCGAGATCCTCGTCGTCGTCCCCGGTCTCAGCGACCGGCTCGAGCAGGGCCTTCCACTTGCCGGCCGGCACGCGCAGGAACACGAAATCGCCGCTCGCATCGGTCAGTGTCTCGCGGGAGGTGTCGCCCAGGCGCCAGTCGCGTTCGTCGTCCTCTTCTTCGAGGCTGACCCTGCGGCGTGCGCGCTCCGCGATCGACCCATGCAGCGTACCGCGCACCTCACCCAGCCCTTCCAGGTGCAGAACGAGGTCGCTGACCACTTGCCCCGGGCCGAGCGTCATCTCGACAGGCAGGCTCTCGGCGCCGTCGTTCGACTGCGCGCGCAGCGTGCCCTTGCCGGGAGCCAGGCCGTCCACGCGGAAGGTGCCATCCGACTTGCAGCGCGTGACTCCGTCGCCATTCATGTCGAAGGCGACGAACGAGGGCTCCTGCTCCTTGGTGGGCTTCCAACGCACGGCGGCCTTCGCCGCCGGAGTCTTGTCGGCGTTCAGCACGCGGCCGGAGAGCACGGTCTGGCGCGGCAGCACGAGGCGCAGTCCCTCGGACGGACCGGGCAGCGTCAGCTCGAACGGCGCACTGTTGGCGTGCTTCGGCGACGTCGCGGAGATCTCCCAGCGGCCTTCGTGCACACCGTCGAGTTCGAAGGCGCCGCCCTTGAAGTGCCGCGCGACACCCTCCATCGACCAGCCGTTGTCGATCTGCTTGCGCGCCTTGACCGAGAAGGTCTCGAGCGGA
>VGZE01000004.1 GCA_016872755.1 Planctomycetota bacterium
TGCTGGGCGCGGACCTGCGCACGATCTTCGTCGCGACCACGCATGAGCCCGGCAATGTGCAGGAATCGGCGCTGACGCGTGCGGGCCGCTGCCTGCAGGTGCTGCAGTTTGAATTGTTCGAGCCGGGGCGGGCCAAGAATTGGCTGGAGTCCAAGGGACTTGCCGCCAACGTCCGCAAGCCGATCGCGTTGGCTGACTTGTACGCACGAGTGCGCGCAGCGGCGCCGCACAAGCGTACCAAGCACGAGCACATCGGCTTCAGCAATGCGAATCGAGCTTCGACCGGCTGTGGGGAGACATTGGAGGAGTGAACTGCCTTCCCGGAGGAGAGAAGGGGCTCGGACGTGGAGGTTTGAACCCGGCCGAGCCCCATTTCCCCCTGAGCACGAGCGATCGCGCGGATCAGACGAGCAGCTCGCGGAGATCCTGCGGCAATGCGAACACGTCTCGCGCCACGTCGCCCGCGGCGATCGGCAGCACCAAGCGGACCACGCCGGAGCGGTTCTTCTTGTCGAGCGCCATCGCCTCGACGAGCGCGGCGCGATCGAGCGTGCACGCGTAGCGTGCTTCGAGCTCGGCAATGCTTGAGCACAGGCCGAGGTGCGCAAGAATCTTCCGCACGCGCGCTGCAAGTTCCTGGTCGGCCAGCGTGCTGGCGCGCTCGCTCGCAGCACACGCGAGCGCGAGCCCGCAGCCGACGGCAACTCCGTGCGGGATCCGGCCGTAGCCGGCGACGTGCTCGATCGCGTGCGCGAACGTGTGGCCGAGGTTCAGTTGCTTGCGCTCGCCCGATTCGCGCGGGTCGCGCGCCACGATCGACGCCTTCAAACGCGCGCAGAACTCGATCGCGCGCGCCAGCGCGGCGCTGTCGCCGGCCCGCAGCGATTCGGCATGCTGCTCGACGAACGCGAGCTCGCGTTCACCGGCGAGCAGCGCGCACTTGAGCACCTCGCCCAGGCCCGACGCGACTTGTTCGGCCGGCAGCGTCGCGAGCGTGTCGGTGTCGGCGAGCACCGCGATGGGGGAGTGGAAGGCTCCGGCCAGGTTCTTGCCCGCCGCGAGATCGATCGCCGTCTTGCCGCCGATCGCGGAGTCCGCCATCGCGAGCAGCGTCGTCGGGCACTGCACGACTGCGATCCCGCGCATGTAGAGCGCCGCGGCGAGTCCGGCCGTGTCGCCGATCGAGCCGCCGCCGAATGCGACGACGAGCGATTGGCGATCGAGGCGCGCGCGCGCCATGGCTTCCAGCAGCGCTTCCAGGTGCGCGAAGCTCTTGGCGGCCTCGCCCGCGGGCAGCAAGAGGTGAGCGCGCGTCGCCAACCCGATGCGCTGCCCGTGCAGCTTCGCCACCGTCGCGTCGGTGACGGCGAAGCTCGAGCTGTAGCGACTTTCGAGCTGCGCGAGCTCGGCGAGTGCTCCGCGGCCGAGCGCGAACGGGCAGCGCGGCTCGGTCGCGACGTCGAAGCGCACGAGGTCCGCCACGCTGTCAGGCTCCGGTCAACGCTTGACGAGGCGCGCTGCGTGCAGCGCGGCGGCGTCGACGAACGCGCGCAGGATGCGGTCGTTCGGGCTGCCTTCGGGCGACAGTTCCGGGTGCCACTGCACGCCCAGTGCGAAAGGGTGGTCCGCGCGTTCGATGCCTTCGATCAGGCCCTCGTCGTCGCGCGCATTGACGTTCCACGGCGCGCGCACGCTGGCCACGGCCTGGTGGTGGCGCGAGACGACCGCCAGCGAGGACTCGCGAGTCGCGTGCGCGAGCTTGGAACCACTCTCGACCGCGACCGGGTGCTCGACGTTGCCCGAGTGCTGGCGGGCATTCGGACGGTCTTCCGGCAGGTGCTGGTACAGCCGGCCGCCCTCGGCCAGCGCGAGCAATTGCATGCCGTAGCAGATGCCGAGCACCGGCGTGCCGCGCGCGAGCACCGCGCGCGCGAGCTCGAAGTCGAAGTCCTGCTTGGCGCTCGGCACCGGGGTCGCCTTGGGGTGCGTCGGCCCCAGGCCGAGGCGCGCCGTGTCGAAATCGTCGCCGCCGGAGAAGAGCACACCGTCGACGCGCTCGACGAGCCGCTCGACGTCGGTCGGGCCGCCGATCGGCGGGATCGCGAGCGGGATGCCGCCGGCGCGCAGCACCGCGTCGGCATAGCGCGTGCCCAGCGAGAGCTTGGGACGCTCGCCGAGCTCGAGGCTGGTCGTGATCGCGATCAGCGGACGCGGAGGAAAGGCCATGTCGATGTGCGGCAGCCTATCCGCGCGTTGCCAGCGCGCAGCCGATCAACTTGTACAGCAGCCGCGCGCCGACGTTCGCGTCCCACGAATCGGTGCCGGCGGGCGCCGGGCTCGGCGCGACCTCGACGAGGTCCACTCCGAGCACGCGACGGCCCGACTTCGACAGGAGTTCGAGCCACATCAGCGCCTCGGACCACTGCAGTCCGCCCGGCACCGGCGTGCCGGTGCCGGGGCACAGCGCCGGATCGAGCCCATCGACGTCGAAGGTCACCCAGACGGTCTTCGGCAGGCGTCGGATGTACTTCTGCGCGAGCTCGCGCAGGTCATCCCCGGCCATGCGCGCGCGCGCCCAGCGCCGGTCGTACAGCACGCGCACGCGGCCTTCCTGCGCGGCGATGTAGTCGTGCTCGGCCTCGCACAGGTCGCGGATGCCGACTTGCACGAGCCGCTCGACGCCTTCGATGCGCTCCAGCGCGTTGTGCAGGATCGACGCATGCGACCACTCGAAGCCCTCGTAGGCCGCGCGCAGATCCGCGTGCGCGTCGAAATGCAGGATGCCGAAGCCGGCGTACTGCTCGGCGCAGGCCTGCCAGGCGCCGAACGGCACCGCGTGGTCGCCACCGAGCACGACCGGCAGCTTGTCCTGTTCGAGGATCTCGGCCACCGCGTCGTGCACGATGCGGTTCAGCTCGGCGCCGATCTCGTTGACGCGCCCGAGCGCGCGGCCGAGCAGTTCGTCGCCCTCGATCGCGCCGCCGACGTCGATCACGCCCTGGGCGAGCCGCGTCGCCTCGGCATTCAGCTTCGCGATCCGCTCGTGCTCGGGCAGCAGGTGAATGCCGCGTTCGTAGAAGCGGCCGTACTCGAGGTCGTACAGATCGACCTGCCGGCTGGCGCGCGCGACCGCCTGTGGGCCCAGCGCGGCACCCTTGCGATACGAGGTCGTCGCGTCGAACGGCACCGGCAGGACGAGGACGTCGGACTCCGCGGCGTCGAACGGGAGTCCGAACAGCCCGCTGTCGGGCGCGGCCGCCGCATTGGGATCGAAGGTGTTGGGCATGCTGGGCCCGCGATCCTAGCCGCCTGCACTGCCCGGCTTCGATCACGCGCTCGCCCGGACCGCCTCCGGCGGGTCCGAGCTGGACAGGTCCTCTCCCCGCGCCTCCGGGAAAAGGGAGGACCCGAGCCTCCCCCCCGGGAGACTCGGGCCCGTTGGGGCGCGTATCCCCCCGGATCCGCGCCACCGTGAGCACCCCTTCCCGACCGACCTCGGCTCACTGGCATTCCTCCACCCGAGGAGCCAGGGGTCGGGAAAGAGCGATCAGGAAAGTGAACGGAGACTGAGTGTCGGATCGGACAGAAAAGTCGCAAAAAGCAGACTGAGTCCGGGATTCCTGTCTCATCCATGAGGCACTTCTCATCCAAGAAACAGCCGAGGTGTTTGTGCGCCACTTCGGGCGTTTTCGCGCCTGTTCGACCCATGGCCAGTGGCTTTTCGCGGGTCTGAGCCATTACACATCGTTAACGCGGCGCTCCAGGCTCCGCCGATCTTGCGCGGCTCCACTGCATGGGACTCGACGACCGATCGCGAGCTGCTCGCGCGCCATGGCCAAGGCGATCACGAAGCCTTCCGGGCCTTGTTCGAGCAGCGCCGAGGTGCCCGGTCAGAGCCCGCCGACGAACTTCGCGAACTCGCCTTCCAGGGACGCCACGATCGTCGGCGTGAAGACGATGTCGATAGCCTCGTCGGCGAGCTTGCCGCTGCTGAGCTCCTTCAGGAAGCGGGCAACCAGTTCCGTGCGCCCCTTGCCGCTCTCCTGCAGGAAGTGCACGAAGGCCCAGGCCTGCGCGTAGTTCTTCATCACTTCCCCGCCGTAGAAGTCCGAGCGAGTGATGCGCAGGAACTGCCGCAGCGGCGCGCGGCCCTCGCGGCGCAGGGTCTCGACGTGCTTGTCGTTGACGATCCCGTCCTTCCACTGGCCGTCGACGAGCTTCGACTGCTCGTAGTACTCGGCCATGCCCTCGTTGAACCAGACCGGCGCAGTCGGCGCGACCTGGTCGAGGTACTGGTGGAAACCCTCGTGCACGACCGTCGCGAGCATCTGCTCGGTCTCCGGCAGGTTCCAGATCATCAGCTGCTTGAGCAGCGGAATGTAGACCCCGGCCGTGTGCTCCGGCTTGCCGCCGATCAAGTCCTCGCAGAACTCGTGATAGCCGGCCTCGCTGGAGAAGAGCTGCACGCGGAAGCGCTTCTTGGCGCCGGAGACGCGTTTGAGGTGCACATTGTACTTGGCGTAGAAGCGCTCGAGCAGCTGCGCCGCGCGAAAGCACAGCGCCTGTCCGATGTCCGAACGCACGTGGTAGTGCTCGGACTTGTATTCGAAGGATTTCGCCCACTGTGGACCGTTGCGCGTGCGGTCCAGCGTGCGCTGGAACTCCTCGAAGTCCGCCGGCGGAAAGCCCGCGTCGCGCGCGTTGCGCAGCAACGTATCCGCCTCGTCCGCGCGATCGAGCAGCGCCAAGGTCTGTGCCTGCAGCACCAAGGCACGCGGATCCTGCGGATGCGCGGCCACGAGCTGGACGGCTTCGGCCAGCGCCTGCTCGCGCCGACCTTCGGCGGCCCACAGCTCCGCGCGCAGCACGCGCGCCGGCACGAAGGCCGGGAAGTCCGTTGTCAGGCGCTCCAGCCTCCCGACGGCCCTTGCGTGCCGCGATGAGTAGACCTCGAGCTGAGCGAGCAGCCACTCCGAGACCTGCGCGCTGAACTTCGTCTTGCCGACGTTCGAGGCGAGCTCGTAGGCGTCCTGGTCCTCGCCCTTCTCTCGCAAGGCAACCACCTGCTGGTGGCCCTTCACGTCTTCGGGAGTCGGCTCGCCGGGCAACAGCTTCTCGGGCGGGTAGAGCGTGGCGGACAGCTCGGCCCGCCCGCGCAGTTTGGGCGGCAGTTGCGCGCGCGGGTCGAAATCCTTCGAGAATCGCGCGAGGTTCTGCTGCACGAGCGAATCCACCCGGCCCAGCACCCAGGACGGCTGCGCCTTGCCTTCGATGCGCAGGTCCCAGATCTCCGACACGCCGAGCAGCGCGAACCCGCCCCACAGGTCCCCGGGCTTGTCGATCGCGCAGATGCGCTTGCCGTTGCAGGAGACCGACACGCTCGAGCCACTCACGCTGAAGCGCAGCGTGATCTCGCTGCCCACCGGGAGCTTGAGCTCGCCCTTCTCGTACTGTTCGCTCGAAGTAGCGTCCGAGCGGACCACGTAGCCCAGCCATTCGTTGCCGAACGCCTCGTTGCCGCGCACGAACCCCGCCACGTAGGCGCGGTCCCACTCGGCCGCGAGCACGCAGCGCAGTGACGAGAGGTCCGCGGGGAAAATCCCGCCCGAGAGCTCGACCGAGTAGCTGCCGGCGAACGAGAGCGGATGGACCAGTGTTTCGTCGCCGACGTACCAGTCCTTGCGGTCGTGGACGGATGGGAGGCCTTCGAGCGCCGAGCGGCTGCCGCGCGGCTTCAGGCGCGGCTTGCGCTGCGGCGGGCGCGAGCTGTAGCGCACGTCGATCAGCCCCGATTGCTCGTTCCATTGATCGAGCTCGCCGGAGATCACGTCGTGGGCGAGCGGGCGCTCGTAGCGCTCCCAGAACGAACAGAGCGTCAGCAGATCCTCGATCCCATAGAGGTGATGGATCGTGTATGGGCGCTCCGCGTGCAGCTCCAGCGTCTGCTCGAGCAGCGCGCGCGCCTCCTTCGGCTTGTCGGTCGACAGCATGCGCCGGGTCTGGCGAAACGCCTCGACCAGCGCGGCCTCGTCGGTCGCCGGAGCCTGCGCGGGCAGCGTCCCCAGGAGCAGCGCGCTCAGCAGCGCTGGAAGTCCGGCACTCGCCCACGAGACTCGCGGAAAACCCGGCATGCACTCATCTGAACAAGCGTGCGCGTGCCGTACAATGCGCGCGTGGAGCCGCTGTCGATCGCCTTGTTGGTCGTGGCCGCCGTGGCTTGTCTGGCGGCCTACCTCGGCTGGCGGCGGGCCATGCTGGCCGCGGCGGAGGTTCGCGATGAACGCGGTCGACGCGAGCTGGCCGAGGCGCGCCTGTCCGACTCGGAGCGCGGCGAACAACGCTCGCGCGAAGCGTTCGAGGCGCTTGCCGCGCGCGCGTTGCACGCGCAGGGCGAGCAGTTCCTCGCGCTCGCCGAACAGCGCTTGAACGCCCAGCAAGTGCGCGCCGAGGCTTCGATCCGCAAGGAGCGGGACGATGTCGACGCGCTGGTCAAGCCGATCGGCGAGGCCCTGGCCAAGACGCGCGAGGAGCTGTCGCGGCTCGAGAAGGCCCGTGAAGGCGCGTACCAGGGACTCACGCGGCAGGTGGCCGATTTCCAGATGCAGGCGACGAAGCTCGCCGATGCGCTGCGCCGCCCCAACGTGCGCGGTCGCTACGGAGAGGTCCAGTTGCAGCGCGTCGTCGAGCTGGCGGGCATGCGCGATTGGTGCGATTTCTCGACCCAGGCGAACACGCGTTCCAGCGAGGGTCAGCTGCTCAAGCCCGATCTCGTCGTGAAGCTGCCCAACGGGCGGCTGCTCGCCGTCGACGCCAAGTGCAGCCTGGACGGCTATCTCGATGCGCTCGAGGCGCCTGACCCGGCTGCGCGCGACGCGGCCTTCGCGCGTTTCGCCGAGAATGTCGTCGAGCAGGTCACGCGCTTGTCGTCGCGGCAGTACTGGGCGAACTTCCCGCAGTCACCTGAGCTCGTCGTGATGTTCGTGCCGGGCGACCAGTTCATCGACGCCGCGCTGCAGTACAAGCCGGAACTCGTCGATATCGCTGCGCAGAAGAACATCGTGCTCGCCAGCCCGGCGACGCTGATCGGCCTGCTGCGAGCGGTCGCCCTCGGTTGGCGCGAGCGCACCGTCAGCGACAGCGCGGCGGAACTGCTGAAGTACGGTCAGCAGCTCCACGAACGCTCGGCGAAGGTCCTCGAGTACGCGTCGAAGGTCGGTGAGCACCTGCGCCGCAGCGTCGACTCCTACAACGAGTTCGCCACATCCATCGACGCACGCCTGATGCCGACACTGCGTCGCTTCGAGGAACTCGGCGCGAAATCGGCCAAGGCGCTCGCGAACGTCGAGCAAGTCGAGCTGTTGCCCAAGCGCATCGAGTCGGCCTCGGACGAACTCACGCCCGCGCCCAGACGCGTGTCGGAGGGCCGTGATGAACCGGCGGAATTGGGAAGCTGAACAACCGGACAACCCGTGGCGGCCGCGCTTGGGATTGGGAAGCGCGCTCGTCTTCGTCGGTCTCGTGCTGATCGTGGCCGGCACGCTGTACGTCGCCACGGCCGGCTACGGCGGCAAGGTGCGCGAACTCGAGGAACGTCGCAGCTACAACCAAGTCAAGCAGAGCGTGCAGGATGCCTGGTTCGCCGGCACGTGCATGGCCGGCAGTGGACTGTGCTTCTGCGTGTGGGGCGCCAGGTTGCGCAAGCGGAAAACCGCCTGAGGCGCCGCTCCGGCGCGGACTCAGCGCTCGTCGGCGCCGAGCAACGCGCGTCCGTCCAGCCCGTCCGGCACTGGCAAGGCCGCCGCCGCGAGCAGCGTCGGCAGTGCATCGACCGTGCGCACGCGCCGCCAGTCCTCGCGGGCACCGAAGCCGGGCCCGAGGAACACGAGCGGAACGCGGCGATCGTAGTCGTAGGTCGAGCCGTGCGTCGTTCCGTTTGGGCGCAGGACCAGGTGGCCGGGCGGGTATTGGATCGCGACATCGGGGCTGCGCTCGGCGTCGTAGGATCGGGCCGCCAGCGCGAACCATGGATCCGGCGCTGCGTCATTCGACTCCGCCGCACCGGCCGCGTGCGCGTGCCCGAAAGCGCAGGCGCCGGCCAGGTCCTCGCGCGTGTACGCGCGCGCGCACGGCAGTCGCTCGACCAGCAGCTTCCTCAGGTGCCGGCGCAACTCGACTGGATCGGTCTTCGGATCGCGCAGGCGAGATGGCTTGAGGAACAACGCATGGCCGTCGAACGCGAGCAGTGCGTCGCCCAGGCCGTGCTCGACCAGCGCGACTTCGACTGCGCGCCGCGCATCGCTCAACGTCGCGTTCGGGATGCGTCGGGCCTCCTGGCCGTTCGCGAGCCTCCGCTCGACGAGATCGGGCACGCCGTGATCCGACGACAGCGCAGCGATCCAGCCATCCTTGCCGACTCGCGCGTCGAGATCGTCGAACAGGCGCGCGAGCTCGCGGTCGGTGCGCAGCAAGAGATCCGTCACCTCGCGGCTGTAGGGACCGAGCGCGTGCCCGACCGTGTCGCACCCCGAGAGGCTCACGCACAGCACGTCGGGCACCGCGTCGGCGCCCAGATCCAGTTGCTCGACCGCGCGGCGCGCGAGATCGATGCAGAACGAGTCGCCCAGCGGCGTCGCAACGACGAAGGCCGCCAGCTTGCGCGCGCGCTCCCCGGCCGCCGGCGCGCTCGGCCCGGCGTGGGGGAACTCGATCCCGCCCAGCAGGCCGGGTGATTCTCCGGGCTGGTTGTCCGGCTGGCAGCCGAGCGCATCCGGATCGGCCGGCAGCGCCGGTTCCCAGACCCAAGGCTTGCCTCCCGGAGTCGCGCGTTCGATCCAGCCCGCGTTCCAGTCCGCGATCCACTTCGGAAGGTCCTTGACGCCCGGCAGAGCGGGCTCGAAGCCTCCCGCGGAGATGTCCCAGCACACCGCGACCTCGGGGGCCTGGCCGGCCAGCAGGATCGCCGCGCGGTCCTTGACGCTCGCGGAAAAGCTGCGCGAGCCCGGCGCGCGAAGGCGCACCCAATCGACCAGACCGGGCACGCGCAGCGCTCCGGGCTCTGCGACGGTGGCTTGGAGACCGGACTCGTCGCGCTTGGGCTTCTCGTTGGCGACCACGCCGTGTCGGCATGGAAACACGCCGGTGGACAGCGTCGCGTGGCCCGGCGCGGTGACCGTGATCGCGTAGTCGATCCACGCATCGCGATACCACGTGCCCTGCGAGACGAAGCGGCCCAATCCACCGGTGAGGTGCGGGCGCAGCCGTTCGAGCTGCTCGGGGATCATCTGATCGACGACGATGAACGCGATCAGGCGCGGCGGCGCAGGCGCGGCGGATGGGGATCCGTCGACACCTTGGTGGAGAGCCGACGCGGGTGCTGCGAAGGCCAGCATCGAAGCGAAGGCGAACACCGCGCTCGTGGGGAGCATTCCGGACAGGATACTCGGCGCCGCGCTTCGAGGTTGTCTGGAACTGCCCGCATGCGCAGCATGGTCGCCCTGGATGGAGTACCGGATCTGCTCACGGACCGAAGCCGACCATGAAGTCGCGGCCGAGATCGCGGCGCTGCTCGAAGAGCGAGCGCGCGGAGGGGCCTCGCTCGTGCTCGGTCTGGCGACCGGGCGATCGCCGTTGGGCGTGTATCGGGAGCTCGTCGCGCGCCATCGAGCCCACGCGCTGCCTGTGCACGCGCTGCGCACGTTCAACCTCGACGAGTACCTGGGGCTCGCACCGGCGGATCCGCGCTCCTTCCAGGCGCAGATGCGCCGCGAGCTGTTCGATCCGCTCGGGCTCGCGCTGAGCCAGTGGTCGATCCCGCGCGGCGACCTGCCCGAGCAGCTGCGGGATGCGCACATCGCCGAGTACCGCGCCGCGCTGCGTGCCGCCGGCGGCATCGACCTGCAACTGCTCGGGCTTGGCCGCAACGGCCACATCGGGTTCAACGAACCTGGCTCGCCGCGCGATGCGCGCGCGCGTGTCGTCGAGCTCGCCGCCAGCACGCGCGAGGACGCGGCGGGGGAGTTCGGCGCGCTGGAGGCCGTCCCCACGCGCGCGATCTCGCTCGGTGTGGCGGACATCCTCGACGCCCGGCGCATCCGCCTCCTCGCCTTCGGCGCGCACAAGCACGCGGCGCTGCGTGCGGCGCTCGCTGGGCCGCCGACGGTCGAGCGCCCGCTGTCTTGGCTGCAGCCGCACGCGGATTTTCGGATCTTCACCGACTGTCCCGACGCGCCGCCCGGCGCTCGGCGTTAGGCTCTGCGCTTCGTCCCCCCGGCGCCACTTGCAGCCCATGCTCGTCCCACTCTCGATCGCCCTCATCGGCCAGAAATTCATGGGTCGCGCGCACAGCAACGCGTGGCGTCAGGTCGCGCGCTTCTTCGACGTGCCGTTCGAGCCGATCCTGCACACGGTGGCGGGCCGCGACGCTCGCGAGCTGGAGGCGTTCGCCGAGCGCTGGGGCTGGGCGCGCGCGACCTGCGACTGGCAGGAGATCGCGCTCGACGAGTCGATCGCGCTGGTCGATATCGGCACGCCCAATCACGTGCACGCCGAGCAGGCGATCGCGATGCTCGAAGCAGGCAAGCACGTCGCGTGCGAGAAGCCGCTCGCGGGCACGCTCAGCGATGCGCGCGCGATGCGCGACGCGGCCAAGCGCGCCAAGAAGGCCAAGACCTTCGTGTGGTTCAACTACCGGCGCTGCCCGGCCGTGGCGCTCGCGCAGCGGCTCGTCGCGGAGGGCCGGATCGGGCGCCTCTACCACGTCCGCGCGCACTATCTGCAGGAGTGGGGCGCGCCGTCGACGCCCTTCTCGTGGCGCTACTCGAAGAAGGTCGCGGGCTCCGGCGCCCACGGCGATCTGAATGCGCACATCGTCGACATGGCCCGCTTCGTGTCCGGAGACGAGATCGCAGAGATCCATGGCGCCGTCGCGCCGACCTTCGTCAAGGAGCGCGTCGACGCGGGGACGAAGAAGAAGGCCAAGTGCGACGTCGACGACGCGGTGCTGTTCCTGGCGAGCTTCGTTGGAGGGGCGGTCGCGAGCTTCGAGGCCTCACGATTGGCCGCCGGGCACCAGAACGACAACTTCCTCGAGCTGAACGGCTCGAAGGGCTCGCTGCGCTTCTCGTTCGAGGACATGAACCTGCTGCACTTCCTCGACGCGACCGGCGACGCGCGCACGGCGGGCTGGACGCGCATCATGTGCACGAAGGGCGGTGCCCATCCGTACGCGGCCAATTGGTGGCCCGACGCGCACGTGCTCGGCTACGAGCACGGCTTCACGAACATGGCGGCGGACATCCTGCGCGTGCTCGGCAAGCAGGCGCCCGAGGCGCCGCTGCCTGACTTCGAGGACGCGTACCAGACACAGCGCGTGCTGGAAGCGGCCCTCGTGTCCGCGCGCGAGCGCTGCGCGATCAAGCTCTCCGAAGTGAAATAGAACTCGACCCGACCCCCGGACACCCGCAGGAACCTCATGCCACGCCCCGTTTGTCTCTTCACCGGCCAATGGGCCGACCTATCCATCGACGCTCTGGGCAAGAAGGCCGCCGCCTTCGGCTACGACGGGCTCGAGCTCGCGTGCTGGGGCGATCACTTCGACGTGCAGGCGGCGCTGAAGGACCGCTCGTACTGCGCCGCGCACTGGAAGCGCCTGGCGAAGCACGGGCTCAGCTCCTACGCGATCTCGACGCACCTCGTTGGTCAGGCGGTGTGCGATCGCATCGACGAGCGGCACAAGTCGATCCTGCCGCCGCACGTGTGGGGCGACGGCAAGCCGGCCAAGGTGCAAGAGCGCGCGGCCGCTGAGATGATGGACACAGCGCGCGCGGCGCGGCGCTTCTTCGACGCGGCGCCCAAGGCCGTGAAGGAGCAGCTCGGCCGCTCAGGCCGCGTGGTCGTCAACGGCTTCACCGGCTCTTCGATCTGGCACATGGCCTACTCGTTCCCGCCGGTAACACCCGCGATGATCGAGGCCGGCTACAAGGACTTCGCCGACCGCTGGAGGCCGATCCTGAAGGTCTTCGCCGATGAAGGTGTGCACTTCGCGCTCGAGGTGCACCCGACCGAGATCGCGTTCGACATCGCGAGCACGCGGCGCGCGCTGCAGGCGATCGGCGGGCATCCGCACTTCGGATTCAACTTCGACCCGAGTCACTTCGGCTACCAGGGTGTCGACTACCTCGCGTTCCTGCGCGAGTTCGGCTCGCGCGTGTTCAACGTGCACGTGAAGGACGTGTGGTGGTCCGAGAAGCTCGCGCAGGTCGGGACCTTCGGCGGGCACGTCGACTTCGGCACCGACGGACGCTACTGGGACTTCCGCTCGCCCGGTCGTGGGCGGATCGACTTCGAGGCGATCGTGCGGCTGTTGAACCACGTGAAGTACAACGGACCGCTCACCGTCGAGTGGGAGGATCCGATGATGGACCGCGAGCACGGAGCAGCCGAAGCGGCCGCCTTCGTGCGCAAGCTCGACTTCCCGCGCTCGAACGTGGCGTTCGACGCGGCGTTCGCGAACTAGGCGAGGCCGGCTCGCTCAGCGCCGCAGTTCCAGCAGGCAGTGAACTGCGCGCCGATCGACTGGCCGCACGCGCACTTCCATGGCGCGGCATCGACGGTCACGCCGCTCTCCGGAAGCGAGCGCAGCAGCTCCTCGACGATCCGATTCGCCGCGCTCAGGCGTTCGCGATCACGAATCCGCACGTGCACCGGGAACAACCCGACCTCGCCGAACCCGAGCATGCAGTTCTCGTTCTCGACGTAGCTCTGGATCCCCGCGTCGTTGAGCGCCTCGGCGAGGTAATGCGCTTGGAACACCAAGTCGGTTCGGTAGACAGCTGCGTCGGACACGAGAGCCTCCTGTTCGTGCGAACACCCTCGATCCTAGCGCCGATCGAGGAAATGCGCAGTCACCGGCACTACGCCTTCTTCGAGCCGCGCGCGCCGTAGAGGATCAGCGCGCACAAGAGCGCGAGCATCGCGACGCCGAACCAGTTCTCGCTCGCGAACGAATACTTGCTGAGCTTCGCGAGCGCCGGGTGGAATCCCCCGTCACTGTCGTAGCCCTTGGCGAACGACAGCATCGCGGCGCCGATGCCGAGGATCGAGGCTCCCGCGATCAGTCCCGAGCACCACAGCGTTCCTTCGGGCTCGTCCTCGGCGTCCGGTGTTCGCTTGTAGATCTTGTCTGCGAGCCAGCGCACGCAGCCGCCGATGAAGACCGGCATCGTCGCGGCGAGCGGCAGGTACACGCCGACCGCGAAAGTCAGCGAGCGCAGCCCGAGCAGCTCGACGAAGATCGCGATCGCCGCGCCGAGCAGGATCAGGTTCCACGGCAGGCGATTGGTCAGCAGGCCGTCGATCACGACCGACATCAGCTTCGCCTGCGGCGCGCGCAAGCGCCCGGCTCCGATGCCTTCCTCGCGGTGCACCAGCGCCTGGTTCGTCGCGGGATCGACCAGGTACGCGCCCTCCGCGACGCCCTCGGGCAGGTCGGCCTTCGACAGGCGGACGTACGCGTACTCGCGCTCGTCCATGGCCGCGCTCGTCACCGTGCCGTCGGCGGACTTCGCTTCGTCCGCCTTCACGCGCGTCGTGCGGTCGGCGCGCTCGACGAGCGCGCTCGACACCGCGAACGGCTTTTCGAGCACCGTCTCGCGCGCTTCGGCGACGTTGAGCAGGTACGCCGTCCAGCCGACCGCGAGCACCGAGGCGAGCACCCCGATCAGCAGCGCGCCCTGTTGCTTGATCGGCGTCGCGCCGACCAGGTACCCGGTCTTCAGGTCTTGCGAGCAGGTGCCCGCGTTGCTGATCGCGATGCAGACCACCGCGCCGACGATCAGCGCGAGGCGGCTGTACTCCGAGCCCTTCCAGCCGACCAGCAGGAAGGCGCCGCAGGTCGCCATCAGCACGCCGATCGTCATGCCCGACAGCGGGCAGGAACTCGAGCCGACCTCGCCGGTGATGCGCGAGCTCACGACGCTGAACAGGAAGCCCAGCACGAGGATCAGCACGGCGCCGAGCAGCGTCATCTGGAACGCAGGCATCGCCCAGATGAACGCGACGATCGCGAGCGCGCCGAACAGCAGCACCGTCGTCGGCGTGTCGCGCTCGGTGCGCGGCACGAAGCCGCCCGCCGCCTTGCCGCCGGCTCCGCCGCCGAAGAGCCCCGCGGCCGAGGCCTTGATCGACGTGACGATCGCCGGCAACGCGCGGCCGAGCGCGAAGATGCCGCCGATCGCAACCGCGCCGGCGCCGATATGGCGCACGTAGTTGTTCCAGATGTCGCCGGGCTCCATGTCGCGGATCAGCGTCGAGGCTGGATCCAGCGGCGCGTCGAGGCCCGCGCCGAACATCGCGATCATCGGCACGAGGATGAAGCTCGCGAGCAGGCTGCCGGCGACCATCATCACCGACGTGCGGTAGCCGATGATGTAACCGACGCCGACGAGCTCGGGCGCGAAGTCGCAACCGACCGAGGCGCCCTTGAACTTGGTGAACGTGTGCTCGAGCGAGACCTTCACGCCGCCGAGCACGGCCTGCAGGCCCTTGAACAGCACGCCGAAACCGAGCCCGATGAAGACCTTGCGCGCGCTCGTGCCGCCCTTCTCGCCGGCCTGCAGGATCTCGGCACAGGCCTTCCCCTCGGGGTAGCGCAGCACGCCGTGCTCCTTGACGATCAGGTAGCGGCGCAGCGGCACCATCATCAGCACGCCGAGCAGGCCGCCGGTCAGCGCGATCAGCGTCGTCAGCCCGACCTGCAGCGGGTACCCGAGGTAGATCAGGGCGGGCACGCTGAACACGACGGCCGCCGCGACCGACTCACCGGCCGAGCCGGTCGTCTGCACGATGTTGTGCTCGAGGATCGCGCGCTGCTGATTGCGGCGCCGCAACGCCCACGCCGCGAGCACGGCGATCGGCACCGAGGCCGAGACGGTGAGCCCGACCTTCAGCGCGAGATACGTCGACGCTGCGCCGAAGACGATGCCGAGGATCGCGCCGAGCAGCAGCGCGCGAAAGGTCAGCTCCGGCGCGGTTTCGTCGGGCAGGACTGCGGGACGAAAGACCTCGCCGGAGCTCGTGGCGCTCATCTGTGCGCTACTTCGCGTCCGAGGGCTTCATCGCGACCCGATAGAGCACGAAGGCCATGAGGCCGAACATGATCATCGCGAATGCGTCGGGCGAGTTCGCGCCGAAGGCCTCGGCCATCGACTTCTGCAGGCTCTCGCCATAGTGCGACAGGTACGCGATGACGGACTGCGTACCTGTCGTGCCGTCGGGCTTGGTGACCTCGAGGTCGACGCCGTTCAAGGCGCCTACCACGACCCCTGTCAGCGAGCCGCCGGCGACGAGGCCGGTCGCGAACAACATCCCCGACGAGATCTCGCTTTCGGTGCTCGCCTTGCTCCTCTTGTCGACGAACCCGCGCAGCAGGCCGCCGAGGAAGATCGTGAACGACGTCGCGAACGGCAGGTAGGCGCCGACGGCCCACGCGAGCGGCGACACGCCGCACAGGAACACGGCGACCGCGAGGCCCGCGCCGACCATGATGTAGCCCCACGGCAGGCTCTGCGACAGCACGCCCTTGATGACGGTCGCCATCAGCGTCGCCTGCGGCGCCGGCAGCTTGTCGGTGCCGATGCCGTGCTCCATGCCTTCGGGCGCCATGCCCGAGTCGAGCATCTTCATCGTCCAGCCGATCGCGAGCACCGATGCGATGACGCCGATGATCAAACCGAACTGCTGCCGTATCGGCGTGGCGCCGACCAGGTAGCCGGTCTTGAGGTCCTGGCTCGTCGCGCCGGCGTTCGCGGCGGCGATGCACACGATCGCGCCGACCGACAGCGCGATCGGCTGGTTGATGTCGCCCTTGAGGCCCATCGACAGGAACACGAGCGCGGTGCCGAGCAAGGTCGCGATCGTCATCCCCGAGATCGGGTTCGAGGAGGAACCGATGATCCCGACGATGCGCGAACTCACCGTGACGAACAGGAATCCGAACACGATCATCAGCACGGCCATCACGAGCTTGCCGGTGAAGTCGCCGGGCAGAATAGGCAGCGCGGTGAGCACGCCGACGAGACCGAGCGATCCGACCGCGACGACCCACATCGGCATGTCGCGCTCGGTGCGCTTGATCGTCCCGGAGCCCCCGCCCTTGCCCATCGACGAGGCCGACTGCGTGATCGCCTTCCAGATCGTCGGCGCGGTGCGGATCAGCGTGATGATGCCGGCCATCGTGACCGCGCCGGCGCCGATGTAGCGGACGTAGGCCTCGTAGACCTGCCGTGGGCCGCTCGCGCCGGCGATCCAACCGTCGCTGCGACCGAGCGCCTTGAGCGACTCGTGTCGCGTTGCCTCGGGGATCAGCAGCGACAACAGCGGGATCAGCACGATCCACGACAGGACCGCGCCGGAGGCCATGATCCCGCCGACGCGCGGCCCGAGGATGTATCCGACGCCGAGATACTCGGACGTGGGCTCGGCGGACACCGTTGCGTTGGGCAGCGTCGAGGTCTTCGGAGTGATGTACACCGGGCTCTCCTTCCAGAGAGCGAAGACCTTCATCAGCACGTTGTAGACGACGGCGAGACCGACGCCCTGGAACACGAGCTTCGCCATGTTCCCGCCCTTCTCGCCGGCGACGAGCACCTCGGCGCACGCCGTGCCTTCCGGGTAGGGGAGCGTCCCGTGCTCGCCGACGATCAGCGAGCGCCGCAGCGGCACCATGAACAGCACGCCGAGGATGCCGCCGACGCACGCCAGCGTCATGATCTGCATGTACTGGAAATAGTCCTCGCCGTTGGCGCCCGGCGAGAGGAACAGCATCGCGGGGATCGTGAAGGCGACACCGGCCGCGACGGATTCACCGGCCGAGCCGATCGTCTGCACGATGTTGTTCTCGAGGATCGTCGGCCGCCCGAAGATCCGCAGCACCGAGATCGACAGCACCGCGATCGGGATCGAGGCCGAGACCGTCAGGCCCGCACGCAGCGCGAGGTACACGGTCGCGGCTCCGAAGAGGATCCCGAACAGCGCTCCGAACAGGATCGCCTTCGGAGTGAACTCGGCGACGACCTGATTGTCGGCGATATACGGCTTGTGCTCGCCGACGGGTTGGGCGGGCGGGGGGGGCGGGGCGGCGTGTCCCAAGTTTCGAGTCCTCTGGTGGCCGATCGCGCGCCTCGGACGGCGCGGGATCCGCGGTGACGGGGTCGAAGGTGCCTGGGCGCAACTCCATGTCGCGCCGGGAACTGCGACGGATTCTAGGTGCGCCTCTCCGAACTCGGCAAGCACCTGCACGCACCGAGGGGTCCGAACCCGTCTACAGATTCGATACGCGCGCCGCCCATTCCGCGCCCCGGCTCCGCATGGTCGCCGCTGCGCTCATCGGCCAGACTAGGCGGTTCGATCGCCCATGTTCCGGCCAAAACGACACCTTTGACCTCCAACGGCATGCACTCCCATCTCCGCTCTCTGTCGCTCCTCGTTCCCGCGAGCTTGATGCTCGGCGCCGGTTGCGCGGTGCATTTCGATATGGAGACCGGCCTGAATCGACGACCGTCGGTCCAGAACGCGTCGGCGCCTCAACCGACTTCGAATCCCTCCGTGAGCAAGGACAAGGCCTTTCCGTACGACGTCCACCAGAAGCTCCTGCCCAACGGCATGCAGGCCATCGTCGTGCCGATGCCCAGCGACGGGCTGGTCGCCTACTGGTCGATCGTGCGCACCGGCTCGCGCGACGAGGTCGAGCCCGGCGTGACCGGCTTCGCGCACTTCTTCGAGCACTGCATGTTCCGCGGCACCGAGAAGCTGCCCGGTGATGCCTACGACCGCGTCGTGAACGGCATGGGCGCCAACGCGAACGCGTTCACGACCGACGACATGACCTGCTACCACCTGTCGTTCACGAAGGACAGTCTGCCGACGGTGGTCGAGATCGAGGCCGACCGCTTCCAGAACCTGAAGTACGCCGAGCCCGAGTTCCGCACCGAGTCGGGCGCGGTCTACGGCGAGTACAGGAAAGGTCGAACGAGCCCGTTCGAGGTGCTCAGCGAGAAGCTGCAGGACACCGCCTTCGACGTGCACACGTACAAGCACACGACGATCGGCTTCGAGGCGGACATCAAGGCGATGCCCGAGAACTACGAGTACTCGAAGTCGTTCTTCCAGCGCTTCTACCGACCGGAGAACGTGATCGTGCTGGTGACCGGCGACGTGAACGTCGCGCAGACCTTCGCGCTGATCGAGCAGCACTACGGCGGCTGGCAGAAGGGCTACGTCGAGCCCAAGGTGCCGGTCGAGCCCGAGCAGCGGGCTCCGCGGCGCGTCGTCGTGCCCTTCGACGGGCAGACGCAGCCGATCGTCGCGGTCACGTTCAAGGGCGAGCGCTTCCTGCCCGACGACCGCCGCATGATCGCGGCGACGCTGTTCGGCGAACTCGCGTTCGGCCAGACCTCGCAGCTCTACAAGAAGCTCGTGCTGCAGGAGCAGCGCGTCGAGACGATCTTCCCCGACTTCGGGCTCAACCGCGATCCGGGCCTGTGGGGCGTCTACGCGATCGTCAAGAACCTCGACGATGCGCGCGCGGTCGAAGAGGAGATCTGGGGCGCGGTCGAAGAGTTGCGCACCACGCCTGTGGCAGCGGAGAAGCTCGACGCGGCCCGCTCGCGCGCGCGCTTCGGCTTCCTGTCGAACCTGTCGACGCCCAGCGACGTCAGCGAGCGCATGGCGCGCCTGCTCGCGCTGACCGGCCAGTTCGGCGCGGTCGAGCGTCAGTTCGCGACGCTCGCGAGAGTCACGCCGGCCGATGTGCAGGCCGCGGCGAAGGCGTTCCTGACCGAGCCGCGCAGCACGGTCGCGCTCTTGCACTCCGCCAGTGCCCCGGCCGAGCAGGTCGCCGCGCTGTCGGCCCCGCGCGCCGCGAAGGCGTCCACGGCTTCGTCCGGCGCGGCCGCGAAGCTCGCCGAGCCGCCGGTGCTCCTGCCGGTCGCGGCCGACCCGAACGTGTCGTTCCGGCTGTGGTTCCGCGTCGGCTCGCAAGACGATCCGGTGGGCAAGGACGGCCTGGCGGCGCTGACCGCGGCGATGTTGACCGAGGGCGGCACGCGCGCGCAGCGCTACGACGAGATCCTCGACGGGCTCTACCCGCTCGCCGCGCGCTACGGCTCGAACGTCGACCGCGAGATGACGATCGTCAGCGGGAGCGCGCACCGCGAAGCAGTCTCCGCGTTCTACCCGTACTTCACGCGGGCGCTGCTCGAGCCGGGCTTCCGGGAAGCGGATTTCGAGCGCCTGCGTGACGCCGCGATCTCCGCGATCGAGAACGACCTGCGCTTCTCGTCGGACGAGGAGCTCGGCAAGGCCGCGCTGTACGAGGCGATCCACCGGCGTTCCGGATACGCGCACATCGAGCTCGGCACGGTGCAGTCGTTGAAGTCGATCACGCTCGAGGACGTCAAGCGCTTTCACGCCGAGCACTACACGCGCGACAACGTCGTGCTCGGACTCGGGGGCTCCTACGACCCCGCGCTCGCGGCACAGCTGGAGGCCGATCTCGCGCGCCTGCCGGCGGGCAAGCCGCAAGCCGCGGCCGCGCCGGACCCGGCGCGTCCGCAGGGGCGCAATGTCGTCATCGTCGACAAGCCGGGCAATGCGACCGCGATCAGCTTCGGCTACCCGATCGACGTGCGCCGCGGCACGCGCGAGTTCTACGCGCTGTGGATCGCGAACTCGTGGCTCGGCGAGCACCGCAACAGCTCATCGCACCTGTACCAGGTGATCCGCGAGGCGCGCGGGCTCAACTACGGCGATTACTCGTACATCGAGGCCTACCCCAACGGCGGGCGCCGCTCGATGCCGCCGCAGGGCGTCGGTCGCCGCTCGCACCTGTTCGAGGTCTGGCTGCGGCCGGTGCCGCCCGAGAGCGCGGTCTTCGCGCTGCGCGCGGGGTTGCGCGAGGTCGAGAAGCTCGCCGCCAACGGCCTGACGCGCGAGCAGTTCGAGTTCACGCGCAATTTCTTGAAGAGCTACAGCCTCCACTTCGCCGAGACGACCGAGGAGAAGCTCGGCTACGCGATCGACGACCGGTACTACGGTCTGCAGCAGCCGCACCTGTCCACCTTCCGCCGCATGATGGACGAGATCACGCTGGAGGAGGTCAACGCGGCGGTGCGCAAGCACCTGCGCAGCGACGATCTCGTGATCGCGCTGGTCGCGCCGAATGCGGAGGCGTTGAAAGCCGCGCTGGTCTCCGATGCGCCGTCGCCGATCGACTACGGCAAGGTCGAGAAGTCGGCCGAGATCCTGGCCGAGGACCAGCAGATCATGCGCTACCCGCTCCGAATCGAAGCGGAGAAGGTGAGTGTCGTGCCGGTCCAGCAGATGTTCGAGCGAGGCACGCGCTTCGAATGGTAGAGCAGCCATTCCAGTAGCGGGACGGCCGCGCCTGCGCTACCTAGTAGCGCATGGGACTTTTCGGAAAGACCGAAGCCGAGCGAGTGCGCGTGGCCGGGCTCGACCTGCGCTGCGAAATCTGCAAGCACGACCGGTTCTGGCAGCGCGAGGCGCAACTGAACACCGCGGTCGCGACGTTCTTCAATTTCGACTGGGCGAATGCCACCGCGACGTGCTTCGTCTGCGATGGCTGCGGCCACATCCACTGGTTCCTGCCCAGGCGATGAGCGCAGCGCCTGCAGCGGCGCCGACGGCCGCACCGCCCCCGTGAAGCCTCGCCTTGCCGTCGCCGCGCTCAGCGCCTGCGTCTTCGTCGGCGCGCTGTTGCGCCTCAGCGCGCTTGGGCTGCATTCGCTGTGGTTCGACGAGCTCGCGACACTGCATGTGACCCATGCGCCGGACCTGACCGAGGTCCTGGCGCGGGACCGCCACCCGCCGCTGTTCTACTGGCTCCTCGCGCGCTGGGAACGCTTGTTCGGCGACGGCGAAGGCGCGCTGCGCGCGCTGCCGGCGCTGATTTCCTGCGGCGGGCTGCTGGTGTTCGCGTGCACGCTGCACCAGCTCGCGCGGCGCGAGCGGATCACGTCCGCCACGGCCTTCGCGTCGGTCGCGGTGTACGCGCTCTCCCCGTTCAGCATCTGGTACGCGCAGGAGTTGCGCGCGCACTCCATGCTCGAGTTCAGCGGCGCGCTCGCGCTGGCGAGCCTCGTCGCGGCCCAAGCCGGCCGCGTGAAGTCGGCAGCCGCGTGCGGCGCGCTGGCGACGGCGCTCGGCGTGGGTTCGCACTACTTGGGAGGGCTGCTGATCCCGGCCCTCGTCGCGGCGGGCGCGCTGCTGTGGTCGCGCGAGCGCGGCGATCGAGTCCGCGTGTTCGCGCCCGCGCTCGGCGCGCTGCTCGGCTTCGCGGTCTGGCTGCCCTGGCTCATCGAGATGTTGCCGAAGCAGAATGCGACTTACTGGCAACCGCTCGGTCGACTGGGCGCGCGCGACTTGCTCGAGCTCCCGGCGCGGCTCGTGCTCGTCGAACTCGCGGATCTCGATGCGTTCACGACCGGTTGCGCGCTCGGCGTGGCCGCGCTGATCTACCTGGGCCTCGTTCTCTCGATGGCCGCGGCGGTCCGCCGGCGCTTCGGATTCGAAGCCGTCGCGCTGGTCGCCGCCATCGCCTACCTGGGCACGGCGCTCGCGCTCGCGCTGCTGGTTTCGCCGAACTTCCTGCCGCGCTACCTGATCGGGGCGGCTCCGTTCCTGCTCGTGGCGATTGGCGCGGGTTTGGCGGCCTTGCAGCCGCGAGCGCTCTCGTCAGCGGCCGTGGTCCTGCTGCTCGCTGGATGCGCGGCGATCGTGGGGGCCCACCGCATGCATGGGGCGAAGCAGGATTTCAGGGCGGCCTTCTCCGCCGTTGAGTCGAGTTGGCTGCCCGGGGATCGCGTGGCCGTGCTCGCGGGAGGCTTCGACGGCTTCGCCGAGTCACCGGCGCGCTACTACCTCAGAGGCCGACCTGAACTGCTTGCAGCATTGGTGCCGACCGCCGAGCTCCTGGCACTGCCCGCTCGCACCGATCGAGGTCTGCGCCTGCACGTCGTCGTGTACGACGCGCCGTTCACCGGCGCTGAAGTGGCAGCGCTGCTGGCCGCCGCCGCGGAGTTCAGCGAACAGCGCTTTGCGAAGGACGTGCGGCATCTGCTGATCCGCTGGCCTTGAAGCGCGAGCGGTGCTGCCGCGAAGCAGACCGGCCGCGGCCCCCCTGCAAGTGGGGCCGCGGCCGGTGAGGGGCTGGGACGCCCCGAGGACGCGATGCGAGCACGTCCTCCTTCGAATCCCCCGGGCCGGTCAGGTTTGGAGTGCGAGCCTCCGCGCCTTGGGGCCGAGGGTGACAACCCCTGGGAGGTCCACAGGCTCCGTCGCGTCTCGAATTGCGCGGCGGGTGAGGAACGGTCCATCGAAGCCACGCCGCCCAGCAGTCGAGCGGAGGATCTGGCGAGAGGGAGGCTCACCAAGATGCTCGACCGCGCTGGCGTGGGTCGCCTGGTGCGCGGACATCGCGACGTTCTCGGCCGATATCGCGTTCATCGTTCCTCGGGTTGCGCGGAGCATGCGCCTTCGAGAGCTTGGAGAGAGAGAGAGAAGCTCTCTCGAGCGCGTGTCCACCCGGACTGTAACGACCGTGTGAAGTCCGGCAAGGTCGAAAATCAGAATTCGAGCGTTCTCGATCAGGACAAACGGGCCTGCACAAGTCAACAGCGGGCACGCCGCTTGCGACGGGCGACGCTCGTGCGATTTCGCTCGTCCGTTGGACGTCCAACGATCGCGTGCGGCCGTGATCAGGGACGAACCGGGCGGGCCGGCCTCAATCCCCCCATCCACGAACCCAGGTCCCGAGCAAACGAGTAGCGCTCGCTCGAACGCAGCGAGAAGGCCGTGTTTCGAAATGCGCCTCCGCGGGAGATCACGTCCGGCGTCGCTGCCTCGGAGTGGAGCCCATCGCCGGCGCGGGGTCCTCCTCCGCGCGGATCGACCGAGTCCCGCGTGAGCTCCCACACGTTTCCCGCCATGTCGTGCAGGCCGAAGCGATTGGGCGCGTACGAACCGACCGGCGCAGCGTTCACGTACCCGTCGTCGACCCAGTCGGCGAAGACCCAGCTCGACGGCGCGCCGTGCTCGCGCGCGAAGCGATCGGCGAGATTCGCGTATCCGGCCAGTGACGCTTCCTCCGGCCCGCTGAACCAGGCCGTCGTCGTGCCGGCGCGGCACGCGTACTCCCACTGCGCTTCCGTCGGGATCACGAGATCGAGGCGCGCGAGCTCGCGGCTCGATGAAAGCCACGAGATCTGCTCGACCGGCTGCTGCGGCGTATAGACCTCGTCGCGAAAGCGCGTGCCGGCGGGGTTCTTGCTCGGATTCTCGTGGGTCCAGGCGAACCACTGCGCCTGTGTGACCTCGTACTTCGACAGGAAGAACGGGTCGAGCTGCACCCGCTTGACCGGTTGCTCGTCGCGCTCGGCCTGCGGGTCGTAGTTCGGCGCGGAAGGATCGTCGCGCTGCGCGCCGAACAGCGCCAGGCCGCCGGGCACGAGCACGAACACGAGCCCGTCGCCCTCGCGCAGCCCGATGCGTCCGTCGGGATTCCGCTCGGGACGCGCGCCGCTCGCCACGTGCCAGAACTCCCACAGGCCCGAGCGAGCATCGGGACCGAGCGGGACGAGGCCGAGCTGAGGGGCGAGCTGCAGGCCGCCGTAGTCCGAATGAGCGCTCACCGCGAGCTGGGCCTCGCGCCAGGCCTCGGCCGCTTCGACCAGGCTCGTTTCCGAAAGCGTGGCCGCGATGCGCGCACGGCGCTCGAACATGGCGATCGTCGCCCCATGGGGCTCGGGGCGTGCCAGCGCATCGAGGCCGGCGAGCAGTTGCTCGAGTCGCTCGACGTGCATGCCGTGCCAGCGCCGTTCGTCGTCGTCGCGACCGCTGAGGTCCTCCGCGCGCAACTCCGCCAGCGTCGCGCGGTGCTCGGCCGACCGAGCGACGAGCGCGCGTGCATCCGCGGCCCACTCGGCGAAGCGCGCGGCCTCCGACGGCACCATCGGCACCGGCTCGTCCGCGGCCGCGACGATCCGGTCGTAGCGTTCGAGATCCGAGAGCCGCCGGATCCTGGAGATCTGATCGCGGTCGCGCAGGCTCTGGCGCACGTACAGCACGGCGAATACGAGCAACGCAACCGCGAGCGTTCCCGCCAGCGCGAATTCGATCGGGTGCCGGCGCAACGCACGACTCGCCCGATAGCCGAGCCCGTCGCCCGAGGCGAGCACGGGCCGCCCCTGCAGCCAGCGTTCCAGATCACCGGCCAATTCCTCCGCCGATCGGTAGCGGCGCTCCGGCTCCTTGCGCAGCGCCATCCCGACGATGCGGTCGAGATCGCCGCGCAGTTGACGTTCCAGGCCGGACGGCGTCGTCCCGCGCAGCTCGGCGCGCTCGCGAGCACTCGCCTGACCCTCGACCTCCGCGCGCGCGAAGCGGCTCGGCAGATCGACGAGCTCGTTCTGAACGGCGAGCTCGAGTTCTGCGCGCGTGCGCGTTTCCTTGCGGTGCGGATGCAGGCCCGTGAGCAGCTCGTGCAGCACGATGCCGAGCGACCAGACGTCGGACTCGAGCCTGACGGGGGCCCCGGAAAGTTGCTCCGGGCTCGCGTAGGCCGGGGTCAGCGGGCGCTCGCCCGTGCGCGTGAGCTCGAGCGCCTCCGGCTGCGCGTCGAGCGCCTTCGCGATGCCGAAATCGAGCAGCCGCGGCTCCCCGCGTGCATCGACGAGCACGTTGGCGGGTTTGAGGTCGCGGTGCACGACCAAGGCGCGATGCGCATGTTCGACCGCGCGCGCGACACGCGCCAGCAGTTCGACGCGACCGCGCACGTCGAGGCCCCGAGCATCGCACCAGCGGTCGATGCGCTCGCCCTCGACGTATTCCATGGCGAAGAACGGCGCGCCGTGCTCGTCGCGGCCCGCGTCGATCAACCTGGCGATGCCGGGGTGCTCGAGCCGCGCGAGCACGCGGCGCTCGCCGTCGAAGCGCGCGAGCCAGTCCGCGGCCACGAGGCCCGGCCGCAGCAGCTTGATCGCGACCTGCTTGTCGAAGGAGTCGTCGGCGCGCCGCGCGAGGTACACGACGCCCATGCCGCCCTCTCCGAGCACGCGCTCCAGCAGCCAGGGGCCGACTCGCCGCGGCGCGAAGGCTTGCGGCGTCGTCGGGGTCAGGAAGGCGGGCGACCCGTCCTCGGCGGCGAGCAGCGCCAGCAATTCGTTGCGCAGCGCTGCGTCATCGCCGCATTCGCGTGCAAGGAAGGCGTCACGCTCGGAGCGCGGTAGCTCCGATGCCGCGTGGAACAGCGACTCGAGCCGATGCCAGCGCTGCCGGGAGGTACTGGATTCGCTCACGCAGCACCGAGCATTGCGTCAGGGAGTCGTGCCGAGCAAGCAGTTGGAGAGCGAGAAGCCCTGGATCGCGGCCGGGTCCACCAACCCGACTTGGAAGTAGAACGTCGATCCGGGCGGGATCCCGTCCGGCCATGCGGCGTACACGAAGCTCCACTTTCCCCCGAGGTTGGTGGCCACCGGGAACTGCGCGGCGACCGGGAAGGTGTGCACGATCCCGCCGAACAGCGGCGTCGGCGTGTCGACGAGCGACATGGCCATGACGCCCGCCGTGCCGGGCTTGGCGTCCTCGAGCTGGATCAACAGCTGCGTGCCGGGCAGAAGCCACGACGCGCTCTCGAGCTCAGGCTCCTGGGCAGCGAATCCCGCGAGCGCGTCGCCGAGCGACACGAAGGCACCGGTCTGCACCTGAGGCAGATCCTGCGCGACGTCGCCCGTGTCGTCGCGGCCGATGTGGTTCAAGGTTCCGAGCGTCGTCGGCCCCGGAATGGTCGTGTTGCCGTTGGAGTCGGTCACGCCCGTGAAGAACACCTCATCGGGCAAGCTCGGGTTGTCGCCGGGCTTGTACGCGGTGACGAGCCCGCCGACGATCGGCACGCCGTTGCCGTCCTTCAACTGCACCGTGTAGAAGCAGGGCGACGAGCCGCAGGCCTGGATCGTCGCCGGCGAGGCGATCTGCAGCCCATTCGGCTTGTGGCGCCGCACGCGCATCGCCGGATCGCCTAGCAGCAGCATGCCCCAGGCAGTGTCGGCCTGCGCCGGATGCGCGGCGAGCATGCGATCCTCGGCCAGCGCGACGAGCGGGCCGTGCGTCGCGATGCCGTCGTCGTAGAGCGCCGTGAACAGGCCGGCGAGCAACGCGTCGTTCGCGCGCGTCGCTCCGGCGCGCGTCGCGCCGTAGTGCGCGACCGCCCCGGCATCGGCTTCGAGCCAGGTCTCGCCGAGCGAGTCGATCGACTCGTCGATTCGATTGTGGTTGCAGGCGACGCTCCAGACCACCGGCTTCATCGAGTTCGTCAGGCCGATCACGTCGTTCTTGTGCCAGCCGACGCCCGTCCCGCTCCAGCCGAACCACATGTTGGCGGTGCCGTGGCCGCGATACGCGAGCACGCCGCGGCCCTCCGCGAGATCGCCCGCGATCTTGGAATTGCCCGTCGATCCGAGCGACGAGCCGTGGCGCAAAGTGAAGATGGGCGGATCCACGTAGGGGATCGCCGCGAGCCCATTGACCGCGTGCTGGTACTTCGCCGGTGCGGCGTCCTGGTGCGAGGCGACCGTTGCACGCGAGTATTCGTGCGCGGTGTTCGTGTCCTCCTCGTACGCGACGATCTTCGCGATCTGATGCGCGAGGTCGGCGGCGTCGTCCACCGACAGGCGACCGACGTAGACCTGCTCTCGGAGGTTCGCGGTCGCGCCGATCGAGCCGTACGGATCGTCACTCGGCGAATTGGTCCCACCGAGCGGGCTCGGCGCCAGCGGCAGCGCGCTCGCGTCGCCGACGAGCAGACAGTAGTGGTCGCGCGCGGGGTCGCCCGCGGCGTACCACGACTGGATCGCCGAGCGGATGGCGGCCACGCTGGCCGAGGAGAGCGATTCGAGCGTCACGATGCTCGTCACGAACCCGCAGTCGCGGCGTCGATCGACCAGTGTCTGCAGAGTAGGCACCAGCGCTTGCGGCGCGACGAACAGATAGCGCGCCTTCCAGCTCAGCGGATCGGCTGCGAGGATCGCCCCGGCCGTCGTCCAATTCACGCACATCGCGCGGCCGAGCTTCCAGCGGTCGATGTTGATCGGCGCGAACGTGAGCTGGCTGCCGGTGTGGCTGTACGTGACGATCATGCGCCGCGAGACGGTGAGCTGCAGCGTCGTCGGCGTGAAACGCGCCGGGAAGATCTCGGGTTGCGCGAGCGGCAGCGTGGCGTGCCAGGTCTGCTTGGTCGCGCTCGCGCTCGCGATCGTCGGCGGCCACACGGCAGTGCCCGTGTAGATCGAGGTGTCGACCGAAAACACCTCCGGCGTGCCGGCGCCATTGCCCGCGCCGGGTGAGTTCGTCGGATCGATCGGCTCGTCGAGGCCCGGGACGGGCTGCGGGTACGGGCGCAGCGTGAAGGTCGCCGTCTCGCCCGGCGGCGTGACCGCGGAGACGAGCTGCGCGGAAACGGCACTCGTCGTCACGGCGATCCACGGCCGCGCCGCCGGCAGCTCCGGCGCCCCGACCTGACCGATCGTGCCGAGGCCCGGGAACTCGACCCGCGTGTACGAGATACCGTTCGGACCGACGAGCGGCGTTTGCCAGAAGCCGTGGATGCGGAGCTCGAAGACCGAGATCTGCGGGCTCGAGGAACCGGCCTGCTCCGTCCATTCGACCGGCGTCCCGGGCTGCGCGCCGGCTGTCAGCGCCGTCCAAGTGGGGGCCTGGGCACTGGCAAGGCCGACGCCGAGGGCCAGGAACGCGGTGGCGGACAGCAGACGGAGCTGGTGCATGGGAGAATACGCCGGGAACGGTCGGCGGAGCCGACATCCATCTTGCTCTAGTGCGCCGATTTCGGGGAGAGAGTCACCCTTTCGCGCTCCCGGCTCCCGGCTCGAGCGCCACCCGCAGCCAGGCCCGGGCCATCTTCCAGTCCCGCTCGATCGTGCGGGTCGTCACTCCGAGCGCGAGCGCGACCTCCTCTTCCGAAAGCCCGGCGAAGAAGCGCATCTCGACCACCTTGGCCTTGCGCTCGTCGCGCCGCGCCAAGTCCTCGAGCGCCTCGTCGAGCGCCAGCAGATCGAGCCGGTCGGTCGTGCCGAGCCCGGTTACGTCGGTGACCTCGACGCGCGCCGAGCCGCCGCCGCGCTTCTGCGCGCGCGCCGCCTCGGCGTGGTGCACCAGGATCCGGCGCATCGCGGTCGCCGCGATCGCGAGGAAGTGCGAGCGGTTCTTCCACTCGCGCTGGCGTTGATCGACGAGCTTGAGCCAGGCCTCGTGCACGAGCGCCGTCGGCTGCAGCGTGTGGTCGCCGCGCTCACGCGAGAGCGCGCGCGCGGCGAGTCCGCGCAGCTCGTCGTACAGGAGCGGGAGCAGCCGCTCGAGCGCGTCGGCGTTCCCCGCCCGCGAATCGACCAGGAGCTGCGTGATGTCGGCGGCCACTGCTCCAGCCTAGCCCGCACGGGCCGGTGGCCGGCACGGCCTGCTGGCAGATACATAAGTATAATAGCTACAGCTAGTTAGGAGCGATCTTCGCGGCCGCCACATGCGCCGCTGTCGGGTTCCCCGCCCGCTCCCGGCGTCAGGGTTTGCCGCCCCGCAGCAATTCCGCCGCGGCCGGCGCACTACCCCATGCCTACGCCCTCCAGCCGGATCGAACTCCTCGCCCTCCTACCCGCGCTCCTGTGCTCCCCGAGCCTGTCGGCCCAAGAGCCCCAACCGGACGCCCCGACTGTCCTGCCCAAGGTCCCCGTGGCCGTGACCAGCGGGACGCGCCCGAGCGGCACGCCCGAGGCGCCGCGTCCGGGCACCGATCGCGGTGAGCCGCGGCTCGTGCCGCTCGCGCTCGACGATGTCCTGCCGCGCAGCGGCGAGCTCGTCGTCGCAGCCGGAGCGGACGGCGACACGGTCGTCTCCGACGGCCGCTCGGACGTCGCCTTCCTCGGCTTCTCCGCGGGGCCGTACGCGATCCCGGAAGCGGAGATCGTCGATCCGCGCCTGCTCGAGCGCCTCGGCTCGCCCCCGGGCGACGCCCGACCGCATGGCAGCGTGTACGCGTTCGCGGTGTTCGGCAAGCGCATCACACCCGAGCGCATCCTGGAGCTCGAGGCGCGCGGCGTGCGTTTCCTCGGCTACCACCCGCACAACGCGATGAAGATCGCGATCGACGCAAGCGGGCTCGCGGGCCTGCTCGCGCACGATGCGGTGCGCTGGGTCGGACTCGCGCAGCCGTGGCAGAAGGTGCACAGCGATCTCGCGGTCCGCGCTTCGCGGGCCATGTCGGGCGAGCTGTTCGACGTCGCGATCAACGTGTTCGAGAGCGACCTTGGTCCGCAGAGCATCGAAGAGAGCATCGGCGCCACCGTCGCCGGCCGCGCCGGTCAGGAGACGCGCGTCGAGGGCGGCGTGAGCCGCTGGCAGGCGCGCGGTTGGCAGGAGTCGGCCCTGCGCGACCTCGGCATCGAGGCCTGCTCGTACGTGCCGTCGATCCACGCGTTCCGAGCTCGCGTGACCGCCGAGCAGATCGCCGCGCTCGTGCAGCGCGACTTCGTGCAGTTCGTCGAGCGCGTGCCCGAGGTCACGACCGCGCACGACAACTCGACGCCGCTGGTCAGCTCGGACTTCGTCCGCGCGACCTACGACGGCGGCTGGAGCGGCGAAGCGATCGCCGGCCAGATCGACACCGGCCTCGACTGGTCGCACTTCGCGCTCAATCACGCGTACTACGTCGGTTGGTCGCAGGATGGTTCGCACCCGTTTCAAGTCACCGCGGGGCACGGAACCCATGTCGGCGGCACGATCCTCGGCCAGCCGCCCGCGGCGAACGACCAGTTCCGCGGCAACGCGCCCGGCCTCGGCGGGTCGCTCTCACGCGCTTTCCGCAACTTCAAGGTGCAGACGGACGCCGACGGCGACTGGACCGGCTACTCGTGCAGCTCGATCGACTCCTGGTTCTCGACGATGCGCAATTCGTGGACGGACGGCGTCACGACCGCGCCGAAGCCGCACGTGATCAACAACTCGTGGGGCAGTTGCTCGGGCATGCCGAGCGGTGACGGCGACTGCACCGGCGGCGACAAGGCTTGGGTCGGCTCCGAGTCGTGCTCGCGCCAGGTCGATGAAGAAGTCTGGAACGGCAATCAGGTCTACGTGTTCGCCGCGCACAACCACGGCCCGAACACCGGCACCGTGTCGATGGAAGGCTCGGCGAAGAACGCGCTGACCGTCGGCAATGTCGTGCCTTACAACAGCGACTCGGTCGGCCTGCCGGGCAATGTCTGGGGCAACTCGAGCCGCGGTCCGACCGGTGATGGCCGCTGGAAGCCGAACATCGCGGCGCCGGGCGTGCGCATCTGGTCGGCCACGGCGAACACCAACGACGACTACTTCGCCGGCACCGGCACGAGCATGGCCTCGCCGCACGTGACGGGGATCGTCGCGCAGATGGTCGATCGCCACTCGTTCCTGCGCTATCAGCCCGCGCGCATTGCGTCGCTGGTGATGGCGACGGCGAGCACCAAGGATGACGTCGCGCTCACGGGTCCGGGCGACGCGCACCTCGACGACTACGGCGCCGGCCGCATCGAAGCCTATCGCGCGAATTACACCGATTCGCAGCACGGCTGGCTGAACTGGGGCTGGACGCAGTCGCAGAGCGTCGGAGCCGAGGACGAGTTCGTCGTGCCGTCCGGCTGCACGCGCATCGTGGTCGCGATGCACTACATCGAGCCCGCCGCCTCCTCCGGCGCTTCCAAGGCCCTGATCAACGACTTCGACCTGTACATCGACCGCCCGCCGCTGACGGCCGGCACGAACACCGGCGAGTACACGGCGCAGCAGAGCTCGGTCAACAACACCGAGATCCGCACGATCGAGAACCCGCCGGCGGGCACCTGGAAGTGGAAGGTCCACCCCGACAGCGCGACGGGCAGCGTCAAGGCCAGCGTGACCGTGCACTTCGTGCACGGCGACACGTCACCCGACTGCAGCTTGACGGTCGCCGCGGACGACGTGTTCGTGAAGCCCGGCGAGGACGTCACGATCACTTCGACGGTCGGAAACACCGAGACGATGGCTTCGGCCGTGTTCACCGAAGTGCTCTCGTCGTCGGGCGGCACGCGCCGCGACGTGTCGTTCACGCTGCTGGACGGTCCGGAGACCGACTTCTCGCAGAACATGAACCCCGACGGCAGCAGCAAGAGCGGCGACCAGTCGGAGCCCGGCACCGAGGTCACGCTCGGCAACATCCGGCACGGCTGGGAGCGCGAAGTCGCCTGGACCTACGACTGGGCGGGCGAGGGTCTGAAGACGTTCAGCGTGCGCGCGCTGAACGACCAGGGCTGGCAGGTGCAGGACTCGGTGGTCGTGACGGTCGACGGCACGCCGCCCAACAAGGCCTTCAACCTCCACTCCACAAGCCACACGATCGGGCAGTGGTCGAACGACGCCCAGCTCGATTTCGCGTGGCTCCCGGCGTCGGACGCCCTGTCGGGAATCGACGGTTACGGCCTGTTCCTCACGAGCAGCCAGGCGATGCCGGGCACGACGAAGGACATCGGCAACGTGAGTTCGACGAGCCAGAACGCTACGACGTCCGCGCAGGGCTGGTACTTCAACCTGCGCTCGCTCGACAAGTGCGGCAACTGGGACGACGACTACTCGAGCACGGGCCCGTACTTCATCGACACCATCGATCCGTCGACCGTGTCGGGCTTCGTGTCGACGAGCCACCTGACCGGCACGTGGTCGAAGGACACGTCGATCGACTTCCAGTGGGTTGCCGCCACGGACGTGCACTCGGGTGTCGACGGCTACGGCGTGTTCCTGAGCAACGGCTCGCCGAACGCGCCGAGCAACGTCAAGGACATCGGCGCGGTCACGTCGCACACCGAGGTCGTGGCGTCGGCGAGCTTCGCGCGCTACCTGAACCTGCGCACGGTCGACGAGGCCGGGAACTGGGACGACGAGTACGCAAGCGCCGGGCCGTTCTACGTCGACGCGATCGCGCCGACGCTCGCGCCGGAGCTCGTCGTGCTGTTCGGCGACCCGACGATGACGACGAGCACGAACATCATCGTCGAGCCGAACGCCAGCGATGCGCACTCGGGTCTCGACCAGTTCCGCTTGCGCAACGATGGCGGTGCCTGGAGCGCGTGGATGCCCTACGCGCAGTCGATCTTCTCGAGCCTGCTCTCGAACGGTGGTTCGAGCGCGACGGGCACGCGCAACGTCGACATCGAGGTGCGTGACCTGGCCGGCAACGTGGCGGGCGCGACCGCGTCGATCTACTACTACGTGCCGGCGCAGACCTTCGGCGCGAGCTGCAACGGCTCGCTCGGCGCCCCGACGATCGCGATGAACGGCATCGCCAAGCTCGGCGGCGGCGTGCAGTTCGAGGTCGGCAACACGGCGGCGGCGGTCAAGCGGCTCGTGCTCGGCTTCTCGAAGTCGAGCTACCTCGGCCTGCCGCTGCCGCTCGACCTCGGGCTCGTGGGGTCGCCCGGCTGCATGTTGAACGTGTCAGCGGACTTCACGCTGCAATCGGGTGTGTCGAGCACGTGCAACGTGTCGGTGCCGAACGACGCGACACTCGCCGACGTGAACGTGTACCTGCAGTGGCTGCTGCTCGGGGATCCCAGCGGCAAGCTCGTGATCGGGACGCAGGGACTCGACGTCAACCTGAACGGGATCTGATGAGCTGCAAGCGACCCCGCGCGCCGTGAAGACGGCGCGCGGGGTTGCTCCGTTTCCAGACGCTCATTCCGGCGCCGGATGCAGTCCCGAGGCGACGAGCGTCAGGTTGCCGGCGGCGTCCTTCGACAGCGTCCCACTGACCGTGACCGGCGTCAGGTGGTCGAGGCCGTGGAAGCCGCGCACGGACGAGGCGAGCAGGCGATCGGCCTCGCGCACCTCGACGGTGATGGTCGCGGCTGACAGGCTCTTCGGATCCTCGCAGCAGTAGTCCCACGGCGTCGGGCAGTGATCGAGCCCGCCCATGTCCGCGCACGACTTGAGGCTCGCGTCGACCAGCCGGAACGCCGCGCGCCCGTCGACGAAGTCCATCGCGCGGCCGGTCACCGCGATCGGCGCGCTCGGCAGTTCGCCTGCGCGCAGTTGCAGCGGCGTCAGCGCGCCCGCGGGAGCGCTGGCGAGGAAGAACTTGTCTGGGACCGAGGACTTCGGCGGCGCGGGAGTCTCGGATCCGCCGCCGCAGCCGGCAAGCAGGGTTGCGGCGAGTGACGAGGCGCTGAGCAGCAAGGGAAGGGACAAAGTGCGTAGCTTCATGTTCTGGTTTCCTCCTCAGTTTTCCTTGAGTGCGGCGGCCACGGGCATGGTGAGCACGCGCGCCGCCGCGGGCGCCGCTCCCAGGAGTCCGATCAAGAGCACGCCGCCGAAGGCGACGAGGATGCCGATCGCGTCGACGCGCAGTTCGAACGCGCTCATCGCGATGCGCACGGCCGAGCCGGCCAGCAGCAGCTTCGCGAGCAGCAGCCCGAGCAGCCCGCCCGCCGCCGCGAGCACCAGCGCTTCGATCGCCAGCGCGGTGCACAGCGCGGAGCCGCCGTAGCCGACGGCCCGCAGCGTGGCGAGCTCGCGCACGCGGTCCTGCACCGCGGCGTTCTGCGTATTGGCGCCCGAGAACAGGGCCGCCGCGCCGATCATCACCGCCATCGCCCAGGCCAAGAGCTGCATCGGTCGTAGATAGTCGACCAGCTCGCGGTAGTAGACGGCGGAGGGAACCACCAGCAGCTCGAGGTCCAGCCGGCGCTTGGCGAACAGGTCGAGCTCGGCGAAGTCGTCCGGCGACTGCATGCGCACGAACACGACCGAGCTGTCGTCGCGCTTGACCAGGCCGCGCAGCTCGGCGAGCGGCGCCCAGATCTCGGCCTCTGTCGTCGAGCCCGGCGCGGTGAAGCGGCCGACGATCGTGAAGGTCCCGCCCTCGAAGCGCACGCGGCGGCCGATGGCCAGGGCGTCCTCGGGCACGCCGAGCTGCTTGGCCACGAGCGCGCCGACGATGACCTCGCCGCTGACGGCGGGCCGGCCCTCGACGAGCGTGACGTTCGAGTGCACGAGGAACGCGCGCTCGGTCACGCCGCGGACGAAGGCCTGGTGCGCGACCTCGCCGGGGGCGGTCGCATCGCCCAGCCGCAGATTCGTGCCCATGTGGATCTCGCTCGAGATGGCCGGCTCGCCGACGATCACGCGCACGTTCGGGACCGATGCAGCGACGATTTCGGGCAGTCCGGCCACGACGGTCGAGCGGATCACGTCGCGCTCCGACACGCTCGAGAGCAGGATCGCGGTGTCCTGTTGCGCCGCGCCCGCGAAGGTCCGGTCGAGCCCGCGCACGAATGCGCTGGTCGCGACGAAGAGCGCGGCGACGAGCGCGCTCGAGACCCCGGTCAGCAAGGTGCGCAGCCGCCGCCGCGACAGGTTGCGGATCGGGTAGTCCAGCGGCAGCAGGCGGGGCATGGTGGGACTTACGGCTCAGGCGCTGCGCAGGCCTTGGACGATGGGGGAGCGCGCCGAGCGCCAGGCCGGGAACAGGCCGGCCAGCGCTCCGGTCAGCAGCGCGAGGGCCAGGCCCTCGAGCGCCAGCTTCGGCGAGGCCGTGAAGACGACCGGTACGCCCTCCGCTCCCAGCGTCAGGTGCGTGAGTTCGAGGGTGCCGAAGGCGAGGCCGATCCCGAACAGGCCGCCGCACAGCGCGAGCGCGAGCGCCTCGGTCAGCACCAGGCCGGCGATCCAACCCTCGCGGTAGCCGAGCGTGCGCACGACCGCCAACTCGCGCACGCGCTCGTTGACGGACATCAAGACGGTGTTGGCGACCAGCGAGAGCGCGACCAGCGCGCACGCGATGCCGAGCAGGCGCGCGAAGCGCAGGATCTCGCGCAAGTCGCGCGTCGCGCCCTCCAGGTAGAGGATCTTCGCGCGGGTGTCGGTCGGTTCCTGGGCCGTGCGGAACAGCGCGTCGATCTCCTCGCCGATCGCTTTCGCGCGCGCTGCGTCCGCGACCTTGACCTCGAACTGCGTGACGGTGCCGAGCCGGTTGACGGGGCCGGCGCGCTGCAGAAACTCGAGGTGGGTCAGTACGACGCCTTCCTCGATCGGTTCCGGCGACGAGAAGATGCCGGCCACGTCGACGTCGATGTTGCCGAAGCGGAACTGGTCGCCCGGCTCGAGCCCCTTGCGCTGGGCGAGCGCCCGGCCGACCAGGGCGGACTTCGCTTCGCGCCGGAAGCGCTCGAGGTCGCCCTGCTCGACCGCGATGCCGCGCGACTCCAGCATCTGGTCGACGGGAGCGCCCTGGAACGGCACCACGTCGAGACTGGCGCGACAGTTGTTGAGGTAGACCTTGACCGGGAGCACGCTCTCGACGCCGTCGATCCGCGCGATGCGCGCCGCGTAGTTCTCGGGCATGAACGACGTCTGCGGGCAGTAGCGATTGGCGCGGTACACGATCAGCGTGCGTGCCGCCTCGGTCCCCGACATCGCGCGGTCGAGACCTGCCGACAGCGATTCGACCAGCACGAGCAGCAGCATCGCGGCCGCGACGCCCCCGATGGTGAGCAGCGTGCGCCCGGGCCGCCGCCGCAGGTTCTTGCGCGCGAATCGCAGCAGCATCAGGCCGCCTCCGCGCGCAGCGCGCCCTTGTCGAGGTGCATGCGACGCGTCCCGAAGGCCGCCGCCCGCGGGTCGTGCGTGACCATCACGATGGTCTTGCCACGCTCCCGGTTCAGCCGGCGCAACAGGTTCAGCACCGCGTCCGCGGATTCATGGTCGAGATTGCCGGTCGGTTCGTCCGCGACCACGATGCGGGGGTCGGCGACGATCGCGCGCGCGATCGCGACACGCTGCTCCTGGCCGCCGGACAATTGCTTGGGCAGGTAATGGGCGCGATCGGAGAGCCCGACCGCTTCCAGCGCGATGGACACGCGGCGATGGCGCTCATCGCGCGACAGGCGCAACAGCCCCAGCGGCAGCTCGACGTTCTCGTACGCGCTCAGCACCGGAACCAGGTTGGCCTGCTGGAACACGTACCCGACGTGCTCGGAGCGCCAGCTCGCCAGCTCACCGGCGGACAAGGTCGACAGCTCGCGTCCGGCCACGACGAGCCGTCCGCTGTCGGGCCGATCGATCGCCGCGATCAGGTTGAGCAGCGTCGTCTTGCCCGAGCCCGAAGGCCCGAGCAGCACGAAGAACTCGCCGTCCTCGATCGAGAGGTCGACGTTCGAGAGCGGCGTCACGACGTGTTCCCCCTTGCGATAGGACTTGGACAGGCCGGTCAGTTCGATCAGGGCCATCGTCAGTCCTCCTTCGCCACGCGCAGCCGCGCACCTTCGGTCAAAGCGGCGCGACCTTCGTCGACCAGCTTGTCGCTGCGGTTGAGGCCGCTCGTCACGCGCACCCACTCGCCATCACCGCTCGTTTCGAGCTTGCGCCGCGCCGCCGTGCCGTCGCCGGCGACGATCCAAGCGCGGCCTTGCTCGTCGAGCAGCCGGCGCGGAATCTCGAGCAGCGCGAGTGCGGACTCCGCGAGCGAGCCCCCGCCCTTGGGCGCGTCGGGCGCCGCGAACGCGAAGAAGCGCGCCTGGCACAACATCTCCGGACGCAGCAGCTCGTCCGGATCGAGCACGCGCACATGCGCCTGCAGCGTGGTTTTCTGGATGTCGGCCTTCTGCACGATGCGCAGCAATTCGCCGCGGTAGGGTCGGCCGGCGCGCGCCTCGCTGGCGAGCTCGACCCGTTGCCCGACGACGAGCTTGCCGACCTCGCCCTGCGCCACGTCGACGCGAACGCGCAATTGCGCGGGATCGTAGAGCGTGACCACCGGGACGCCGGCTTCGCCCGCATCGAGCGGCGTGCCCGGCATGACCAGTCGCTCGAGAACGACGCCGGCGGTGGGAGCGTGGATCTCGGTCCAGGCCAACCGAGTCTTCGCCCGCGCGCACATCTGCTCGACCTCCGCGACCTTTCCCTCGGCCGCGGCGATGCGTGCGAGCGCGGCATCGAGCCGAGCCCGATCTTCGATGCGCAGGCGCGAGTCCGCCTCGGCGCGTTCGAGTTCGGCCACGGACTTCGCGTGCATCGCGTCGGCGAGCGCCGCATCGGCCAGCATCCGCGCGACGGAGGCGACCGTCTCGTCGACGCGCGCGACGGCGAGCTCGATCTGACGCGCGCCCGTGGAACCCGAAGCGGTCAGCTCGCGTTGCAGCTCGAGCTCGCTTCGCGCGATCCGCTCCGCCGCGCGCGCCTCGTCGACCGCGGCCGTTCGCAGCTCCTTCTCGGCGCGGCGCGCGCGCTCCTCGGCTGTCGCCTTTCCCAGCGCTTCCTTCACCGCGAGCGCGTGCGTCCAGTTGGCCGAAGCCGCTACGTGCTCGGCCTGCGCGCCGGCCAGTTCGGCCCGCGCGGCGGCCAGCGTGGCTTCGGCCAGGTCGCACTCGATTCGGTAGATGTCATCGACCAGCGTTGCGACCAGTTGGCCCTGTTCCACATGCTGCGATTCGCGCACCAGGACCTGCGCGATCACGCCGGACACGCGCGCGCTGACCTGGAGCGGGAACGGATCCGGCTCGACCCAACCCGCGGCCTGCAGGAGCGGGGCTCCCGCCGGCGCACTCGACGCGCCATTCGCGGAGCTCGTCAGCCGCGGGCGCACCACGCTCACCTCGACTTCGCCCCGCAGCGTGTCGGCGAGGCTCCACGCGATCAACGCGCCGAAGGCCAGCAACAAGAGCAGCACGATCCACAGCCCCGTGCGGCGCCGGGGCGGCGGCGCGGCGTGAGAGGCGGCCGGGCGCGCGAGAGCCGTGAGGTCGATCGATTCGGAACGCATGTTCACTCTCCTTGCTCCCGTCCGGTCAGTGCGAGCCATTGCCCGGCCACGTCCGTGGAACCGAGCTGCTCGCTGCAGTCGAGGGCCGCGAGCTCGACGTGCTCACGCACGTCGATGAGCTCGAGCAGCGGATCGACGCGGTGTTCGAGCGCGAACGACCATTCCTCGAGCACGTCGGTCGCGTTGGCGAAGCGCTCGCGCGCGGTCGTCCACATCGCGGCCGCGCCCGCGTCCACGGTGCGCGCGCGCGGCAGCGCCTCGTCGCGCTCCAGGCGCAGCCTCTCGGCGCTCGCCACGAGCTGGTTGTGCATCGAGAGCAGCCGATCCTCGAGGCGTTCGCGCGCGCCCTCGCGCTCGTGCTCGAGCACCCGGATGCGCGCGCGCACGGCCGGCGGCCAGCCCAGCTCGAAACTCAGCAGGCCGCCGCCGAAGGGGTCAGCGCCCGTGTCTTTCAGCCGTGGGCCGACGCGCAGCGCGGGCAGGTACTCGCGCGCGGCCGCCTGTACGCGCGCCTCGGCCAATGCGAACTCGAGCCGCTCTCCGAGCAACGCCGGATGCGCGTCGAGCAGAGCTCTCATGTCGGCGGGATCCGACGCCAGGCTCTGCGGCGCTTCGATCGCTCGCTGGACCAACCCGCGGTTTGCGATCCACTCGCGCGCGTGCCCGATCGTCCAGCCCACGGCGCTCGCGAACTCGGCCTCGCGGTGCGCCAGCTCGATCCGCTCGTGCACGAGTCGATCCTCGATCTCGGCGCGAACGCCCGCGGCCCAGGCGACCTGATCCGGACGGGCATAGCCCTGCTCCGCGAGGATTTCGATGCGCCGGCGGTCCAGGTCGGCCGCTTCGACGAGCCCGCGCAGCGCTGCGATCCGTTCGCGCGAGGTCAGCGTCCGCACGCGCGCCCGCTCGGCCTCGTGCAGCGCGGACCAGGCCGCCTCCCACAGGCTCGCGAGCGCGCGGCGCTGTTCGGCGGTGGCGATCGCGCGCTCCGCGCCGGCGCGGCCGGCCCCGAAGAGGCCCAGCAACTCGAAGGTCAGCGCGAATTCCCACTCGCGCTTCGAATCCGGCGGATCCTCGAACTCCGCGCCCAATTCCAGCGGCGCGACCGCGGCGGCCCAGACATCCGCTTCGGCGGCCGCGAGCCACATATGGCGCGCCTCGCGCACGGCCGGGGCGTGCACCAGCACGTGCGCGCGCAGGTGGCGCGGATCCGCCGGATCCGTCAGCGCCTGCAGCGGCGGCAGCTCGAACGGCAACGGCGTCGAGAGCGCGCTCGCGAAGGCCTCGCGCAGCGCGGAAGAATCGTCGGCGCGCAGTTCGACGGCGCGAACCAGTGCTGCGGGCTCGATCGCCTGCGGCGCGGGCAGAGAGCAGCCGGCGAACATTCCCGCGCAGAGCAGCGCGGCGGATGCGCAAGAGCGGGCGGAACGGTGGGTGGACGAAAATCGATGAGCGACAATGGGCATGACGAGACCTCGAAACGCGAATGGCGGAGCCCGTGGCTCCGCGCGGACGGCGGCTTCGAAGCGTCGTCTAAATGCGCAGCGGGAGCGCGGCCCCCGGCGGGGACGCGCGCGGCGCTTGCGGCGCCGCCAAGCTGAGATTTGCACGCGACCGTGCGCAGGTCAGGTCGAATGCGACGGCGCCTTGCACCGGCACCAGGTCCGGCACCTTGAGCGAGTCCGGCGCCTTGGTTCCGGGCGAGTTCGAGCGCGGGATCTCCAACTGCTCGCAGCAACCGCAGTCCGGCGCCTGCACGGACGGCCCGCTCGAGTCGTCGGCATCGCGCTCGTCACAGCAGACCTCAACCGCTTCCGCGCAGGCATCCACCGCGCCCACGGTGCCGGCGCAGCCGCACAGCCACGCGCGCGCGCCCGTCGGCACGAGCAGTGCCGGCAGCAGCAACACGAATAGCAGCCATGCGCGAACGGTCATGTGGAGCCCTACGTATCGGCTCACGCTAATGCGAGGATGAAATCCGGTCAATTCGACCCGCGCCAATGGCCGCTGGGGCGCTCCCAGGGCACTTCTGCTGGCTCCGCCGTTCAGTTGTCTTCTGGTTGAAGCGGTTGAGCGCGCACGCACCCATGGCCGGCAACAGGTTGTTCATGCTGATGTAGTTGTGCCCAGCAAGATCGAGCCCGGAAGCGCGAGCCAGGCGATTCATATCCATGGAGACACCACGATTGAGAACTCCGTCGCTCGGCCGTTCCTTGCTGCACGTTCCGCCGGTCTGCTTCGGCGCCTACGCGCTCGGCGGCGGCTATTGGGGCCCGCAGGACGAGCAGGAGGGCGTGCGAGCGCTCGAACTCGCGATCGAGAACGGCATGCACGCGATCGACACCGCGCCGGTGTACGGGTTCGGACTCTCGGAGCGGTTGGTGGGGCGCGCGCTGAAGGGGCGACGCGAGCGCGCGGTCGTGATGACCAAGGTCGGATTGCGCTGGGACGGGAGCATCGTTCCCGGCGATCCGCGCTTGGCGGGCGTCAAGCCGCAGCTCGGCCCGGACGGCCGCAAGCTGCCGGTGCGGCGCGACAGTCGGCCCGAGTCGATCCGACAGGAGGTTGACGCGAGCCTGGAACGGCTGGGCGTCGAGCGCATCGAGCTCGTGCAGATCCACGCGCGCGATCCGCACACACCGTTGGTGGAGACGCTGGGAGCTCTGCTCGAGCTGCGGCGCGCCGGCAAGATCGCCGAGATCGGCGTCTCGAACTTCACGGCCGCCGAAGTGGCCGAGTCCATCCGCGCGCTCGCCCCCGTGCCGTTGGCGAGTCACCAGTTGCACTATGGCCTGCTCGCGCGCGGCGCCGAGCGCGAGCTGCTGCCGCAGGCGCTGCGGGAAGACGTCGGCACGCTGGTATTCGGGGCTCTCGAGCAAGGCCTGCTGACCGGCAAGGTCCGCGCGCAGCGCAGCTTCGACGAGCGCGAGGGACGCGCGCGCCGTCCGAGCTTCCAAGCGCGCAATCGGCAGCGGGTGAATGCCGTGCTGGATGAAGTCGTCGCTCCGGTCGCGCGCGCGCACTCCTGCTCGATCGCCGCGGTCGTGCTCGCCTGGACCGCCGCCAGCCCCGGCGTGACCAGCGTGCTCGCCGGCGCGCGCAGCCCTGAGCAGGTCCGCGAGAACCTGCGCGCGAGCTCACTCGCGTTGGCGGAAGACGAGCGCGCGCGCATTCGCGCGGCCTTCGAGCGCCTGCGGTTGTTGCCCGGTCCCGGCGCAGGGCTGCGCACGTGGCTGCGCTACTTGCTGCGGCGCTGAATTCGCCGCGCCGAGCGTGCAGTGCGCCTCAGCGCTTCTTCATCGTCGTGAGGCGCTCGCGCACGACTTCGGCGAACGCGCGCGCGGCCGGGCTCTTGTCACTGCCGGCGAGCCACAGGATGCCGAGATCCAGCGTGGGTTGGGACCCATCGAGTTCGATCGCCGTCAGTCCGAGCTCGGGCCGATCGCGGAAGATCACGTGCGGCATCAGCGTGGCCGCGTTGAGCGGTGCGATCGCCCGCAGGATCACTTCGGAGGAGTCGACCTCGACGATCTTCGGTCGCAGGCGAGCCTGCGCGAACATCTGGTCCTGGATCTTGCGCATCGGGTAGCGCTCCGGCAGCAGGACCAGCAGCACCTCCTCCAGCTCGGCGAGCTTGAGTTTCTTGCGGCCGGCGAGCGGGTGCGCAGCAGACACGAGCAGCGCGAACTTGTCGGTCGCGAGCGTTTCGTACTCGATGGTCGAGGCGCTGTGCAGCAGGATGCCCAGGCCCAGGTCGAGCCTGCCGTTCTCGAGCGCCGTCTCGATCTCCGTCACCGGCAGCTCGTGCACGGTCACGGCTGCGGCGGGAAAGCGCCCGTGGAATCGGCCGAGCAGCCCGGGCATCAGCGGCACGTTCAATCCGGGCACGACTCCGACGTGCAGGTGGCCGCGAATCTTCTCCTCGAGCTGGCGCAGGCTCTCGACCGCGTCCTCGAGCTTGCGCAGCACGAGTTGCGCGTGCACGCGGAAATCCTCGCCCGCCTGCGTCAGGCGGATGCGCTTGCCGAGGCGATGGAAGAGCTGGACTCCCAGCGCGCGCTCCAGGTCCTTGATTTGCTGGCTGATCGACGGTTGCGAAACACCCAGCCGCTCGGCGGCGCGCGAGACGTTCTGCGTCTCGGCGGCCTCGACGAAGTAGCGCAGGTGGCGCAGTTCGATCGTGGGGTCGATCATCGGGCGGTTCGCGCGGTCAGCGCGCGTTCTTGACCCACTGATCGAGCCAACCGATCACCGTCTGGTGCCACAGGCGGCTGTTCTGCGGCTTCAGCACCCAGTGGTTCTCGTCGGGGAAGTACAGCAGCCGCGAATGGATGCCGCGGCGCTGCAGCGCCGTGAAGGTCGAGAGTCCCTGCGTATCGACGACGCGGTAGTCGAGCGCGCCGTGGATCACGAGCGTCGGCTTCTTCCAGTTCGACACGTGGTCGATGGGATTGTGGTGCGCGTACGCGGAGGGTTGCTCCCAAGGCGTGCCGCCGCGTTCCCACTCGGGGAACCACAGTTCCTCGGTGTCGTAGTAGGCCATGCGCTCGTCGATGTTGCCGTCGTGGCACACGAAGGCCTTGAATCGATCGGGGGCCTGGCCGTGGATCCAATTGATCATGTAGCCGCCGTAGCTCGCACCCAGCGCGGCGACTCTCTCCGCGTCGACGAACGAGTACTTGGCGAGCACGTGGTCGAGGCCCTTCATCAGGTCCTCGAACGGCGCGCCGCCCCAGTCGCCGTTGATCGAGTCGGTGAAGGCCTGCCCGTAGCCGGTCGAGCCGTGGAAGTCGACCATCACCGCGACGTAGCCGGCGCCGGCATAGGCCTGCGGGTTCCAGCGATAGTGGAAGTGGTCGCCGAAGCTGCCCTGCGGACCTCCGTGGACCAGGTACGCGAGCGGGTACTTCTTGGCCGCGTCGAAATCGACCGGCTTCACGAGGAACCCGTGCACGGTCTCGTTCTTCGCTCCGGTGAACGTGAACTGCTCGTACTCGCCCATGCGCGCGGCGGCGAGCCGATTCGCATTCATGCGCGTGATCGCGCGCGGCGGCTGGCTCGGGTGCTGCAGCGCCATCAGCTCGACCGGGGCGCGCAGATCGTCGTGCAGGTACACGAGCTCGTTGCCCGCCTGGATCGGGCTCGCGTTGTAGCCGCGTTCGACGTAGGTCCCGACCTGTCCGTTCTCGACCTGGACGCCGAAGATCGCGTGGTGCCCCAGGTGATCCGCCGAGGCGAGGATCTGCGTCCCATCGTTCTTCCAGGCGATTTCCGAGGGCGAGCGATCCCAGGCCTCGGTCAGAACCCGCACCTGCCAGTTGCCGGGCGTCCACGGCACGAGCGCGATGCGCTGCCGATCCGACTCGTACACCGGCCGCATCATCATCAGGAAGGCCAGGGTCTTGCCGTCCGGTGAGAAGAGCGGGTTGCCCTTGTGCGCCTTGTTCTCCGGGTGGATTCGCTGCGGAGCCGCGCTGCCGTCGGCCGGCACCGCCCACAGATCGTCGTTCGTGCTCCACGCCTCGCTGCGGCCCTCGTCCTTGCAGATCAGCGCGATCCACTTGCCATCGGGCGAGACGTCGTAGTCCTCGGACCCGCCGAACGGCTTGCCCGGGCAGTCGGCGTCCATGCCCTTCAGCAGGTCGCGCGGCTCGCTCGAGCCTTCGAGCTCGTGCACGAACAGGTGGCTGCGCTTGCCGTCCTCCCAAGTGTCCCAGTGGCGGAAGAACAGCCGGTCGAAGGTCATGGCCTTGACCTTGCTCTTCGCCTTCGCCGCGTCGCGCTCGGCCGTCTCGGCGAGCGTCTTGGCATCCGGATAGACCTCCATCGACAGCGCGACGCGCTTGCCGTCGGGGAACAACTTGAACGTGTCGACGTCGAGTGGGAGCTTCGTCACGGGCAGCGCTTCGCCGCCGTCGATGGCGATGCGCCAGATCTGCGACGAGCCCGAGCGCGACGACAGGAAGTAGATCGACTTGCCGTCCGGCGCCCAGCGCGGGCTGGTGTCGTTCGCCTCGTGGAAGGTGAGCTGCTTGGTCGCGGAGCCGTCGACCGCGGCCAGCCACAGGTCGAAGCGTCCGCGATTGGCCTCGACATCGGTCGTGCGCACCTCGAATGCGATCCAGCGCTGGTCCGGCGACAAGGCGGGGCTCGAGATGCGCTGCATCGCGAGCATGTCCTCGATCGAGAACGGGTGGGTGTCGGAGACGAGCGGGGCGAGAGCCATGAAAAAGGTCGTCAGCATGATCGGACTCGCTGATGTGGAAGCGGGGGGCGGGATTGTAGGCGACCGGCGACGCCCCCGTCCGCAGTCGCGGCGCTCCGGAATGTTCACTTGATGTGAGGAAGGCGCACGGCGGATCGGATTCGCTTAGCATGCCGGGCCGCCCGGGCGGCCGTGCCGCTCACGCCACCACACAATCCATATGCATCGTTCTCCGCTCTCCCGCATCCTCCTCTCCGTTTGCGGTGCCGGCGTCCTCGTGCTCGGCGCCTGCAAGTCTTCCGGATCCCAGGGCTCCGGCTCCGCGGCCGCTCTCGACACGCAAGGCCTGCTGCTGCCGACCGAAGGCATGTGGTTGTTCACGCAACCTCCGCGCGAGCTGCTCGCCAAGCAGGGCTTCCAGATCACCGACGAGTGGCTCGAGCACGTGCAGAAGTCGTGCGTGCGCTTCCCCGGCGGCTCGGGTTCGTTCGTCTCCGCCGACGGCCTGGTGATGACCAACCACCACGTCGGTCGCGGCTCGATCGACAAGCTCTCGACGGCCGAGCGCAATCTGATGGAGCACGGCTTCTACGCGACGACGCGCGAGGCCGAGCTCAAGTGCCAGGACCTCGAGCTGATGTGCCTGATGAAGATCGAGGACGTCACGGCCAGCGTGCATGCCGCCGCGAGCCGCGACATGGATCAAGCCGTGGCCGAAGGCGCGCGCAAGAGCGCGATCACCGCGCTGACCGACGAGGCCAAGCGGCGGACCGGTCTCGATTGCGAGGTCGTCACCCTCTACCAGGGCGCGCGCTACCACATGTACCAGTACAAGCGCTTCACGGACGTGCGCCTGGTCTTCGCGCCCGAAGAGGGCATCGCTTTCTTCGGCGGCGATCCCGACAACTTCGAGTACCCGCGCTACAACCTCGACTGCACGTTCTTCCGCGTCTACGAGGGCGGCGCGCCCTACCGCCCGGAGCACTATCTGAAGTGGAGCCGGTCCGGCGCGCGCGAGAACGAGCTCGTGTTCGTGGCGGGCCATCCCGGGCGCACGCAGCGCATGTTCACCGTCGATCACTTGCGCCACCTGCGCGACATGCGTTACCCGAAGACGCTGGCATCGCTGTGGCGCCGCGAGGTGCAGTTGAAGAACTTCTCCGATCGCGGCGACGAGTACGCGCGCATTGCCAAGGACACCTTCTTCGGCGTGCAGAACAGCCGCAAGGCGATCACCGGCGAGCTCTCGACGCTCTTCGATCCGGCCGTGATGCAGTCGAAGGAACGCGCCGAACGCCAATTGATCGAATTCGTGGAGGCCGATCCCCTCCGCCGTTCCAAGTGGGGCGACGGCTGGGACCTCGTCTCGGGAGGCGCCGATCGCGCGTCGGACCTGTACACGCGCTATCAGGCGATGGGAGCGGCCAACCTCGGCTGGGGCTCGCGCCTGATGTCGATCGCGGTCACGCTCGTGCGCGGCGCCGACGAACGGCCCAAGCCGTCCACTTCGCGCCTGCCGGAGTACGCCGATTCCGACCTCGCGCGCATCGAGCGTCAGCTCACCTCGAAGGCTCCCATCTACGAGGCGTTGGAGATCAACGCGCTCGAGTGCCGGCTGTTGCAATTGGGCGAGTGGCTCGGAGGCGACGATCCGTTCACTGTCGCGGCGCTCGGCGGCAAGTCGCCGCGCGCACGCGCCGAGCAGCTCGTGCGCGGCTCGAAGCTGTTCGACCCGGCCGAGCGCAAGCGCCTGTGGGACGGCGGCAAGGCCGCCGTGGACGCTTCGGACGAGCCGTTGCTCGCGCTCGTGAAGGCGCTCGACGCGCGCTCGCGCGCGGCGCGCCGGACCTGGGAGAACGAGGTCGAGAGCCCGCTGAAGGCCGGCTACGCGAAGATCGCCGAGGCCAAGTTCGCGGCCTACGGCGAGAGCGTGTACCCCGACGCGACGTTCACGCTGCGCCTGTCCTTCGGCCGCACGACGGGCTATCCCGAAGCGGACGCGATGATCGCGCCGTTCACCAACTTCGCCGGGCTCTACAAGCGCTGGGAAGAGCGCCACAAGGTCGATCCGTTCGACCTGCCCCAGCGCTGGATCGAGCGCCGCGACAAGATCGACGGCGGCACGCCGTTCAACTTCGTCTGCACGGCCGACATCATCGGCGGGAATTCGGGCTCGCCGACCTTCAATGCCGCCGGCGAGATCGTCGGCCTGATCTTCGACGGCAACATCCACGGACTGGGCGGAGACACGGCCTACACCGATGCGCAGGCGCGCGCGACCTCGGTCGATTCGCGCGGCATGATCGAGGCGTTCCGCAAGGTCTACGACGCGCAGGCGCTGGTGGACGAGTTGTCGGCTCGCTGAGCGGAACATGCGCGTCGTCTTCGTGCTGGTCATCGCCGGCGGTCTCGCCGCCGGTGCGCTGCTGCTGAGGGGCTCGACGCATGCGCCGAGCGATGCGGCTTCGCGCTCCGCCCAGTCGAAGCCCGCGCCGCGCAAGCGCCCGTGCGAACTGATGGTCGGGGATGTCGCGCCGGCATTCGCGCCCAAGGCCTGGGCCAAGGGCCCGCCCGTGACCGCGCTCGAGCGAGGCCGCGTCTACGTGATCGATTTCTGGTCCACCTCCGCGTCCTCGTCGCGCATGTCGATGGAGGCCCTCACGCGCCTGGCCAAGAAGTACGCCGGCAAGGTCGACGTGATCGGCGTGAACGGCTTTGAGGCGCGGCCGGACCAGATCGACGCGTTCGTAGCGACGATGGGCGAGAAGATCGGCTACCCGCTCGCGCTCGACGACGCCGGCAAGCCCGATCCGAAGGGCGAATTCGGCACGCTCGCCAAGGCCTGGATGCAGGCGGCCGCGCAGAACGGCGTGCCCGCCTCCTTCCTCGTCGCCGGCGACGGCCGCATCGCATTCATCGGGCATCCGATGGCAGGCCTGGAGCCGGCGCTGGAGGCCTTGCTCGCCGGGAAATTTGACTTCGCCGCCGCAGCCGAGGCCTATGCGCGCGAGCTGGAGCCGCGCTTGCTGCTGCAACGCATCGTGCTCGCCAAGGTCGCCGGGGACCGGCGCAAGCAGGCCGACGCGATCCTTGAGTACCTCGCATTCAAGCCTGAACAGGAAGCCAAGCTCGGCCTCGACCTCGTGACGGCGCTGTTCGACCTCGAGCAGTACGACGAGGCGAACAAGTGGTGCGCGCGGCTGGTCGACGGCGCTTACAAGGACGAGGCGCGGCAGTTGAACGAGCTGGCCTGGCTGATCGTCGATCCGGCGCGCAAATCGGCGCGGCGCGACCTCGTGCTGGCGCGCAAGGCGGTCGAGCGCGCGCTGGAGCTGCTCCGGCAGACCGACGTGCTCTATCCCGGAGCGCTGGACACGCACGCGCGCGTGTACTTCCACGAGGGCAATCTCGCCAAGGCGCGCGAGATCCAGGCGCGCGCGGTCGCGCTGTGCAAGGATCCCGAACTCAAGCAACAGCTCGAGGCGACGCTCGCGGAGTATCGGAAGTAGCGGCCGGCGCTCCTAGACGGGGCGCGCACCGGCCCGCAAGGCGAGCTCGCGGTACCACGCCATCGTCCGCGCGAGCCTTCCCGGCAGCGCATTCGTGCCCCACACGACCGACAAGGTCCGCCGCGTCGCGCCGCTCGTCTTCGTCCGCTGGGCGTCCTTGACCGCGTTCGCGCACGGACCTTCGGCATCGAATACGCACAGCAGTCCCTCGAGCTCGATCGACTGACCGCTGGCGTTGAACACGTAGCTCGCGCCGGGGCCGGCCACGTCGATCGAGAGTGGCGCGCGCGCCCGCTCGAGGTCGATCACGCTGATCGGCAGGCCCGAGTGCAACGAGACCGCGTTGCACAGGTCGACGGCGAGGTTGATCGAGCCGAGCTGCCCGTCGCCTGACGCGCGGATCAGATACTCCGATGCCGGCTTCGAACGTCCGGTCGGCTTGAAACCCGCGTGGCGCAGGAGATCGCGCACGGCCGCGCGCACCTCATCGCTGCTCGCGAGCGGCGCGCTCGCGCCCGGGCGCAGCAGGTCGGTGAGCCACGCGGGCGTCGGGCATTCGGCCAGCGCGTGATCGAACTCGAGCTCGAGCAGCCCGGCCTCGAGCAACGGATGGGCGGGGATGCGCACTTCGGGCATCGGCTCATTCTCGCTCGCGGGCCTCTGGACTTGAACTATCCGCTCGCACCCGTCATAGCAGGGCCATGTCGCTTCGATTCCTCACGCTTTGTGTCGCCGCTCTCGCCCCCGCCCTCCTGCTCGCCGGCGCGCGTTCCGGACAGGAGCCCGCTGCCAAGCCAAGCCACACTGGCCGACTGACCGAGGAGGAGTTCAAGCGACTGCACGAGCTGTCGAAGGAGACTCCTCCCGCGCCGAAGGGCGTCGAGATCAAGATCGGCGACAATCGCGCGTACTTGTCGCTGCCCGAGGGCGCGAAGGCGCCGCTGCCGGGCGTCCTCGTCGTGCACGAGTGGTGGGGGCTTAATGCGCACATCAAGCATTGGACGGATCGCCTTGCGGCCGAGGGCTACGCGGCGGTCGCTGTGGACATGTACCGCGGCAAGATCGCCGAGGATCCCGACACCGCGGGCAAGCTCTACAAGGAGTGCACCGACGACCGGGCGCACATGGTCAAGGTGCTGACCGAAGCCGAGGCCTGGCTGCGCACCGACGAGCGCGTGCGCGCGCCCAAGACGGGCTCGATCGGCTGGTGCCTGGGCGGTCGCGCGTCCCAGTTGCTTGCGATCTCCGCGCCGGAGCTCGATGCCTGCGTGATCTACTACGGCGGCGGGATGACGACCGACAAGGCCGAACTCGCGAAGATCAAGGCGTCGGTGCTCGGGATCTTCGGCGCGCAGGACAAGTCGATTCCGCTCGATCAGGTGGCGGCGCTGCGCAAGGGGCTCACCGACCGCGGCATTCGCAACACCGTGCAGATCTACAGCGCGGAGCACGGCTTCGCGAACCCGTCGGGAGCGCGTTACGACGCCAAGAGCGCCTCCAAGGCATGGGACGAGGTCTCGAAGTTCCTGGCGGCCGAACTGAAGGGCGAGGCGCCGGACGCGGGCGCGACCTCGGGCGAGCGCAAGGCCGGCGGCTGAGCCTCGCGTGCAGGCCCCGCTCGTTCCCCCGACGGCCGCGCTGCCCTTCCGCGCGCGGCTCTGGACACGCTGGTCGGACGAGGATAACCAGCGCGTGCTGAACAACGCCGTGTACGCGACGCTGCTCGAGGAGGGGCGACACCGCTGCTTCGGCGCGCTCGGCCTGCTCGACGCGAACCAGTTCACGTTCCTGCTGCTGCAGTCGAACCTGCGTTTCCTGCGGCCCGGCCACGGCGGCGTGGAAGTCGAGATCGCGCTCGGCACTTCGCGCATCGGCACGAGTTCGTTCGAGCAGGTCTATCGAATCGCCGAGGTCGCGAGCGGCGAGGTTTGGTGCGAGGCGGAAGCGCTGCTCGTGTGCTGGGATCCCGCGGGCCGCGCGAGCCGCGCGATGGATGCGCGCTTTCGCGCCGGGCTGGAGGCGACTCGCGTGCGGTGAGCGCGGCCTGGTCATGCGACGTCCGGCGGCGCCGCTCGTAGCGCAGTGACAGCGACCAGCTCGGCTGGTCAGCGTAGCGCGCGAGCAGCGCGTCGCGCCGCGCGCGAGCCGTGCGCACCTCGTGCGTGCCGAGTGACTTGCGCACGCGGTACTTGCGACCGCTGTCGGTGTGGAACGTGAACGCGATCCACCACACGCGGCCGTTGCGCCACAGGTGGTGGTCGGGGTCGGGCCGGGCGGCAGCGGCGCGTTCGGGGAGCGTGAAGGGCTCGAGTTCGCCGGCTCGGTCGTCGCGATCGAATCGCAGCATGATGGTGGCTCGTTTCCGACCACCGGAGCGCGCCGCACTGCGAAGCAGGGCTGGTCGCGAGGCAATTCGTTGCCAGCCCGCACGGGCCGACCACATCGGAAGGCGCCACGGGCGCCCACCCTGGCACCTTGGGATGCCCTCCCAGGTTGCCGGACCCCCTGTGGGGTCACTCCGGATGTCGAGAGGAGAGAATACAGATGGGTTGCCGAGGCGCAAGCGGCGCCTGTGTCATGATTCGGCGGACATGATCCGAGCGCCCTTCTCAGCGTTCCTCCTGCTCGCGGCCGGTTGCTGTCGGAGCGCTCCCGCTCCGGCGCCGTCAGCAGGTGGGCTGAGCACGCGCTCGTTCGGAGCCGCGCGGCCGGGAATGGCGACGTGGTTCGTCGACGACATCGGAAACTGCCATCCAGAGAAGCTCGTCCTGCGCGCGAAGCGCATCGGCGCCGATCGCGCAACGCTCGAGCTCAAGCACACGCCCGATGGCCTCGATCACAACGAGCTGCACGTCGAACTCGAGCGCGTCGCGAGCGAGTGGCGCGTGCGCGACTGCGTCGTCGTCTATACCGACAGCGGCGATCGGTACGAGCTGCGCGCGCACGAACTCAGGGGCTCCCTCGCACATAACGGCGACATCGACACGGTAAACGGCGTGCAGTGCACGTTCCGCCTCTACGCCGAGACGGCGCGGGGAGCCAGCGTGCTCGCGGGCGCGTGCTTCGCGAGCTTCTGATGCCCTGATCGCGCCTACCAGCGCAGATCAGGCGACAGCCGGCGATTCAGCACCAGCAGGATCGGGCCCGCCGCCGTGTGCTTGTCCGGCGAGGTCTCGGTTGCGATCAGGCGCAGCGGCTCGACGAGCTCGCCGCCGCGCAGGTCGACGCTGCCGACGCGCACCCAGCCCGGTTGCTCGATCGCCCCGAGCGCGAGCTCGACCCACGTGCGCTGCTGCTCGCCTTGCAGCAAGTAGGTCGCCTTTCCGGCCAGCCCCCTCTGCTGCGCCGGCACCCACACGTGCACGTCGAACCACGCGCTGTGGGGCTGCTGTACCCACCAGCCGAACGATCCCTGCACGCCCCCGTCGAGCACTTGGAAGTCCGGCCACTCCGCGTCCATGTGCCAGGCGCCTTCGGCACCCTCGGCCAGCGCCGGGAAGATCATGCCGCGCGGTCGCCAGTTCGGCCGTTCGCGCCAAGGGGTCGATGCATTGTGCTTGTACGGACCGGCCCGCAGCGCGGCCGGCAACTCGCTGCCGTGCGCGACCAAGCCGTCGTAGTCGAAGCTGACATGGCCGGCGCCGCCGCTGCGGCTCCAGGCCACGGCCTCGACCAGCAGTTGCGAGGGCAGTCGCCGGTCGCCGGCCTTCGTGAAGGAGCCCGCCGGCAGGCGCTGGAAGACGACCGGGGTGAACTGACCGAGTTCCATTTGCCCGACGGCCGTTTGCCACATCGCGAAGTCGCGATCGGCGGCCTGCACCAGCTCGATGTCGATGAGCTTGCGCGCGCGCCACGCCGCCGAGTCCTGCGCGAACTCGACCAGGCTCGCGCCCGCCCCCAACGGCGCGACCGCCAGCACGAGCGCCGGGTCGATCGACTGCAGGCGCTGGCGCGTGCCGGCGAGCCATTCGGTCAGTAGCGCGGTGCGTCCCTCCGTCGCCGACACCGACGCGGAGGCCGGCGCTGCGCGGGGCAGCGCGGGGAAGCGGTCGTCGAATTGGAGGCCGTCGATCGGATAGCGCTGCACGAGATCCGCCAGCAGCGCGGACGCGAAGGACTGCAGCTTCGGCTGCTGCCAGTCGAACCAGTGCATGCGGGCGTGCACGAGCTTCGCGCCCGATTCATCGACGCACAGCCAGTCCGGATGCGCGAGCGCGAGCGGCGCGGGCGCACCGGTTGCGGGAACGGTGAGGCCGCCCGCCAGCCAGGGGAAGAGCTCGAGACCCGCGCGATGGGCCTCGAGCACCAGTTCCGCGACCAGGTCGCGGCCGGCGAAGCGCGGATCGACTTCCTGGCCGGACTCGGCCGCCATGACCGGGCTCGGGTAGAGCGTGCGCGATCCCTCGAGCACCTGCGCGAAGACGGTGTTGAAGCCCCAGGCGGCGAGGTTGTCCATCGCTTCGGCAATGGCGGCCTGGGAACGCAGCACGGTCGAGTCGGCCGGGATCCACACGGCGCGCATCTCGCGCTCGAGCGCGCGTTGGACCGGCGCCGGTGCCGGCGCGATCGCGGAAGCAGTGGGGGAGACGAGACCGACGGCGAACAGGCAGGCAGCGCTGAACATGGGACGGCTGTTGAAGCCTGGAACAGCATACGCAAGCGGGCCATCCAGACGCAGCGCCGCGGTGCGCCGGCTTGCCCGGAGGCCTCCTCCGGCTCCAGGATGCGCCCGTGGACCCCCTGCTGATCGGCTTGGATGGTGGTGCGACCGAGCTCAAGGCCCATGAGGTCGTGCCACTGTTCGGCGGCATGTACGCGCTCGGCGAGCGCCGCGCCAGCCGCGCCTGGGCCTCCGATCCGCGCTGCGCTGCCTTCGCGCCGGTGCCGCTCGATGTCCAACGGAGCGGCGCCGCGGCGCTGTCCGCGGAGGAGCGCGCGGCGGGCGATGCGTGGGCCGAGCTGACGGTCGCTGCGTTGGTCGAGCTCGCGCGCGACGCGGGGGTGCGCGAGATCGAAGTCGGCGCGTGCTTCCCGGGTCTCAAGACCGCCGACCGACGCGGCATCCGGGTGTTGCGCAACGGGCCGCGCGTGCCGGATCTGGCCGAGCGCATCGAGCGCGGCCTGCGCGGCGCGGGACTGCGGCTCGTCGCGCCGCTCGGCGCGCTCGCCAGCGACGGACACTGTTGCGGCATCGGGGAAGAGCACGCGACGGGCGGGGCCTTCCGCGGCGCGCGCGACGCGTACTACCTCGGCGGCGGGACGGGACTGCCCGAGGCGTTCAAGCTCGACGGCCGTGTGCGCTCGCTCGACGAGCTCGTCGGCGTCGCGCGCAAGGCCTGGGAGCTCGAGCTCGCGCCCGGCCTGAGCTTCGAGCAGGAGCTCGCGCCGGCGCGGCTCAACGAGCGCTGGAGTCGCTGCGCCGCGCAGGCCCAGCAGCGCGTCTTCGTCGAACAGGCCGCCGAGGCCGGCGATGCAGATGCGATCGGGCTGCTGGCGCGTGCTGGCGCGGTGCTTGCCGCGCTGTGCTTCGAGCGCCTGACGGCACTGCGCGCGGCGCCGGCGCCGCGGACACTCGAGCGCATCGTCTTCGGCCAGCGCCTCGGCGAGATTCTGGCCGGTGCCGGAGGCGCGCACGCACTGGCTGCGTTCTTCGAGCATCTGGCCGCGATGATCGAAGGCGCCGGCGATGCCGAGCTCGCGCGCGTCTGGCTGACCGGCGGGGGCCTGTGCAGCGAGCGCATCGTGCTGTCTCGCCTGCGCGCGGCGCCGGCACTCGGCGCGGCGGTGCTCGCGCGCGAGCACGCCACGACGTAGGCTCGCGTGCGAACCCGCCACGACGTAGGCTCGCGCGCCGATGCACTGGATCGATTGGCTCGTGCTGGCCGGCTACACGGCCTGCCTCGTGGGGATCGCGTGGCGCGCATCGCGCGGTCAGCAGGGCGCGGACAGCCACCTGCGCGCGGGGCGCAGCCTGCCCGCATGGGCCGTCGTGTTCTCGATCCTGGCGACGGAGATCTCGGCCGCGACCTACGTCGGCGTGCCCGAGGCGGGCTTCAAGGGCGATTGGAGCTACCTGCAGTTCGCGATCGGCAATCTGCTCGGCAAGGTCGCGCTGGCGACCTTCGTGATCGGCTTGTACTGGAAGCTGAACCTCGAGACCGCCTACGGTTTCCTCGGCCAGCGCATCGGGCCGCGCTCGCAGCGCGCGAGCGCCTGGGGTTTCCTGGCCGGACGACTGATCGCCTCGGGCGTGCGCCTGTACATCGCGGCGATCGCGTTCTCGGTCGTCACCGATGCGAGCCTGACCGCGGCGATCGTCGCGATGGCGGCCCTCTCGACGCTCTACACGCTGGTCGGCGGACTCAAGGCGATCGTCTGGACGGACGTCGCGCAGGGCATGACGTTCCTGATCGGCGCCGCGGCGGCGCTGTGGTTCGGCGTGATGGAGACGCCGATTCCGCTCGCGCAGGGATTCGACGAGATCGCGGCGGCCGGCAAGACCGCGATCTTCAACTTCGATGCGGGGGACTCGCCGTGGTACGGCAGCAACAAGACGCTGCCGATGGCCGTGCTCGGCGGCTTCTTCCTCGTGCTCGCGACGCACGGCACCGACCAGATCATGGTCCAGCACCTGCTCAACACGCGCAGCCAGAAGGGCGCGACGCGTTCGCTCGTGACGGCCGGGCTCTTCACGTTCCCGGTGGTGATCCTGTTTTTGTCGCTCGGCACGATGCTGTGGCTCTATCACCGGCACGTGCCCGCCACGGCCTATGACCTCTCCGATCCGGATCAGGTCAAGCGCGTCTTTCCGCAATTCATCAAGCACGTGATCCCGCCCGGCCTGCGCGGACTGGCCTTCGCGGGCCTGTTCGCGGCCGCGATCGCGAGCCTGGGCGCGACGCTGAACGCCGCGACCGCGACGTGGGTCAGCGATCTGTTCCCGCCGCGCGCCGGCCGGGAGTCCTCGCTGCGCGCCGTGCGCGGGCTCGGGGCTCTCTTCGGCTTGCTGCTCGCGTCGATCGCGCTGTTCTTCGCGAACTACGATGCGCGGGGCACGACGGATCTCGTGCAGACCGCGCTCTCGGCGATGACGATCGTGTACGGCGGAATCCTGGGCACCTTCGCCTGCGCGCTGATCCCGGGCCGTCGCTTCGAGGATCGCGCCGTCGTGGTCGGGCTGGTGGCCGGTGTGGTCACGGGAGCAATCCTGTTCTTCCAGCAACCGCTCGCGAAGTTCGCCGGCATCGAACTCGAGCACAAGCTCGAGTGGCCGCTCTACATCCCGATCTCGGCGGGCGTGACGATCGCGTTCGCGCTGCTCGGCTCGCTGCGAGCGAAGGAGGTCCGCACGACATGAAACGAACCTGGATCGCCGCGCTCGCCCTGCTTGCCGGCTGCAGTCGAGAACCGGCTCCCGCTCCCGCGCCACCGCAACCTGCGCCTGTGGTCGAATCGCAGCCCGAATCGCGGCCCGAGTCGGCGCCCGCGCCTGCTTCCAAGTCGCACGCGCTGTGGGCGACGCGCTGGGACTACCGCAGCGAGGCCGACGTGCGCTCGATCGTCGCGAACGCGGCCGATGCAGGTTTCGACACGCTGTTCTTCCAGGTGCGCGGCAACGCGACCGCGTTCTATCGCTCGTCGTTCGAGCCGTGGGCCGACGAGCTCGGCGGCGCCGATCCTGGTTTCGATCCGCTCGCCGTGGCGATCGAGGAGGCGCGTGCGCGCGGCATCGCGCTGCACGCCTGGGTCAACGTGCTGCCCGCGTGGTGGGGCGGCGCGCCGCCGAAAAACCTCGCCCAGCTCTACCACGCGCACCCGGATTGGTTCTGGTACGACCAGAACGGCACGCGCGCGCCGCTGCAGCCGCGCTTCTACGTATCGATCAACCCGTGCCTGCCCGAGGTGCGCTACTACATCGTCAGCGTGTTCGCCGACATCCTGGCGCGCTATCCGGTCGACGGGCTGCACCTGGATTACGTGCGCTTTCCCTGCGAGTCGCCGGTGATCCCGAGCGGCTCCGGCATCGACTACCCGCGTGACGCGCGCACCGTCGCGCGCTACGAGACCGAGGTCGGCAAGACGCCGGACGCCGATCGCGAGGCGTGGACGAAGTGGCGCAACGACGAGCTGACGAAACTCGTGCGCGCGATCCGAGTGATGCAGCGCGAGCTGCGGCCGAAAGCCGCGCTGTCGGCCGCGGTCGGCTCCGACCCGGAGCACCACTACAAGCACTACTTCCAGGACGTGCGAACCTGGGCCGCGGAGGGGCTGATCGACCTGTTCGTGCCGATGAACTACACGCGGGACAACGAGGTGTACGAGTCGCGAATCGAGAAGTGGCGTGCCGTCGCGGGCGCGCATCGGTTGGTGATGGGCCTGCAGATCCACGATCAAGAGCTGGCGACGGACCGCCGGCGCTTCGAGCTCGGACTGGAGCGCTGCGACGGCTACTCGCTGTTCGCGTATTCGACGTTGTTCGACTCCGCCAATGCGGATCCCGAGCTCGTCGGGGCCCAGGCGCGCGAGCAGCGCCGCCTGCGCCGCGAGCAGTGGTTGCCCCTGTTGCGCGACTACGCGAGCAGGCCCTGATCGAACCCCGTCGCCTCCCGCGCGGCGGGCGCGGGGTGTGGCTGGTTCAGGGCGCGCCGAGCACGTCGCGCGCGACGAGTTCCGCGAGGTCCGCGAAGAACGGATCGGCGATCTTGTCGTACTCGTATGCGTCGTCGTTCAGCACACCGTCGCTGTTCGTGTAGAGCACCGCGGTGATCGCGAAGGCGCGGCCGCTGGAGCGATCCTCGACGTAGGCGTTCTCGATGCTGAAGCCGTAGGCGCGACCGACCTTGTTCTGGATCCGCCAACGCTCCTTCGGCAGCACGCGCTCGAGCCCCGGCAGCAGGAACTTGACCCAATCGTCCGGATAGCTCTTCCGGTCGTACTTCGGGTTCTCCGATTCGCCCGGGTATTGCGCGAGTGCGGTTTGCAGGAGCTCGAACTGCCGGTCGGACAGCCGCAGCGGCCGGCCGGGCAGTTCGACGTCGCGTCGGACGACCTTGAGCAGCATGTTCTGCAGGTCGAGCACCGACATCGAGTTCTTGAAGCGGAAGTCGATCGGCTCGTCGATCCGCTTGCCGTCGCGCATCTGCGCGACGCCGACCCGGAGCCCGTCTTGCCCTGCATTGTCGAGCTCCAGAGCGGAGGTCCGAGCAGGCAGCGTGAGAGCCCTCGCGCCCGCCAGCAGGTCGACGCGCGGGGTGCGGCGACTCTGTTCTCTCGCTTGCAAGATCGAGAGTCGATGCGCGATGCGCGTGCTCGGCATGCCGGCCTTCCACATGCGCTCGTTCAGCTCCTGCTGGCCCACGAAGTCGTACAGCCGATTGAACGCGGGGTTGTCCGAGACGATGCACACGCGGCGGACGAGGTGCCGCAAGGTCGGCACCCCCAGAGCGAGATTGCTCGCATCGAAGCGCTCTTCCGCATCGCCCTCGAACAGCGGGTGGAAAACCAGCGCCGAGTCCTCGTCGAAGCTCTGTTCCGCGGGCTCGGTGAGCTCGTTGAGGCGCTCGAAGGCCGCGATCGCGGCGCACAGCTTGATCGAGGAAGCCGGATAGAAGTACTCGGTGCCGAGTCGATAGCCGTGGCGTTCCAGGCTCGGCTGCCCTGCTTCGTTCGTCGAGAACTTCGTCACCAGGATCTGCAGGCGATGAGCGCCGGGGTCCGCGAGCAGCGCGCCGAAGCGATCAGGGCGGCTCGCCAGCAGGTCGGCCACGTACGTGCTGTGCGCCTGCGGGTCCGATGCGGGGCGTGGACCGGCGCAGGATCCGAGCAGGAGCAATGCCAGGCAGCCGAGGAGCAGGGTCAGGCGCGACATGGGCGAAGCTCGTCTTCAGTCCAGCTCGTCCTCGAGGGCGAGCAGGTGATCGAAGTCCTGGCGCCGCCGCACGAGGCGCGCGACCCCGCCCTCAACGAGCAGTTCGGGCGCGAGCAGTTGGCTGTTGTAGTTCGACGCCATGCTCGAAGCATAGGCACCGCAGTCGTGGATGCACACCAGATCGCCGACTCGCGCGTCGGGCAGTTCTCGCGGCTCGATCCCGCCGCCCTTGCGCTGCGTGAACACGTCCGAGGACTCGCACAGCGGACCTGCCACCACGCGCGGCGCATGCGGTTCCCCGTCGCGGCCGACCACCGAGATCTGGTGATAGGCACCGTACATCGCGGGCCGCACCAGATTGTGGAAGCCGGCGTCGACGAGCACGTAGTCGATCCCGCCCTGGCGCTTGCGCGCCCGCACGCGCGCGAGCAGCAGGCCCGCTTCGGCGACCAGGTAGCGGCCCGGCTCCGTCTCGACCTCGATCGGCTGCCCGAGCTCGCGCGCGATCGCGTCGCGTGCAGCGAGCCACATCTGCGTGTAGCGCTCGACGTTGATGCGCCGGTCGCTCGGTCGGTACGGAGTGGGCAGGCCGCCGCCGGCGGAGATCGAGCGCAACGATCCGCCCACCGCGCGCGCGGCCGCTCCCATCGCATCGCAGACCCGCGCCAGGTGCTCGAAGTCGGAACCCGACCCGATGTGCATGTGGAGCGTGCGGACCTCCAGGCCCGCCGCGCGCGAGCGCTCCAGGGCCGCGGGCAGCTCCGCGTGCCAGATGCCGTGCTTGGAGGATTCTCCGCCGGTGTTGACCTTGTCGTCGTGGCCGTGCCCAAAGCCGGGATTCACGCGCAGCGCGAGCTCGCCGCCCCATCCGGCCCGCGCGAGCTGCTCGATCATGTCGGCGGAGCCTGCGTTGACGGCGATGCGCAGTGCGACGACCCGCGCGAGCGCGGCCTCGTCCAGCAGGTCTGCGGTAAAGGTGATCTGGTCCGGCCGGAATCCGGCGCGCAACGCGCGCTCGATCTCGCCGGCCGAGACCGCATCGATTTCTGCGCCCGATTCCCGCAGCAGCCGCAGCAGCGCGAGATTCGCGTTGGCCTTCTGCGCGTAGCGCACGCAATCGAAGGCCTCGAGTTCTCGCAGTCGCTCCACGATCGCGGCCGCGTCGTACACGTACAGCGGCGTGCCGTGCCGCGCGGCCCAGCCCTCCAGCTCGACGTCGGAGAACGGGCGCGGCTTCAACGTCCGTCTCCCAGTGCGAACGGAGCGACCTCGGCGAGCTCCTGCTCGAGCAGCGTGCACAGCGCGGCGATGTCGGCCTCGGTGTGGTCGGCGCACAGCGCGATCCGGTAGTACCCGGCCGGCCGGTCGGCGTAGCGGATCCAAGGCACGTACAGGCCGCGCGCGAGCGCACTCTCGTCGAAACGGACACGGCCGAGCTCGCTGTCGGCACCCAGCGCGAATACCGGGAACGGCAGCGGTCCGACGCGCAGGCCCAGGCCCGTGAGCGTGCCGCGCACGCGCGCTTCGTGGGCGCGCAGGCGCGTCAGACGCTCGGGTTCCTCCTGCAGCACGCCCAGCGACGCGCGCGCCGCCTGCGCGGCCGCCGGCAGCATCGGACTGGATCCCGCATAAGCACTCGACACGCGCTTCATGTGCTCGATCCAGTCCTCGCGACCGGCCACGAAGCCGCCCTGACAGCCCAGCGCCTTCGACAAGGTCCCGACCAGCACCACGCGCCGATCGGACAGCCCGTAGTGTTCCAAGGTGCCGCGCCCGCGAGGGCCGAGCACGCCGATGCCGTGGCAGTCGTCGAGCCACAAGGTGCCCGCGCCCGCTCCCAACGCGGACAACAGCTCCGGCAGCGGCGCGGCCACGCGCTCGGACGGGTATACGGCATCCGTGTACAGCGCGAGCTCGCGATTCTCGGCCTCGCCCGCCTGTTCGAAGGCCGAGCCGGCGTCGTTGTGCGCGAAGCGCAGCGCGTGGATCTGCGTCGCGCGCAGCGCGTCGACCGCGCTGGAGTGCGCATGCTCGTCGAGCAGCACCCACAGGTTCTCGGAGCGGCCGGCGCGAGCATGCGCGGCCAGGCCCTGCGCGACGACGAGGTTGGCAAGGTAGCCGCTCGACGTCAGCAGCACGGCCTCGAAGCCCAGGAAGTGCGCCAACTCGCGCTCGAGCTCGTCGTGCGCCTGCGCGCCGCCGGTGGTCTCGATCGAGGCCCCGGTATTGAGTCCGTGGCTCTCGAGGCCGGCGCGAAAGGCCCGCAGCACGGCCGGGTGGTGGCCCAGCCCGAGGTAGCCGCAGCCGCCGAAGAACGCGAGTTCCTCGCCGCGCACCAGCGCGGACCGCGCCGTGCGACGCTCGAGCCCCAGTCGCGTCACCGCCGCGCAACGGCGCCGCGCGCCGCCCGTTTCGCCCGCGGCTCGCGCGCGGGCGCGCAGTGCACGAGCGGCAGGCTCGCCATCGTGTGCAGTCCGGGCGCGGCGTTCGGCAGGACCGCCGCCGCGTTCAGCGCGATCGCGCTCGTCGCGACATCGCCGTGGATGCCGCCTTCCACGCGCAGGTCGAGCTCGGGTTCGCCGCGCACGAGCACGCGGTCGTGCGGATCGCGCTGTCCGATCGAGGCTTGGAACTCGAGCACGATGCGCAACACTTCGCCCTCGTAGCCGTGCGCGACCTGCCGGATGCCGGCGCCGCGACCGCGCGCAACCTTGCCCAGGCCGCTTTTCAGCGGCGACTTCGCGCGCACGATCGACAGCTCCTCGTCCCAGTGGTCGATGGTCCAGCCGAGGTGGTGCGCGAGAAGGTGCAGCGACTCGCCCAAGCCGACGTGCCTGAGCCCGCCGGCGACCACGCGTTCGACGAACTCTGACTCGCTGAGGCCGACGCCGATCTTGCGCTGGAACGGAACGCGGCGCGTGCTCGCGTCCTGGATGCGCCACACGTGCAGGCCGTCGACCTTGCGACAGACGGCCGTCGCGAACAGCGGCAGAGCGTCCATCACGAAACCCGGGTTCACGCCTGTGCCGAGCAGGCGCGCGCCGCGGCGCCTCGCGAGGCGGTCGAGCTGTTCAGCGAGCGCAGCCTGGCGCAGCCAGGGCCAGACCAGCTCCTCGCAGGTGCTGACGACCGGAATGCCGCGCTCGAGCAGGGCCCGCAGGGTCGGGGCGCAGGTCTCGAGGGCCGAACTCGTCGTCACGATCGCGCAGTCGACGCTCTTCCAGTCGCGGAAGCGCTCGAGCGAGTCCAAGACGGGCAGCGCGCAGCGCACGCCTTCGACGACGCGCGAGACGGGCTTGCCGGCCAGGTCCGCGGCGACGTCCACGGCGCCGGCGAGTTCGCCTAGTCCGCGGCCGTAGAGGTCTTGGATCAGCTTTCGGCCGAGCGGCCCGAGTCCGATATGGAGGATGCGCATGGGTTGGTGGGAGCCGCGCACGGGTGGCGGGCGGAACAGGATAGGGGGGCCGCGGGGGAGGGTGCCGCCCGTCCGCCGGTGCGGCACGTAAGAGGCTGCGAGAAAGCACTTTATGTGATCAACGCTGCCGCGACCGCGCTGCGCGCTCGAGCTACGCACACAGCCGCTCCCCCGAGCGATGGCGAGTCGCGTGTCGACCGAGCCGCCTGAAGGCGCTTCCTGAAGGCGCTTCCGATCAGACGGGCGATGAGGCCGCGGCGCGCCGCGCGATCAGGCGGTCCAGCTCGTCCTTGAGCCGCCCGAGGATCTCGTCATACGAGTACGCTCCGAGCTCTTCGGAACCGCGCTTCAGGTTTACGAGGTTCGGCCCGCACCAGAGGCCCAGGTCGGCGTCGTCGGTCTCTCCAGGACCGTTCACGCGGCAGCCCATCACCGCGATCGTCAGCTTGTGCGCGGCCGCATACGTCGTCAGCGCCTTCACGTCCTGCGCGAGCTCGATGAACTTCTCGTTCTCGACGCGCGAGCAGGAAGGGCACGCGATGATGTTGAGTCCGTCGAAGAAGTTCGGCGGAACCGAGCGGAAGCGGCCGTTCTCGATGTCGTCGAGCAACTCGCGGGCCACCGTGATCTCGCGGCCCTTGTCCTCGAACGGCAGCGTCAACGAAACGCGCAGCGTGTCGCCCAGGCCGCGCGACAAGAGCTGCTCGAAGGCGATGCGCGTCTTGATGATCCCGTCGGGCGGAAGCCCGGCCTCGGTCACGCCCAGGTGCAGCGGCACGTCGGGCCGCAGTTGTGCGAAGCGTATGTTGGCGTCGACGACGAGCTTGGGATCGGAGTCCTTGATCGACACCACGTAGTCGTGGAATCCCAGCGCGTCGACGATTTCGCAGTGGTCGGCCGCCGAATGCACGAGCGCTCCGACGTGGTCGTCGCCGTGCCGCTGCTCGTACTCGGGCGCGAGCGAACCCGCGTTCACGCCGATGCGGAGCGCCAGCCCGTGTCGCGCGCACACGTCGACGAGCCAGGCGACCTTGTCGCGGGTCGACTTGTCCTTCTCGTGGTGGTGCAGGTGGCCGGGGTTGTAGCGCAGCTTGTCGACGTGCGGCGCCACCAGCTCGGCCAGCCGATAGTTCTCCTGGAGGTCCACGGACAGGAGCGCATCGGTGCGCGCGCGGATGCGGGCCAGCGCTTCCACGTCGGCCTTGGAGTCCACGGCAATGCGTACGAGGTCGGCGCCCGCGGCCTGGATCAGTTGCACCTGTCGCAGCGTCGCCTCGACGTCCTGGGTGCGCGTCGCGGCCATGCTCTGCAGGCGGATCGGAGCGTGGCCGCCGAGCTCCAGCGAGCGAATGCGGATCGTGCGCGTGCGGCGGGGAGGGATCATCGTGAGCGCGGCATCTTAGTGCACGACTTGCCTGCCCGATGAGGGGTCGTGCGCCCGCGGCGACTCTCGGCCCGGGCTTGCGCGGATCCGACCCAGACGCGAGCCTCTGCCGGATGAGCGCGCGCATCGCGATCGTCGGCGGCGGCGTGATGGGGCTGTCCTGTGCTCTGCACCTGGCGCAGGGCGGACTCTTCCGGCCCGGAGAAGTCGTGCTTTACGAGCGCAGCCAGCTCGGCGCCGGCTCCTCCGGGCGTTCGGGCGCGATCCTGCGCTGCCACTACGCCGACCGGCCCGTCGCGGAGATGGCGCGCGACTCGCTCGCGTGGTACGCGGCCTTCGAGAAGCACTACGGCTCCGACATCGGCTACACGCGCTGCGGCGTCGCGACGATCGCGGGCGCCGCGCAGGCCGACTGGCGCGAGCGCGTCGCGGCCAACACGCGCATGTTGCGCTCGATCGGCGTGCAGGCCGAGCTCGTCGACGGCCGTCGGCTGCGCGAGCTCGTGCCCGGCTGCTCGATCGAGGACGGCGCGCTCGCATGCTGGGAAGCCCATGGTTCCTTCGTGGATCCGCGCGCCACGCTGAACGCTCTGGGTGCCGCGGCGAGCGCGCGCGGCGTCGAGCTGCGCGTGCTCGAGCCGGCCGCGCGCCTGTGGCTGGAGGGTGGGCGCCTGCGCGGGCTCGAGTTCGGCTCGGGCAAGAGCGCGCGCCGCGTCGAGGCCGCGCGTGTGCTGATCGCGGCCGGCCCGTGGTCGAAAGCGCTCTTCGACGCGGCCGGCATCGAGCTCCCGCTCTCGGTCGTCCGGCCGGAGCAGATCTTCGTGCGCATGCTCGAGCCGCCGGCGGGTGCCCGCGTTCCGCATCCGGTGCTGATCGACCTCGCCGCCGGCTTCTACACGCGTTGCGAACCGGGTCTCGGTCGCACGCGCGCGAGCTACATCGACTATGCGCGTGATCGCGCCGTGCCCGACCCCGATCACTT